>NZ_JAANBD010000028.1:300000-423970 GCF_011089885.1 Thioalkalivibrio sp. XN279 | reverse complement strand
TTGGCGATCTTGGTGACGGAGTCGTAGCCCCTGATTTCCTGCACGTTCAGGATGTTCAGGCCGTACTCCTCCTGCCCGAGACGAAAAGTCAGGTATTCGCGCCCTTCCTCTGCTCCCGGCCCCTCCGGCCGGGATTCTTGATCTTCCATGGACAATCTCTCCTGGATGCCTACGAGCAGACGCCAGGAGGTGGCGCCCTTGTTGATGTGTTATTTCGGCAGACCTGGCGGATTCTTGAGCTTTTCGAGGCCGTGGAAAATGCCCAGGCTTGTGCGAGGCCGTGGGCCTGCTCCTCGAGGGAGGCTGCGAAGTGGGCGGCTTGGTCCGCATGATCGCCGCAGCGGTCGGGGAGGGCAGCTCAGGATGAGAGTGTCGAGGTTCGCAGGCCGATGATGATTTAAAGCTCTAGCTATCCCGGCCGATAGCTGGAGTGACGTGCGAATCCTGGGGGAGCAATCACCTGGCTCCGCGTAACTCGGCACGGCGCAACGGGAGTGGATACCCCATGGAGGCATCGGATTGGCCAGGATTCTAGTTGTAGACGACCACGCGCCCAGTCGATCCCTGGTCAGCTGGTGCCTGCAGTCCTGCGGGCATGAAACAGTCGAAGCGGGTGACGGCGTCGAGGCGCTCGCCGTCGCGCGTGCGGACTGCCCCGACCTCGTGATTTCCGACGCCCTGATGCCACGCATGGACGGATTCTCGTTGTGTCGGGCCTGGATGGCGGACAGCGCCCTGGCCCAGGTGCCGTTTCTCTTTTATTCAGCCAGCTATCCCTCGGAAAGCGATCGCCAGTTCGGGCTCAGCATCGGCGCGAGTGGCTATCTAAAAAAGCCCATGCCCATTGATGAACTGGTGGCGGTCGTCGAGTCGGCGTTGCAGGAACATGCCGAGAAGTCGTCCCAACCGGCACTCAACGGCAAGGCTTTCGACCAGACGCACTACGCGCTGGTGACCCGGAAACTCGAAGCCAAGATCGCCGAGTTGAATGCGATGAATGCCGCTTACAAGACGCAGCGGCAGGAATACGAGCGTCTTTTCAGCGCCAATCCGCAACCGATGTGGATTTATGACAGCCAGACACTCAAGTTCCTTGCGGCGAACGATGCGGCCGTCGCGCTGTACGGCTACACGCGTGAAGAATGGCTGGCCATGACGATCAAAGACATTAGGCATCCAGCGGAGTGCGATTGCCTCGACGCCGCGTTGGCGCGTGAACGAGGTAAGCCATTCTCGGATGCTGACGTCTGGACACATATCAGGAAGGACGGCTCCTCTCTACAGGTTGAGGTTTCAGCCCATTCGATAGACTTCAACGGGCGACCGGCACGTGTCGTGATGGCCATGGACGTCACGGAGCGCCTCCTCGCACAGGAGAGGGAAAAGGCGCACTTGCACCGCATTGAAGACGCAATGAGGGGCACCATCAAGGTCGTCAATCGAATGGTGGAATTGCGTGATCCCTATACCGCCGGTCATGAACGCAGGACAGCTGTATTGTGCGATGCAATCGGCACTGAGCTCGGAATGAGCTCTGACCAGCTCGATGGGCTGACCATGGCGGCCCTGGTGCACGACATCGGCAAGATTGCCATTCCCACAGATATTCTCACCAAGCCGGGCAAGCTGTCAGAGATCGAAAGGCTTTACATTCAGCAACACGCTGAAGCGGGCTACGAACTGCTCAAGGGGCTGTCTTTCCCCTGGCCTATTGCAGAGATCGTCTGGCAGCATCACGAGCGCATGGATGGCAGCGGATATCCCCGGGGATTGAGCGGCGAGGATATCTTGCTGGAGGCTCGCATCCTCGCTGTGGCGGACACCCTCGAGGCCATGGCGTCCCATCGCCCGTACCGGCCGGCCTTCCCCATGGAGCAGGCGCTCAGCCAGATCGAGAAGAAGTCGGGCGTTCTTTACGACACGGATATAGCCGCAGCATGCCTGCGGCTATTCCGGGAGCGTGGCTACGTGTTGCCCGGTGACTAACAGGACGCCCGCACTTCGCTCGAAACATACGTACCATGATCGCGATACTGAGTCCTTAAGGCTCGATCTGCGCGGCCGATAAATTGTCATATATCAACAGAGTATGGGGCGTCCCCTCTCGGCGGCGCGCCGGGGTGCGATGTCATATTCATTTGTAGGGCTCTTGTTCGTTCTGGCGGGGGTGGCGCTGATCCAGTTCCACGCAGACAGCCGTAGTCAGTGGCGGAGCCTGTTGCGGCCTATCGCATCTCCCAGCCTGCGTGTGGCGATGTTTCGCAGCCTCGTCATGCTGGCGCTCGTTCCGTGCCTCGGACTGACCCTGGTGTTGGTCGGCTCGCAGGTTGAAAGGCAACGACAGCATGTGAACACGCAGGTGCAAGAGGCCGCCAATGGCGCAGCTTTTGCGGTCGACAGCTTCCTGCAACGTCACGTGGCAGGTGTGGCCAGCGCCGCGGACAGCATCCAGCTCGACGGTCGCGTAGGTCATGAGCGTCTCCAACAGTACCTGCTCGGTTATCAGGCGCTGTATCCGGATTTTTTGACCATGTTGGTCGCCAGCCAGGATGGGATCGTCCAGGTCGGGTCGAGAATGGACACCGGGTCGATCGCTGTAGCGGCGGACATTGCCGGCGTGAGCATCCGTGACCGCGATTATTTCCGGGTGCCGATGGAGACCGGTGAGAACTACGTGTCGAACGCCTTCCGCGGCCGGGGTTCGGGTCCGACCCGATCATCGCTATCAGTTCACCCCTTGATGTCGACGGAAAGAGGTGGGGTATCGTGGAGGGCTCGCTGAACCTTAACGCCTTCTCTCGCCTGGACGAGCGATACCGTTCACTATTCGATGCGCAGTTGATTTTGCTCGACGAAAACAATCGAGTGGTGTACGCGGGTGCGGACTCCGGGTACGCATTTCTCGACGATATTGCGGGGACTCCGATCGCGCGTACGCCGGATGGCCGTAAGGCGTGGGTCATCAAAGCGTCCGAGACCGATCAGGAATTCATCGGCGCAAATGCGCCGGCGCGATACGGCTGGCGGGTGGTTGTGCTCAAGGAGCGCCCCGCTCTTGGGGCTGAACTGGCCGAGTTCGCACCATTGGCGGTGGCATGTCTGCTCGGCTCGTTTTTGGCTGCGGCCGCACTGGGCTGGGGACTGGCCCGGCGGATCGCCCGTCCTCTGGATCGACTTCTCGAAGGCCTTCGGTGGTACCAGGTCGGTCGTCACTCGAGCCCCTTCGGGCGTCTTGACGGCCTTTCGAGCGAATACATCTCCGCATTCAGGCAGCTGCACTGGTTCACCATTCGCCATGCCAGCGCGCATCGTCGACTGGCCAGGTCACTTGCCGAATCGAAACAGCTCCAGGTCGAGTTGGAGCACGTGCTGCAACATCGCGAGCAGGAGATCTCTGAACGCACGCAGGAGCTCCAGGCGGCGAACTTCAAGCTCAAGCATCTCGCCCGTGTCGACGCCCTGACCAATCTCGGGAACCGGCGCTGGTTCGATCATATCCTGGAGCAGCGCTGGCGTGCAGCCGCAAGAGACGGTGGTGCATTCGCCGTAATGATGCTGGATGTTGATTACTTCAAGCGTTACAACGATACCTGCGGGCATCCGGCAGGTGATGCCGTCCTGCGCCAGCTGGGTCAAGTGATTCGGGACAACCTGCTAAGACCCATGGACATGCCTGCCCGGTACGGGGGCGAAGAATTTGCCGTCATCCTCGGGGAGAGCGATTTCCAAGGTGCGGTAAAAGTGGCGGAACGTCTTCACACTGCGGTAGCGGCGCTTGCGATTCCGCACCCTGCCAGTCCATTCGGCATTATCACGGTGAGTGTTGGCCTTGGGATGCTGGCGCCATGCGGCGCTGAGAGCGCGCCCAATATCCAAATTCCCGATGCGGCACTTTATCGAGCGAAGGCCGAGGGCCGGAACCGGGTCGTGGCAATTGATTGGCATGAGGGGCAATCATGCCGATGCGCCGAACTCGCGAGCTGACCTCAAGGCGCACTGACTTGGGACTGGCAGTGGTGATCCCAACGTCTATCGAGCCTAAAAGCCCCTGGATTGGCTGGCCCGCAAGCGGGAGGGGCGCTGGACGGCGAGGGCGCTCGTCATTCCGTGTGGTATCTCTGGTATGAGACGTCCCGGCTGCGTGCGGCGCCAGCGATCATGCGGGCCACAGCCAGTTTGACGTCGCCGGCACGCAGGTGATCAGTAAGGCGTGCCAGGGGTGGCTTGGCGAGGTAGCTCTGCAGGTGATGAAATTCCGCTGCGTGGGAGCCTTGCACAGAGAGGTCGGCCGAATCATGCACCCTGCCCAGCACGATGCTTTCCGCCATCCGAGCGCATGCGTAGCACAGTGCGATACGTGCCTCGCGCTCTGAGACCTCCTCTTTGGCTGGTGTGACCAGTACGCGATGGATATCAGCGACGTCACTGCGCACGTTGACCGGCAGTTCCAGGGCTTCCATCAGCAGCTGTCCGACGATCATGGCATTGGCGCCGAGCGTGAACTGCTCGTTCTGGGTGCGCTCGAGCAGACCCAGGCGCCAATGACCGATGACCGAGTGTGGTGACATCAGCATGGGCATGGCGAAATCACCGATGAATGTCAGCACGGTCTGGGTCGACGCGGTGCCGACGTCGCGTATACCGAGCCGGGGCCCGAGGATGGCAGTCAAGTCCGCTGCGATGGCGCCGGAATCTAGCAGCCAGGCATTGAAGTTCTGGACTTCGGGGTCTTCGCTGGCAAACGCCTGCTCCAGGATGCACTGCAGCGCCATGTTGCGCACGGTGTTCACGCCAAGGTAGGTGACCGCATGGGCGACACTGACGATCGGCGAGGCGAGGCCGTAGAACGCCGAGTTGACCCGGCCGATGACCTTGGCGGCGAGCAGGGGCTCACGAGTCACCAGCTCAGTAAATTCCCGGGGCCTCGCATTCGCCGTGAACTCCGGGGAAATAAGCTGCTGCGCCGAACGTGGCGGCAGCGCGATGGTGGCGACCAAGGCGACCACTTGCGCCTGCTCGACAGGGTCCAGGTCGGCGGCGCCCAGTAAGGTGAAGCCCGCCAGTGCTTCCGGCAACATGGCCGCGTCGAGCTCCGACGGCTCGCCGGAGAGAATCGCTCGGATGGCGGGCAACATGTCATCGTCGAACGACTCCTCTGGCCCGTCGTCGCTCGCGGCCGGCGAGGCATGGGGCGCCGCGGGCGAAGGAGTGGGCGTGCGAAAACGGACCGGTCGTGGCGGTCGGGCACGAGAAGCAAGCCAGAGGGCGGCGACCGCACCGACGGCCAACACCACGAGATAGAGTTCCATACCTCGTCCTGTCGGCACGCGGGAAGTTAACTTGATGGCTGGTGGCGCGCCGACGACAACGGCACAGTAAAAAGGAGTAAATCCTCGGGATAACCACGATTGACAGGGCGCCGGAGACGTCTCCACCCTGTGGGGTGGCGTTCCCAAGTCAGCGTCGAGCGAATTTCTCGCTTCCCGCTTCGCGGCCCGCTTGGACCAGTTCCAGATTGGCTTTTACTGTAAATGCCGTTGCGCTTTGGGTTGGGCTTACGGATGCACAGTGCATGGATGTCAAATTGCGCACCATGGAAAGGTCTGGTCAGGGCCTTGCTCATTTGCGCTCTTCTGCCTTATCCATCGATAGTGGCACTCTGTGACGACAACACTGGCCAACCGGGCTTTCGTGTCGCCGTTTTCACACCCACCACCGCAAACAACACGTACTGGCCCGAGGTGCACTCGATACTCCGAGCGGCGGCTTCAGATCTCGATATCAGCCTGGAAATCCATGAGTTCAATCTGTCCGATCGCTTCGAGAAAGTGTCCGTCGGAGTGCGTCGCCTGACCACTGAGCCGCTGCCTGATGCCGCAGTATTTTCAGTAGAGTTCGGTGAGGCGGTCCGTCTCATGGATGCGGCGGAACAAGCTGGGATTCCCTTCTTTCTGAACGGCCCATTGTTTCCCGAAGAACTGAACCAATTGGGAGAACTCCCGGGGCAGGCGTACCAACACTGGGTGGGTTATTTCCTTGAGGATGAAGAACTCAAAGGATACTTGCTCGCGCAAAAGCTGATCGCAGCGGCGAGGCGCGCCCGGAACGCTGAAGACGACGGCACGATTTATGTTGCTGGCATCAACGGAACAAGATCTTGGTATGGATCGATCCTGCGCGAGGCGGGGTTACGCCGGGCGATCGATGATCATCCGGATGTCGAGTTGCTGCAGATGGTTTACACACGCTGGACTCCGGAGGAAGGGCGCCGGATGGCGTCCCGGATCCTTCGTCGCTATCCCGAAGTTTCAGTCCTGTGGACCGCCAGTGACCAGCTGGCTATTGGAGTTGCGGAGACGATAAGCAATGGGTTGGCCCCGGACGATCTTCCTGTGCATACAGGTGGCCTGGATCTATCCGGTGCGGGCATAGAGTCTGTGCTGCAGGGGGACCTCGTGGCGACGGTGGCGAGCAGCAGCCTGTTATGGGCCCAGGTCATCATCGACTTGTATGATCACTTGCAAGGCGTCGACCGGGCGAGCCATGCGGATTCGGTCCTGCTTGCGGCGCCGAGTGTCGCCGATCGTTCTACGGCCGAAAGCATACGATCCCGCATACGCGAGTTTGAGGCGATCGACTTCCGTCAGTTCTCTCGTTTCCACGAAGGTGCTGATGCGCCTCGCCTGGACGAGATCATGGGAGACTGGTAGCTCATGACCATGGATCGTCCGAGCCTGAAGCAAATCGGCTTCATCATGCTCGCAAGCGTATTTGTCACTGCGATTAGCTTGTTATTTCAGGCCCACATCTATTACACGCAGGAAGTAGAGACTCGGGACCAGACACTCGAATTGATAGAGCGGAGTTATCTCGATTCTACCGCTGCCGCAGTGTTTTATTTTGAAGCGCATCAGCTGCAACTGATTTCGCAGGGACTGTTGGGACTTCCGTATATCGACGCTGTAGCCGTATCCGAGTATGTGCTGGAAGATTATCAGCCGTTGCTGGAGACCAGTGGCGATCTCGCCAATCTCGAATCCTATGAGTTTCCGCTGTCGTATGTCTACGAAGGCGAGCCTCGTCACATTGGCAAACTGACTGTTTACTCCGGCCCAGGGCGCCTGCAAACGCAGATGTTTGGAGCACTGCAGCGCACGGCAATCTTCAATCTTTTCGTATTCATGGCCATGGCGGTGATCTTGTGGTGGATCACCCATCGCAAGCTCTACACGAGTTCAATGGAGCGCCAGCTCCAGGATAATTCGCGGTTGTTGAGCATGGCCGCCTCGGTCGCCCGGATCGGTGGCTGGGAGGTGGACCTCGAGAGCCACACGGTCTCTCGGTCTGACGAGGTTTGTCGCATCCATGACATGGAGCCTGGTAGCACGGTCTCTTAGGAGGATGCCATCAATTTCTATGCGCCGGAATATCGTGACCAGATGAGCACGTTGTTCCGCACATGTGCAGAGAATGGCGTACCGTTCGACGTCGAACTGCAGATCATCACGGTGACTGGACGTCGTGTCTGGGTACGTGCCCTCGGCGTGCCGGTGCGGGATTCTTCGGGAAGGATCGTCAGAGTTCAAGGCGCCTTCCAGGATATCAGTGAACGCCGCGAAGCCGAGGAGCGTGTCACGGCCTCGCGCGCGGAGCTGCGGGAACGAGAGCAACAGCTTAAGGTCCTTATTGAATATGCGCCCGCAGGCTTGGCCATGTTCGACAGGAACATGTGCTACCTGGCGACGAGCCGGAAGTGGCGAGAGACCTATCGTCGAGGAGACCTCGAGACTCCGGGTAGCTCACACTATGACGTGTTTCCTGAGCTCGAGTCACACCAGGTTGAGGCCCATCAACGCGCCTTGGCGGGTGAGGTTGTCACCAACCAGGAAGACCGTCTCGATCTTGGGCATGGCCGTTCCAGCTGGTTTCGCTGGGAGGTGCGCCCATGGCCGGCTGCTGATGGCTCGGTTGGGGGCGTGATTGTTCTCGCCGAAGATATTACGGCGCAGAAGTTATACGCAGAGGAAATCGAGCGGCATCGCGAGCACCTTGAGGAACTGGTCACGGTACGTACACAGGAGCTCGAGATCGCCCGCGCGAATGCGGAAGCCGCAAACAAAGCCAAGAGCACGTTTCTCGCGAGCATGAGCCATGAAATCCGCACGCCGCTGAACGCCATCATCGGTATGAGCCACATCATCAAGGCAAGCGGCTTGCCCCCGGAGCAGCTCGAACGGCTGGACAAGGTGGTCGCTGCAGGTCAGCACCTTTTGTCGATTATCAACGATGTCCTCGACCTGTCGAAAATCGAGGCCGGGCGCATGCAGCTCGAGACCGTCGAATTCCCAGTGCGGGCGGTGTTCGAGGAAGTGGCAGAGATTGTCGGCCAGGGGGCGGCCGACAAGGGGGTAGACGTCTTGATAGACATCGAGGGCATCCCGGATTGGCTGCGCGGAGATCCGGTTCGGATCCGCCAGGCCCTGCTCAACTATGCGGGAAATGCGGTCAAGTTTACTGAACGCGGCAGGATCGAGTTGCGCGCTAGCGTTGAGCAGGATACCGGTGACGAATTGTTGATTCGATTTGAGGTCGCGGATACCGGGGTAGGAATTGACCAGGAACATCTCGAGCAGTTGATGAGCGGTGACTTCGTGCAAGTGAACCCCTTGGCGGATACTGCCAAGGGAGGTTCCGGCCTGGGGTTGTCGATTGTCAGGAAGATGGCACAGCTTCTGGGTGGGAAAGCCGGCGCGACCAGCCGACTTGGCATGGGTAGCACGTTCTGGTTTACCGCCAAGCTGCAGCGGGCGACCATGGTCTCGCTGCGCCCGGGATCGGTCGATGAGGACAGTCCGGCGGATCGATTGCGAACGGCGTTCTCGGGGCGGACGGTGTTGCTGGTCGAAGACAATCCGATCAACCTGGAAGTGGCTACGCACATCCTCAAGTCCGTCGGGCTTGAAGTTGATCAGGCAGAAGACGGAAAAGCCGCGGTGGAGAAGGCCTCGGGCCACCCTTACGATATCGTGCTCATGGACGTACAAATGCCGGTCATGGATGGGCTTGAAGCCACGCGCGAGATCCGCAAGATTCCTGGCAGAGAGCAAGTGCCGATCCTCGCCATGACAGCCAATGTATTCTCAGAGAGCAAGCAGGCGTGCCTCGATGCCGGTATGAACGATTTCATCGGCAAGCCCGTGGAGCCCGAGGCGATCTATCGCGCCTTGCTCAAGTGGCTGCGCGCAGCCAGCGAATAAACAGACTAGAGACAAGCGCGGCCCGGCTCATGCGCGGTTGACCCCGCGCTGCATTGCAGCACGGCGTCATTGCGGACTGCCACAATTTACGCAGATGACAAGGGCTGCGAAGCTCCGGTTCGAGAGCACGGGAGCACGGGAACCGGGGCGTAGTTGAGGATGCTGCTAGAGAACGCATCGCGCGAAGCGCTGGTGGCGCTGCTGGATAACGCGCGAGATATCCTGCTCCTGGCCGATACCGAGGGTCGCATCGCACTGGTCAATGCTGCTGCGGCCCAGGTCTATGGCTGGTCTCGCGACGAACTGCTGCGGATGAACATCCGCGAGTTGCAAGCGCCCGAGACCTTGGGAGACCCTGAGGCGCAGTGGCGCGAGCCGGCCGTAGGCACCTTGTACGAAACCCTGCACCAGCGGCGCGACGGCGTGGTGTTCCCGGTCGAAGTGAGTTCCAACAGTATCGAGTTTGGGGGTATTGTCTACCGCCAGAGCCAGGTGCGCGAAATCTCCGAGCGAAAACAGGCGCGGGCGGCACTTGATGAAGCCGAAGCTCGCATTCGCTTCGCGTTGGATTCCAGTCGCATTGGGGCCTGGGATCTTGACCTGGTCGATCACACGGCCCTCCGGACGCTGCAGCATGACCGGATTTTCGGTTATGAGGAGCTGCTGCCGGAATGGAGCTACGAGGTATTCCTCGAGCACGTCCATTCGGAAGATCGCGCGCGTGTGGACGAGGCGTTTCAAACAGCAATACGAGACCGCGCGGACTGGAGTTTCGAGTGCCGCATAGTCCGGCGTGACGGTGCCCTGCGTTGGATCTGGGCGACCGGGCGACACTCGACGGCCGAAAGCGGCGGGCCGCGTCGTATGGCGGGCATCGTCCAGGACATTACTGAACCCCGGCGGCGCGAGCAGTACCTCCGCGAACGCGAGGAGCAACTCGAGCTGTTCATCGAGCATACGCCGGCCCCGATCGCCATATTCGACCGGGAGATGCGCTACCTCGCGACCACACGCATGTGGCGCGAAACCTATGGTGGTGGTGATCTGGAAACCCGTGGCCGCTCGCACTATGAAGTGTTTCCCGACCTTGACGAAGGCAGGCTTGAGGCGCATCGGCGGGGCCTGGTGGGGGAGACCGTGCGCGTTACAGCCGACCGCTTCCCGCGCGCTGACGGCACCGAGTTGTTCGTCAACTGGGAGGTGGTGCCTTGGCGTGCCGCTGACGGCACAGTAGGTGGCATCATCCTGTTCACAGAGGATGTGACCGAACGACACCTGGCCCGGCAGGCCCTGGAGCTGCAGGCGCGCCGAGCTGAGGCCATGCTCGAGTTGCCCCGGGCTGCCGAGATCATGGACGAGCGCGTGTTTGTCGAGTATGCGCAAGGGCTGGCGAGGCAGCTGACCGGCAGTCGCGTCTCGTTCAACCAGCGTCTCCAACCGGGCACATTGCCGCCCGGCGGAATCTGGGAAGAATCGGTGCGCCGCCGGACTCCTGTGGTATCTAACGATCCGCTAGAGCAGGCCGAACTGCGCCGGCTGATCACCGTGCCGGTGCTCGACCAAGGTGAGTTGGTGATGCTGGCCGGCCTCGGTGACAAGGAGAGTGACTACACCGAAGCCGATGTCGAGACCCTGCGCCTGATAGCAGACGAGGCCTGGCGGATCCTGGAAAGGCGCCGCATGGAGACTCGCTTGCGGCAGCTCTCGCTCGCCATTGAGCAGAGCCCCAACAGTATCGTCATCACCAATTTGGATGCGGAAATCGAGTACGTCAACGAGGCTTTCACGCGCGTCTCAGGCTACCAGCGTGAGGAGGTGCTCGGCCGAAATCCGCGGATTCTGAAATCCGGCAAGACGGCGCGCGCCTTTTACGAGGCCATGTGGGCGGCGCTGACAAGCGGCCGCGCATGGCGCGGAGAGTTCCTCAACCTGCGCAAGGATGGCAGCGAGTACATTGAGCTCGGTCACATCGCGCCGCTGCGCCAGCCGGATGGCAGGATCACGCATTACGTCGGCGTTAAAGAAGACGTGACGGAGTCGAAGCGCCTCGAGGAAGAGCTGGAGCGGCACCGAGTCAACCTCGAGGCGCTGGTGAGCGAGCGGACGGCGCAGCTGGTGGAAGCCCGCGCGCGGGCCGATGCTGCCAGCAAGGCCAAGAGCGCCTTCCTCGCCAATATGAGCCACGAGATCCGTACGCCGCTGAATGCCATCATCGGGCTCGCACACCTGCTGCGGCAGGAATCCGCGAGCGACGCCCAGGCAGAAAAGCTGTCGAAGGTCGATGCCGCTGCAAGGCACCTTTTATCCATCATCAGCGACATCCTCGACATATCTAAGATCGAGGCTGGCAAGTTCGTGCTGGACCATCGCGACTTCCACCTTTCCGCCGTGCTCAACCAGATCCAATCCATGATCTCGGCGAGCGCCAGCGCCAAGGGACTCGAAGTCGAGGTGGACGAGGACCACGTGCCGCACTGGTTGCGTGGCGACCCGGCGCGGCTGCGCCAGGCGCTGCTCAACCTGGCCGGGAACGCCGTAAAGTTCACCGAAAGCGGCCGGATTCGCATCGCCTCGGACCTGCTCGGTGAGGATGAGGCGGGCCTCACCGTGCGCTTCTCTGTCGAGGACACCGGACCGGGCATAGCGCCCGAACGTGTCCGGCACCTGTTCACTTCCTTCGAGCAAGCGGATCCCTCAATCACCCGCAAATATGGTGGCAGCGGCCTCGGCTTGTCTGTTACACGCGGGCTGGCGGAGTTGATGGGCGGGCAGGTCGGTGTGGAGAGCCGTGAAGGGGTCGGTAGCCGCTTCTGGTTCGAGGTTCGGCTGGAGCGGGGCCATGGGGTCCAGCCGGTCGAGTCGCAAGACGCCGAGCGTGTGCACCAGGGGCAGCCGCTGGCCCGACTGGCCGGTGCGCGTGTACTGTTGGTTGAGGATAACCCCATCAACCGCGAGGTCGCGTTGCAGATTCTTCATGGCGCCGGCGTCGAGGTCGACACAGCGGTCAACGGCCGCGAAGCAGTCGAGAAGGTCGCCGGGCGCGACTATGACCTGGTGCTGATGGACCTGCAGATGCCGGAACTGGATGGCCTCTCGGCTGCACGGGAGATTCGCGCCCATCCCAACCGCCAGTTCCTTCCCATCTTGGCGATGACCGCCAACGTGTTCCAGGAAGATCGCGAGGCGGCACAACAGGCAGGCATGAACGACTTCATTGCCAAGCCAGTGGAGCCGGACAATTTGTACGAGACCATGTCACGCTGGCTGCGACTCGACCCGTCGGCGCTGTCGGACGTCGAGCCCGCAACTCTGGCACCTACGCTCGACGAGGCCCTGGCCAGGATTGATGGTCTGGATACTACGATTGCGACACGCGTTTTCGGGGGCAATTTCCAAGTCTATGCCACACTGCTGAGGAAGCTGATCAGCTACCACCGCGATGACGCCGCGAAGCTTAGGCGCCATTTCGAGAACGGGGCCTTCACCGCACTACGCCAGGCCGCCCACTCGCTCAAAGGTGCGGCAGCCAACCTGGGCGCTGAGGCGCTGACGACGCGGGCGGCGGAGTTGGAGCGCGCTGCTGCAGACCCGGCCTGTGACATCCATGCGCTCGAGAACCGCATCCAGGCTGTCGCGGACGCACTTACCGCGCTGGATCAGGCTGTCGGTAAACTCCCGGGAAATGGGGCGGTTGACTGAAAGGCCGGGTCGACGACACACGTCGACCATCGACAGTCCCGGGCCCGACTCAACATTCATCAGTACCAGGCCGGACAAATTCGCCGTTTCGGGCGCATCGATCAGGCATCCAACGCGATTCCAAATCGAAAAACTCGTATCGATTGCGCCCGTCTCGCTTGGCCCGATACATAGCCATGTCGGCGCGCGTAAGTAGGGTGTCCAGAGCTTCGTCATAAGTTCTTGAGACCACAACCCCGATGCTTACACCTATCCGGGCAGTTTGCTCCGGACCAAGAATAAAGGGTTTGCCCAGCGTCTCGAGAATTGCCTCGGCCACGCGAATGATATTTTCTTGCTCTTGCACTTCCTCTAATAGAGCGACGAATTCGTCACCGCCTATCCGACATAGCGTGTCGGTTTTACGCATGGATTGCGCGAGCCGCTTCGCCACCTGTCGCAACAAGAGATCGCCGATCTTGTGTCCTAGGGTGTCGTTCACCCCTTTGAAGCCATCCAGGTCCATCATGAGGATGGCGAACGAGCTTTGTTCACGCTGCGCACGGTGAACACATTGCCGATAACGATCTTCGAGAAGATTGCGATTGGGTAGGCCGGTCAGAGCGTCGTGCTGAGCCATGTGCCTGATTTGCTCTTCCATGCGCTTACGGTCGGTGATGTCCAGCATCACGCCGATTAATCCGCCCATTTCACCGTGGTGATTGGTAAAAGTGTGCTTATAGAAAACAACCTCATGGCGTGAGCCATCCGCATACACGACCGAACTTTCATAAACTTGCTGGCCCGGGTTATCGAACAACTCCTGATCCTGCTTGAAATAGACACTCGCAAGGTCACGGGGGGCAAGATCAGAGACGCTCTTGCCGATCAACTGCTCCGCTGTCTTGCCGATGAATGCTTCAAATGCCTTGTTACAGCCCAAATAACGCCCCTCGGTATCCTTGAAGAATACTGGCGCCGGTATGCTGTCAATCAACGTTTGATTGAAGTGCAACTGGTTCATCAACTCAGTCTGGTTTTTCCGCAGCACCTCGATGTTGCGTAGTCGTCCTTCGTGCTCCTTGGCGACGCGCGCATGGGCCTTGGCGACGCCAAAAGCGAGCGCGCCCAGCACACTCAGTCCCCCGAGCAAAGTGGCGATCATGGATGAGAGTGGTGAGGCAACCTGATGCCATAGAGCGGCGCTGGAGACGTGCGAGACAATACGCCACCGATGCTGTTGTGTTGCCAAGGCCAACGAAGGGTCACGAGGTATATCGGACGAGTCTTTCCGCTCGCTTTGGCGGCCGGTAACCCGGGGGAGAACCTTCGTAAAAGTAAATAGCCCTTTGGGGGACTGGAACTGGCCGGAATCCGTCACTTGCATCAGCTCCCACGCTTCTGGGAACGCTGCCTTGAACGTCATATGACTGCGCTCCGGGTACATGAATCCCCATTCCTGGTCCCGCTTGACGCTGGCCAGCCAATAGCCCTCGCTGTTCAGCAGCGAGAAATCGCCCAGGAGTTCACTGCCGCTGCTTTCAACGGCATCGATTAAGTACTGGGCCAGATAGTTGAGAATGACGACGCCCCTTTTCCGCCCCATCTCATCGACTACCGGCATGCCCAGGCGGATCATGGGCTTGAGGGGTTCTTCAATGGCGCCATGTTCAATATTCAGGTCGAGCGGAGAGATAAAGATCTGGCCTGGCGCCAAGTTGATGGACTCCGCGAAGTAGTAGCGGCCGCCCTTGGGTTGAAGTTGCTCCCCGGGTACGATCTCGGCCCGACCGTCGCGAGAGAAGTTGACACGGACAATTTCCATGCCGTGGAGGTCGAGCAATCGGATTTGATCGTAGCGCTTCTTGTGCCCGGAGAAATTGAGGAATTCCATTTCAAGTCGGCGCAAGGCTTCGGAATCACGACGCAACAGATAGCGATGCAAGGCGGGCCCGTTCGCCAGAACTTGCAGGTCAGTCGCGAGATCCTGCAAGGCGCGCGCGGCGGTCTGTGCCTGCAGCGCGACGATGCGAGCCTCGCTCGCTTCGACGATGTTACGTTTGCTGCGAACGGTCGTGTCTTGGAGATACCAGAAGGCGGCGAGAAACACGATCGCCAAAGGCAGGAATACCGTAAGAACTCGCTTCATCATCGATCAACCAGGGACCGCGCAGTGCACGGCGCTGGCCACGTCGCAAAATCTGGCCAGCCCGGGCTCTTTTCTGAGCTCCGTGCGAAAGACAGCATCGCGCCATGGATCGTAATGGTGTGACGCAGCGGGGCTAGCCCCAATCTGATCCTGACGCCGTTTGGGCGGCTGCAAGAAAACATGACATCTACCAAACCGATCCACCGCTTGAGCGTTGCCATTGCCCAAGCTTAAGTAGCACCCATTCTCGGGAGCCTCGCCTGGCTGGAGGGCACGCGCGAGTTCCCAGAGATTCCATCCCGAGACATTCATATCGGCCGTCCCTAATGGAACCTTAGGTTCTGTTTTGGGGGTGGGCATGAGGGACCGTGACGCGCGGTCTCGCGAGAATCGGAGCGGGCCCCAGATCCGTGCTGGTGAAGACCAAGGTGCTGAAATACCCGGCTGGGCCTTCGGCAGCGAAGCCGCGCTGCAAGGGAATACAAGCTGCTCTCAGGAAATGCCCGGTCACCCGAGGCGGCACGAGCGTTTAAAACTCATGGCATGAGTCGTGGTTCATCAATTCGCGATGGTCGCGACTTGTTCTCACCGGGTTGTCGACCGGAGGAGATAAGTCCGGGGCTTTGGCAATGTCCGGCATGTGGCGCGGCTTGGCAAGAAATCGCCCCGAGGGTCTGGAAGCAGTATTCGCCACCGGTCGATGAAGCCAGGGCCTGTTTAAGGGGGCTTTTGGGGGATATGTCAGACAGATAAAAAGTTATTTGTTATCTGTCGCTTATGAGCCGGAGTGGCGGAGGGGGGTGGGATGGGCCGCCCCTGCGGGACGGCATCTCCGCCGGCTGGCGCCGGCTCCGATTTCGAACCCGCTGGTTATGCACCGTGGGTTCGAATCCTGGAGAGTGACTGGGCTTTGGAGTGGCGGAGGGGGTGGGATGGGCCGCCCCTGCGGGACGGCATCTCCGCCGGCTGGCGCCGGCTCCGATTTCGAACCCGCTCGTTATGAACCGTGGGTTCGAATCCTGGAGACTGACTGGGCTTTGGAGTGGCGGAGGGGGTGGGATTCGAACCCACGGTACGGTAAACCGTACACTTGATTTCGAGTCAAGCCCATTCGACCACTCTGGCACCCCTCCGAAGGCGAGGCATTGTCCGCGCCGGGGCAGGGGGTGTCAATCTCGGCGGGCCCCGGTCAGCTGAGCGCGAAGGCGGCGAAGAACTGGACCGCGCGGTAGACGAGATGCGCCGCGACGAGGCCGGCCAAGAGCAGCGGCAGCTTCGCCAGCGCCAGCCAGCCCGGCTGGGCGTAGGCCACCTGGATCTGCCGCCAAGCGTAGGCCAGCACGATGCCCGCGAGCGTCAGTTGCAGCAGGGCCTTGGAGCCCAGGCCGGTCGCGGTCACGAGCAGCCACAACAGCCACGGCACGACCATCACCACGAACAGCAGGAAAGCCCAGAAATGCAGGCTGACCGCGAGGTGGTCGACGAAATAGCGGCCGCGGCGCCAGTGCAGCGCGAGCAGGGCGAGGGCGAACAGTGGCGCATGCAGGATCACCAGCACCTTGGCCAGGTTGGTTGCCTCCGCCTGGTACTGCAGCGCGTAGTCCTCGAACTCGATACCGCGGGCCTCCAGGCGCGCGGAGACCAGTTGCTGCGCCAGCGCTCCATGCGGCTGCGCCAGCTGCTCCGCCAGGGACAGGTTGAGGTCCGACAGCGGCGGGTAGAAGAAATAGACGACGTTGGCGATGAGGAACAGCGACAGCGGTGCCAGGTTGCGCTTGCGCCGCCCCTCCAGCCAGTCGCGGTCCAGCGACCCGGGGCGGAACAGCAGCCGGCCGAGACTGCCGAGAAAACGCTCGTCCACCATGGTGAGCGACTCGAGCAGCTGCCGCAGGAACCAGCCGAAGCGCTGTTCCTCCGGCTCGATGCGCTTCTGGCCGCAGGCGTGGCAGTAGCGGCCCTGCAGCGGGGTGGCGCAGTTCGGGCAGGCTGTCGGCTCGCTCATGCGCTGCATTATGATGCAGCCGGTGGTTGCAGCAAGCGCGACGCGTGCTGCGTGGCGGGCGGAGGTAAGACGAGATGAGCGAACGATTCACGGTGTCTCTCGAGGCCGAGCTGGCGCGCCAGTTCGACGACTACATGCAGCGCAAGGGGGCGCGCAACCGCTCCGAGGCGGTGCGCGACCTGATCCGCGACGCGCTGGCGCGCGAGCGGCTGGACAAGGACCCGGAAACGGAATGCCTCGGCGTCCTCACCTACGTTTACAACCATCACGAGCGCGAGCTCAGCAAGCGGCTGACGGAAGCGCACCACGCCCACCACGACCTCACCGTCACCACGCTGCACATGCACCTCGACCACGACAACTGCCTGGAGGCGGTCTTGCTGAAGGGCCCGTCGTCGGAGGTGGAGGCATTCGGGGACTCGGTGATGGCGCGCCCCGGTATTCATCACGGCCGGCTGCATCGCATCCCTGCGCCGGGCACGGACGAGGCGCACCAGCACGCCCATCGACATTCCCATCGTCGTGCCCACGACTGAGTCCCGCCCGGAAAACCCCTATTGAGGGCCGCCGGCACGGGTGGTAAGAAGATTCCGTAAATTCTCTTACCCCGCGCCCATCCCAGGGTGCAGTCTCGCAAGGGTTTTCAGGCATGAACAAGCTGCTGAACTTTGCAGGTGCGCTGGCTGTGCTGGCGATCGCGCTGGCGCCGGTGACCGGCGCGGCTCACGCCCTGCTGCACGAGATGGTCGACGCGGACGCCCTGGTGCTGAAGCTGTCCTTCGCGGGTGGGGACAGCCCCCAATTCGAGTCGTACGAGATTCTCGCGCCCGGCGACGGAACGCCGTTCCAGGTCGGGCAGGTCAACGCCATCGGGGAAGTCAGCTTTCGCCCGGACCGGCCCGGTGAGTGGCAGGTCAAAGTGTTCACTGCGGACGGGCATGGCACCGTGGTGCGCGTAGCGGTCGATGCAGCGGGCAGCGCTGCAACCGTCACCGCGGCGCAGGATGCGCATAGCCATGGTTACGCCGGCCGCGTCCTCGCCGGCCTGGGTTACCTGCTCGGCCTGTTCGGCATCTGGGCGCTGTGGCGCAGTCGCCGTGCGGCGGCGGGCTGAGGATGCACATCCCTGACGGGTTGATCTCGCCGCAGACTTACCTGCCGGCGCTCGCGCTCGCCGCGCCGCTGTGGGTGGTGGCGGCGCGCCGGTTGCGCGCGCGCATGGGCGACGAGATGCTGCCGCGGCTGGCAGTTTTCACGGCGCTGGCGTTCCTGCTCTCGACGTTGATGCTGCCGCTGCCGGGCGGGACGTCGGGACATATCGTCGGCGTGGGCCTGCTGGCGCTGGTGTTCGGGCCGTGGATCGCCTCCTTGGCTTACACCCTGGTGCTGGTGCTGCAGGCCGTCGTCGTCGGCGCCGGCGGCATCACCTCCCTGCCGGTCAATGCGCTGGCGCTGGGCTTCGTGGCCGCCTGGACGACATGGGCAGGCTACCGCCTGCTGCGCGGCCGCAACGAAACCGCGGCAGTCGCGATCGCCACCTGGAGCGGTGTGATGGTCGCGGCGCTGCTGCTGGCGCTGGTGCTCGGCCTGCAGCCGAGCATCGCGCAGGGCCCCGACGGCGCACCGCTGTTTTTCCCCTTCGGCCCTGCCGTGACGCTGCCGGCGCTGCTGGTGCCGCACGCCTTCATCGCGGCGGGGGAGGCGGCGCTGACCGTGCTGGTGTTACGCCACGCGCACAAGCGGCGCTGGGTGGAGGCCGCAACATGAGGCACCGCCTCGCCCTGTGGGCCTGGCTCGCGGCCGTGGTGGCAACGACGCTGGTGCACGAACCCGTTGTCCTGGCCGTCGCCATGGCGCTGGTGCTGCTTGGCTCCGGCCGCGGTCGCGGCCGGCTGCTGTGGCGCGCCACGCGCGCGGTCGCGCCGGTGTTGTTGCTGCTGTCCGCCGGTTACCTGGTGCTGGCATGGTGGCAGGAACGCCCCGTCGTCGATTACCTCCTGCTGCTCAACCTGCGCGTGGTGCTGCTGGCGCTGCTGACGGCCTGGGCCGTGCGCGACATCGACCTGGATCGTGCGCTGGCGGCTTACCCGGCTGCGCGGCGCTGGCTCGCGATCGTGCGCAGCCAGGTCACGGTCTTTCGTCGCCTGGCCACCGAGTATCGCGCCGCGGTCCAGAGCCGCAGCACCCTGCCGCCCACGCTCCGCCAGCGCTACCGCGCGGGTGCGGCGCTGGGGCTGGCAGCACTGGACAAGGCCATGTACAACTCCGAGGCATTGACGCAGGGCATGCGTTCGCGCGGGGCGCTGGATGACTGAGGCCACCACAGGCGTGCTGTACGCGCTGGAACAGGTCACGGTGAAATACCCGGACGGGCGCACCGCGCTCGCCGGCGTGGACCTGTCGATCGCGTCCGGCGAGCGGGTCGTGCTGCTCGGTGCCAACGGCTGCGGCAAGAGCACGCTGCTGAAGTTGCTCGACGGGCTGGTGCTGCCGAGCGCGGGTCGCATGCGCTTCGCGGGCCGCGAGGTCGATGCAGCTGCGCTCAAGGCACGGGACTTCGCCGCCGGCTTCCGGCGCCGCGTGGCGCTGATGTTCCAGCACCCGGAGGCGATGCTGTTCAACGCCACGGTGGCCGAGGAGATCGGTTTCGGCTTGCGTCATCTCCCGGCCGACGAGGCGCGGAAACGCGTGCGGCACTGGGCCGGCTTCATGCGCCTCGATCGCCACCTCGACGAGCATCCATCGCAGCTTTCCGGCGGCGAGAAACAGCGACTCTGCCTGGCCTGCCTGCTGGCGGTGGAACCGGAGGTGCTGCTGCTGGACGAGCCGACCGCCAATCTTGATCCGCGCACCGTGGGCTGGCTCATCGACTGGCTGGGCGAGCGTGACATCACCACGGTGGTGGCCACGCATCACATGGCGCTGGCGCCGGAGCTCGGCAGCCGCGCCGTGATTCTCTCCGAGCAGCACCACGTCGCGTTCGACGGCCCCGTCGCCGACGCGCTGGGCGACATGCCCCTGCTGCTGGCGAACAATCTCGCGCACCAGCATCGACACCGCCACGGCGGCGAGGTGCACGAGCATGTGCACGGGCATCCCGTCTGGGGTCCGGCGCGCGACTGACCGGCCCCGGGCCGCTGCTCCGACCCCGGCCCCGGCCCCTTAAGACCTGTCCGCGGCTGGGCATGACAGGGCCCTGCTCACTTGGAATTCTTATGCCGCTCGCAGGACCCTGTCATACCCAGCCGCTGTCCCGGTAAGGGGGTCTGACCCCGTAGCGCACGCTGGCCAGGTCGCTGTCGGAAACGGGATGGTTCGGTGGCAGGCCCGTGACGGGTGTGACGATGTCTGGCTCGGGTCGCCGTTCTGACTCACCGAGCTAAACGCGGCTTGCCGCACGGGCTGGCCCGCCAACACCGCCATCCCCCGCGACCTTGCGCCGGCAACGCAGCGGGCATCACATGAGTAGCGGCCTGGGCATTGCATGGTCCTTCGAGCGGCATAAGACTTCCAAGCGAGAAGGACCATGCAATGGCCCGGCCGCGGCCAGGGGAAGCGCCCGCCTGGATGAAGGCGCAAGGCCGGAGGCAGGGCAGGGCGGGCCGCCATCGCGGCATCCCGCGATTGCCGCGCCTGCCGCAGCGCGTCATGCTAGGCGCATGGCGGACAACCTGTATATCGCGGCCACCGAGCCCATGAGCGGCAAATCGCTGGTTGCGCTCGGCGTGATGGAACTGTTGTCACGCCGTCGGGCGCGGCTGGGATTCTTCCGGCCCGTGGTCGCGTCCGCCGACGCGCCTGACAACGACATGGCGCTGATCGCCGGGCGCTACGGCCTCGAGATCGGCGTGAGCGCCGTGTACGCGTTCACGCACGAGCAGGCGCAGCGTGAACTGGCCGCGGGGCGCCATGACGAGGTGCTGAAGGTCATCCTGGAACGCTACAAGGCGCTGGAGGCGCAGTGCGATTTCGTGCTGTGCGAGGGCACCGACTACACCGGAGTCTCGTCCGCCTTCGAGTTCGATTTCAACGCCGCCGTGGCGAAGAACCTGGGCGCGCCGATCCTCCCCGTGATCAGCGGCCGCGGGCGCACTGCGGACGAGATCCACAACGCCATAAAGGTGGCGCGCGAGGTGTTCCAGGCGCGCGGCTGCGACGTCGCCGCGACCATCGTCAATCGCGCCGACGCGCAGGATCTCGGGGCGCTGCGCGCCGAGCTGGCGACCGCGCAGGCCAACGGCGAACCGCTGTTCGTGGTGCCGGAGGATCCGGCGCTGGCGCGGCCGACGGTGGATGACGTGGCCCGGGCGCTGGGCGCCCGGCTGCTGCACGGCTCGCCCGAGTCCCTGCGGCGCGACATCACGCGGGTGCGCGTGGCTGCCATGGAGCTGTCGCATTTTCTCGCGCGCCTGGAGCCGGGCTCGCTGGTAATTTCGGCCGGCGACCGTGCCGACATCCTGCTCGGCAGCTTCGTCGCCAACC
The DNA here is from genome assembly GCF_011089885.1 of Thioalkalivibrio sp. XN279. Classification (NCBI taxonomy): domain Bacteria; kingdom Pseudomonadati; phylum Pseudomonadota; class Gammaproteobacteria; order Chromatiales; family Ectothiorhodospiraceae; genus Thioalkalivibrio; species Thioalkalivibrio sp. XN279. The sequence continues at coordinate 402,402 of NZ_JAANBD010000028.1, read as the reverse complement.
GCTCCACCGCGGGCAGCGGCCTGGCCGGCATCGTCCTCACCGGCGGGCTGGAACCCACGCTGCAGATCCGCGACCTCGTCAGCGGCCTGTCGGACGAGTCGCTGCCGGTGCTCGCCGTGACCGAGGAGACCTACGAGACGGCGACGCGCGTGCACGAGGTGCGCGCCTGGCTGAAGGCGGAGGACGAGTCCAAGGTGGCGCGCGCGCTGGGCCTGTTCGAGGCCGGAGTGTCGGTGGAGACGCTGGAGGCGCGCATCGACCTGAAACGTCCCGCCCGCATGACGCCGCTGATGTTCGAGTACGAACTGATGCGTCGCGCGGCCAGCGACCGCAAGCGCATCGTGCTCCCCGAAGGCGAGGAGGAGCGCATCCTGCGCGCCGCCGACATCCTCCTCAAGCGCGGCGCGGTGGAGCTGGTCCTGCTCGGCGACCGGACGCTGATCCGCCGGCGCATCTCGGCGCTGGCGCTGGACCTCGAGGACGTGGAGATCATCGACCCGGCGCACTCGGACCGGCTCGAGCGTTACGCGGCCGAGTTGCACCGCTTGCGCCAGCATCGTGGCGTCACGGCGGAGCGTGCGCTCGACATGATGCGCGATCGCAGTTACTTCGGCACCATGATGGTCCACCTGGGTGACGTCGACGGCATGGTCTCCGGCGCCGTCACGACCACGGCCCATACCATCCGGCCGGCGTTCGAGTTCATCCGCACGCGGCCCGAGGTCTGCATCGCCTCCAGCGTGCTGTTCATGTGCATGCGCGACCGCGTGCTGGTCTACGCCGACTGCGCGGTGGTGCCGGAGCCGACGACCGAGGAGCTCGCCGACATCGCCATCAGCTCCGCGGAGACCGCGCGCATGTTCGGTATCGAGCCGCGCATCGCCATGCTGTCCTATTCGACCGGGGAGTCGGGCACCGGTGCCGAGGTCGAGCGGGTGCGCGCGGCCACGGCGCTGGTGCGCGAGCGCCGGCCGGACCTGCCGGTGGAAGGACCGATCCAGTACGACGCTGCGGTCGACGCGACCGTGGCCCGCACCAAGATTCCGGGCAGCGAGGTGGCCGGCCGCGCCACGGTGCTGGTGTTCCCGGACCTGAACTCGGGCAACAACGCTTACAAGGCGGTGCAGCGTTCGGGCGGCGCGATCGTGGTCGGGCCCGTGCTGCAGGGCCTCAACAAGCCGGTGAACGATCTTTCACGCGGTGCCAGCATCGGCGACATCGTGAAGACCGTGGCCATCACCGCAGTCCAGGCGCAGGAGTTCTCGCGGTGAGGGTGCTGGTGCTCAACGCCGGCAGCTCGACGCTGAAGTTCGGCTATTACGACATGCCCGCGGAAAAAGCCCTGGCCGCAGGCATGATCGAGCATGCGGGCACGCCCGACGCGCCCGGGCTGATCGCCCAGCTCACGCAGCACGGATCGCCGGACGCCGTGGCCCATCGCGTGGCCCACGGCGGGACCGAGTTCAGCGCAGCCGTGCGCATCGACGACGCGGTGCTGGCGCGCATCCGCGGCCTGGTGCCCCTGGCGCCGCTGCACAACCCTGCCAACCTGGCCGGCATCGAGGCGGCCATGGCGGCCTTCCCGCACGCGCCGCAGGTGGCGGTGTTCGACACCGCTTTCCACCAGTCCATCCCGGAACATGCCTGGCGCTACGCCGTGCCCGAGACCTGGTGGCGAGATTACGGCGTGCGTCGCTACGGCTTCCATGGCAGTTCGGTGCGCTACGCGGCGGAAACTGCGGCACGTTGCCTCGGCCGCGAGCCGGGTGACCTTGCGCTGGTGGTGCTGCACCTCGGTAACGGCGCCAGCGCCACCGCGGTGCAGAACGGGCGCAGCATCGATACTTCGATGGGCATGTCGACGCTGGAAGGCCTGGTGATGGGCACGCGCTGCGGCGACCTGGATCCCGCCGTGCCGGGCTACCTGGCCCGCGAGGCGGGGCTGGCGCCGGCTGAGATCGACCGGCTGCTGCACGCGGAGAGCGGGCTGCTGGCCCTGTGCGGCGACAGCGACATGCGCGAGATCGGGCGGCGCGCCGAGGCGGGCGACGAGCGCGCGGTGCTCGCGCTGGAGGTGTTCTGCCATCGGGCGCGGCGGCACGTGGGCGCGCTGGCCGCGACGCTGGGCCGGCTGGATGCGCTGGTGTTCACCGGCGGGATCGGCGAGCACCGCGCGGACGTGCGGGCGCGCATCTGCGCCGGCCTGGAAGTGATGGGCGTGCGCCTCGATGCGGCGCGCAATGCCGAGGCCGGGCCGCTGCCGGCCCAGGTGCAGGCGCACGACAGTCGCGCGACAGTGCTGGTGGTCGCCGCCGACGAGGCGCTGCAGATCGCGCGCGAAACCGCGCGGCTGCTCGGCGCGTAGCTTCTCCGGCCGACCGTCAGCGCGGATTTGCCGTGGCCGGCGCGTCCGGGTCGTCGATGTGGATGGGCGTCGGCTGGCCGTGCGCGTCGATGGCCACCATGGTGACCTCGGCGCTGGTGACCCGGACCTCTTCGTCGATGGAGCGCGAGCGCGCCAGCACGTCGACCCGCACGCGGATCGAGCTGCGGCCGATGTGGATGGTGTCGGCCCACAGGCTGACGATGTCGCCCATCTTCACCGGCTTGTGAAATTCCACCTTGTCCATGGCGATGGTGACGAACTTGCGCGAGGCCTGGCGGCTGGCCTCGACGAATGCGGCCTGGTCGATCAGGGAGAGGATGACGCCGCCGAAAATCGAGCCCAGCGCATTGGTGTCCTTCGGCATCATCATCATGCGAATGGCCGGCTGTTCACTGCGGGGTTTCACTGGTGTTTCTCCCTGTTGTCCTGGATGCCCGTCATGCCGTGCCCGCGCCGGCGAGGGCGTCCCACCAGGCCTTGCGCCCGGCATGGCTTGCGGCCCGATCGACGACGTATTCGAGCAGCGTCCCGCGCCCGGCCGCGAGGGCGTCGCGCAACCTGGCTTCCGGATCGGCTGCCGTGTCCAGCCTGGCATAAGGCAGGTCGAACAGCGCCGCGGCCCGTTCCGCAGAGAGTCCGGGCGGCGTCAGCCAGAGCCGCTCGAACTCGGGCAGTCCCGCCTGCGAGAGCTGGCCGAAAATCGCGCCGCCGCCGTTATTGATCACCACGGCCACCACCGGCACGTCGCGCAGGAGCGCAAGTGCGTTCAGGTCGTGGAACAACGCCAGGTCCCCCAGCACGGCGAGGGTGTCGCGGCCGCTACCCGCCGCGATGCCGGCCGCGGTGGAGAGATTGCCGTCGATGCCGCTGACGCCGCGGTTGGCGTGCAGGGCGAGCGCCTCCCCGTCCCGGTCCAGGAAGCTGTCGAAGTCGCGCACCACGAGAGAGTTGGAGACGAACAGCGGCGCCCGGCTGCCGGCAGCGGCCGCCGCTGCACGCACCAGCGCGGCTTCGGCCGGGGGCGCCTCGAGACCGGCCAGCGCTGCGCGTGCCGCCGCGTCCAGGCGGTCGAGTGCATCCCACGGCGCAGCCTGCAGCTCGGCTCGTCGCGCCACCGCAGCCAGCGCCGCCAGGCTCGCGGCCGGGTCCCCCAGCACGACCCGGGCTGCAGCCCGCAACGGATCCGTCCAGGCGATGTGGCCGCCCAGTAGCAGGATATCGCCGCAGCGTGCCGCCCACTCCTCGACGCAGCGCGACACCGGCGGCTTGCCGACGCGGATGAGCCAGTCGGGCACCGGCGCCTGCGGGTGGCGCAGGAAGGCGTCTGCGGTGCAGATCACGCGCGCCCCGGGATGACCCCCATGCCGCAGGCCGGAGAGCGGATCGGCGATGAGCGGGCAGTCCAGCGCCTGCGCCAGGTCGACCGCGGCCTCCGCGGCCGGGTCCGAGGGCGCGAGCCGGCCCACCAGGATGGCGCCGGTGCGCCCGCGCAGCCGCGCCGCCCAGCCGGCCAGCGCGGGCAGCGAGGGCGTGACCTTGGCCGGGACCTGGACCGCTGCAGGGCCGGGCGACCAGGCTGCGCAGGCCGCCGGATCCGCGGGCACCAGCGGCTCGCGCAGCGCGACGTTGACGTGCACCGGGCCGGGACGGGGCCAGCGGCAGGCGGCTGCTGCACGCCGTCCGACATCCCGGGCATGTTGATCGCCGGCATCGGCCGGCAGCGCCAGCACGGCGCGCGCGTGGGCCGCGAACAGGCGGCCCTGCTCGGTGGCCTGGTTGGCGCCGCAATCGAGCAGTTCCAGCGGGCGGTCGGCGCTCAACAACAGCAGTGGTTGCTCGTCCTCGCAGGCCTCGATTGCCGCGGGAAGCCAGTGCGCCGGTGCGGAGCCCGAGGTTGCGATCAGCGCGGCAGGGTCGCCGGTGGCCCGGGCCAGGCCGAGCGCAAAAAAAGCCGCCGAGCGCTCGTCGGCGATGACATGGAGGGTGAAGGCCTCGCAGCGGGCCGCAGCCAGCGCCAGGGGCGTCGAACGCGAACCGGGCGACACCACGACGTGACGCAGCCCGGTCCCAGCCAGCCCGTCGAGCAACGCCACGCTGCGCCGCCAAGCTGCGCCGCCGCGGTCGGGCTGGGGTCGGTCAGTCAAGCGCGAGGGCCTCGAGCATGGGCTGGAGCTTCCAGCCGGTCTCGCGTAATTCCTGGTCGGGTTCCGAGCCCGCCACGATGCCGGCGCCGGCATACAGGCAGGCCTCGCGCCCTTCGAGCAGTGCGCAGCGCAGGGCGACCCAAACATCGCCGCCGGCCTCGTCCAGCCAGCCGACGCCGCCCGTGTACCAGCCGCGATTCGCCTCGCCGTGCTGTCGCAGCCAGTCCAGCGCCGCGCCGCGCGGCGCGCCGCCGACCGCCGGCGTGGGGTGCATTCGCTGCAACAGCTCGAACACGCCCACCTCGGGCCTGACCCGGCCGTGCACGTGGCTGGCGAGATGCTGGACGTTCTGCAGCCGCAGCAGCGCGGGCGCATGAGAGGCCATCACGGCGGTGCACAGGGGCTCCAGCGCCGCGAGGATTTCGCGCACCACCACCTCGTGCTCGGCCAGTTCCTTGGGGTCGCCGAGCAGGCGCCCGCCGAGCAGCTGGTCGGCGTCGTCGCAGGTGGCGCGCGGCGCCGAGCCGGCCAGTGCGTCCGCCACTACGAGGCCGTGCTCCAGTCCGAGCAGCCGCTCGGGCGAGGCGCCGACTAGGCTGGCGTCACCGCGCTGCACGGCGAACACGGCCGCTTCCGGGTAGCGCGCGGCGAGCCGCTCGAGCACGCGGTTGAGTTCCGGGGCCGCGCCCAGCGAGAGGTGGACATTGCGGCTCAGCACCAGCTTCTCCAGCGGCAGCCGGTCGATGGCGTCGAGCGCTTCGCGCACCCGCTCGGGCCAGGTGGGATCCCCCGCCGGGAGCCGTGCATCGACCGGGCCGGGCGGCGCTGCGTCCGTGGCTGGCGTGCCAGCCCAGGCGGCGGCCACCAGCCGGCGCGCCGTGCGCGTCCAGTCCATGAGCAGGGCCGCGTGATCCTCGCTGGCGGCGCCGTTGAAATGCATCACGGTGCCGGTGCCGCGGCGCTCGACAACCACCCGCGGCACCGAGAGCAGGGCATTCGGCAGCGGCTCGCCGGCGGCATCCGGGCTGAAGGCGAACCCGAGGAAGGCGCTGCGAGCCCCGCGGGCGCCCTCGACGCCGATGGCGCGCCATTGCGCGCACAGCGCCCGGTAAGCGGCAGCCAGTGTCGCGAAGCGCTGCCGCCCCCCGGCCTGCCGTTCCCAGGCGATCCCGGCGCCGGCGCGAAAGCGCTGCTCGCCGGGACGGCCCCACCATACCGCGGGCTCGCCGGACGGCAGGCCGGGGCTGCCGGGGAAGTCGCGCACCGGCAGGGTGAGGCTGAGGAACCCTGCGCCGGGCGCACCCGCAAGGGCGCGGGCGAGCCGCCGCTGCAGCTCGTCGACGAAGGCCAGTTGCGGGTGTGACTCGAGCGGAGTTGAATCCACGGTGTAAAACGGTCTGTCAGAACCGCGAAAGTGTAGCACGCACGGCCGCGCCGCCCGGCAGCGTCCCGCCTTGCGGCAGAACCCGGTGGACGGGCTGCCGGCCCCAAGTACAATGTGCGTTTTTCGCCCAGCAGCCGGTGTGCAAATGGATTGGACAACTGTTTCCGAGCTCGATTTCCAGGACGTGCTGTACCAGCACGCCGAGGGCATCGCCCGCATCTCCATCAACCGCCCGGAAGTGCACAACGCTTTCCGGCCGGAAACCGTGATGGAGCTGCAGCGCGCCTTCACGCACGCGCACCACGACCCCTCGATCGGCGTGATCATCCTCACCGGCGAGGGCGGCAAGGCTTTTTGTTCCGGCGGCGACCAGCGCGTGCGTGGCGAGCAGGGCGGCTACAAGGACGCTACCGGCACGCAGCACCTCAACGTGCTCGACCTGCAGATGCAGATCCGGCGCCTGCCAAAGCCCGTGGTGGCCATGGTGGCCGGCTGGGCCATCGGCGGCGGCCACGTGCTGCACCTGGTCTGCGACCTGAGCATCGCGGCGGAGAACGCACGCTTCGGCCAGACCGGGCCGATCGTCGGCAGCTTCGACGCCGGGCTGGGCGCCGGGCTGCTGGCGCGCACCGTGGGCATGAAGAAGGCCAAGGAGATCTGGTTCCTGTGCCGGCAGTACGATGCGCAGCAGGCGCTGGACATGGGCCTCGTGAACACGGTGGTACCGCTCGAGCGGCTGGAAGAGGAGACGGTGGCGTGGTGCCGGCGCATGCTGGAGCTGTCGCCGACGGCCCTACGCATGCTCAAGTGCGCCTTCAATGCCGACACCGACGGCCTGGCGGGCATCCAGGAGCTGGCCGGCAATGCCACCGCCATGTTCTACATGACGGCGGAGGGCCAGGAGGGCCGCGACGCCTTCCTGGAGAAACGCAAGCCCGATTTCGACAAGTTCCCGCGGCGTCCCTGAAGGCGTGACGCAGGCGATGCCGCAACGGCTTGTGCGCCACTGGCTGGATGCCAGCCGTCCACGCACGTTGTGGGTGGCGGTGGTGCCGGTGCTGGTCGGCACTGCGCTGGCGGCGCAGGACAGCGGCCGGGTGTCCTGGGCGGTGTTCGCCGTCACCATCCTGGCCGCGCTGCTCATCCAGGTCGGCACCAACCTGCACAACGACGTCGCCGACTTCGAGCGCGGCGCCGACGATCCGGGCACCCGGCTGGGGCCGCGACGCGCCACCGCCGAGGGCTGGCTGAGCCCGGCCGCCGTGAAGCGCGCCGCGGTGCTCGCCTTCGCCGCGGCGGGCCTGCTCGGCCTGTGGCTGGCCTGGGTCGGCGGCTGGCCGATCCTGGCCATCGGCATCGCCTCGATCATCTGTGCCTGGGGCTACAGCGGCGGCGCGCGGCCGATCGCCTATTCGGCCCTGGGCGAGGTGTTCGTCTGGCTGTTCTTCGGCCTGGCGGCGGTGGCCGGCAGCTATTACCTCCAGGCCGGGCGCTTCGACGCCGTGGCCCTGCTCGCCGGCGGCCTGCTCGGCATGCCGGCGGCAGCGGTGCTGGTGGTGAACAATTACCGCGATCGCGACAACGACCGCCGTGCCGGGCGACGGACGTTCGCCGTGGTGTTCGGTCCCGGCGTGAGTCGCATGGAGTACGGCCTGCTGATGTTGCTGCCGTTCACCGTGCTGCCGCTGCTGGCGCTCGGCGGGGGACGCGGCTGGTTGTGGCCGCTGCTGGTGCTGCCCTGGGCCATGCTGCTGGTGCGGCGTTTCCTCATGGAGCCGGTCGGGCCCGGATTCAACGCGCTGCTCGGCGACACTGCACGGCTGCAGTTCGTCTACGGGCTGCTGCTTTGTGTCGGCGTGTATTTCGGTGGCCTGCGTGTCTGAGGCGGGCGCCGGGCGCAGCATCGCCCGGATCGAGTTGCACCCCTACGCGATCCCGCTGTCGCGCCCATGGAAGTGCGCGCGTGGCGACACGGTGCTGCGCCGCGGCTGGCTGGTCCGGGTCGAGGACAGCGAGGGCGCGCACGGCTGGGGCGAGACCGCCGGGCTGCCGGGCGCCGGTACCGAGACGGCGGACCTCGCCGAGGCCGCGCTGCGCCGGGCGAGCGCAGAATTGGCGGGATTGTCCGCGGCCGAGGCGCGGGCGCGGCTGCCCGGGCGCGAGCGGCCGGCGGCGCGTTGCGGGCTGGAGTGCGCCCTGCTGGACCTGGAGGCGCGGCGGGCCGGCGTGCCGTTGTTCCGCCAGCTGCGGCCGGACGCGAGCGGCGAGGTGCGCGTCAACGCCTTTGTCGGCGCCGTCGACGAGGACCTGGGCGCGCGCCTGGTCGAGGCGCGCCGCCGGGGCTTCGAGGTGGCCAAGCTGAAGCTGGCGACCGCGCCGCTGGCAGACGAGTTGCCCTTGTTCTTCCGCGCCATGGAGTCGCTGCCCGACGGCCTGCAGCTGCGGCTCGACGTGAATCGCGGCTGGACCACGGCCGAGGCGGAGCAGGTCCTGCCGCGCTTTGCGGGCCTGCCGATCGAGGGTCTCGAGGAACCCGCGGCCGACGCCGACGCACAGGACCTGGCCCGGCTGCAGGGCATGGTGGATTTCTCCATCGCCCTGGACGAGTCCCTGTCGTCGTGGCCGGAGGAGACGGCGCTGCCGGTGCGCCGCCAGGTGCTGAAGCCCATGGTGGTGGGCGGTCCTTCGCGCGTCCTGGCGCTGGCGCTGCGCCCGCGCACCGAGAGCATCGTCACGGCGAGCGTCGATACCGCGGTCGGCCTGTGGCTGTCGGCGCATCTCGCCGCGGTGCTGGGCAACGGCCTGGCGCACGGTCTCGACACCGCCAGCTGGCTGAGCAGGCTGCTCGGTCCCGCGCCGGCGCCGGGCGGCGTGCTGCAGTTAGCCGAGCGGCCCGGCCTCGGCTTCGAGCCCGAGCTCGCCGAGCTGACGGCGTAGCAGCTTGCCCATGGCGTTGCGCGGCAGGCGCGCCACGCGCAGGAAGCGACGCGGCCGGACGGTGGCCGGCAGGTGCTGCCGCGCCCACTCATCCAGCGCCGGCGGCGTGATGTCCCCGGCGTAAACCGCGACCACCAGCGCACCCCAGCGCGGGTCGGGCCGGCTCGTGACGCCCGCTTCGTCGACGCCGGGACAGGCCTCGAGCGCCGCTTCGACCGTCTCGGGATGGATGTTCACGCCGCCGCTGACAATGACTTCATCCGCGCGCCCGAGCAAGCGCAGCCGGCCGTCGTCCAGCCACTCGCCGGCGTCGCTGCTGAGGAAACTGCCGTCCGCGGCGAGTCCCGCGTCGCGCGAGCCGCCCGGGTCGAGGTAGCCGGCCATGACCATCGGCCCGGCAATGCGGATGCGCCCGCTCCCGGGCTCGACGGAGAGCTCCGCGCCGGGGAGCGGGCGTCCCACCACCCCGGGCTGCCAGGCGGCGTCGACCGGCCCGGCCGCGACGTGCGCGCAGGTCTCGGTCATGCCCCAGCCCTGCCACAGCGGCCAGCCTTGCGCGAGCGCGATATCCGCCGCCTCCTGCGACAGGGGTCCGCCACCGGACAACAGGCAGCGCAGCCCTCGCGGCGGCGGGGCCTTCGCCGCGGCCAGCGGCGCGAGCATGGCCGGGACCACGGAGACATGCGTCGCGCCCGCGGCCATGAGCGCCCGTGCGGCCGCCGCATCGAAGCCCTTCAGCAGGGCCAGCGAGGCGCCGGCGCTGAGCGCGCGCCAGGCGGCGGCCAGGGCGCCGATGGTGTGCATCGGCAGGCACACCAGCCAGCGATCGCCCGGCCCGAGGCGCGGGAGCACGGCCGTGCTGGCAGCCACGTGCGCATCCAGTGCGGCTGCCGGCAGCCGCGCGATGCGCGCCGGGCCACTGCTGCCGCTGGTCGGCACCCAGAGTTCTGCAGCCGGTTTTGTGCCGGGGGGCAGTCCCCATGCCGGATCATCTCCGGATGCAGCGGCCAGCGGCAGCACCGGCCGTCCCAGCGACAGCCCCGCCAGCACGCCTGTGAGCATTTCCAGGCGGTCGGTGCTGGTGACACGCAGCGGGCCAGGCCCGGGGGAGTGCGCGGCGGCCGCTGCCGCGAGACTGGCGATCCGGCGCCGGAGTTCGCCGGCGCTCATCACGCCGCCGGGCCAGTAAAGCACCGGGTCCGCCGCGGGCCGCCGCGCCAGCGCGGCGAGCGGGGCCACCGGCGGCGCGGCGGTCATGCCGGCCGGGAGCCGACGTGCAGGGCGGCGATCCCCATGCTGTAGTTGCGGTACCAGACGTCGGTGAACCCGGCCTGGCGCAGGATGCCGCAGAAGGCCTGCTGGTCCGGAAAGCGGCGGATGGACTCCACCAGGTAGCGATAGGCGGAAGTGTCGCCGGCCACCATCGCGCCGATGGCGGGGATGGCCCAGCGGTTGTAGAACTCGTAAGGCACGCGCAGGGGGCCCTGCACGCGCGAGAACTCGAGGCACAGCAGCCGGCCGCCGGGCTTGAGCACGCGCAGGATCTCGGCCAGCGCGTCCTCGATGCGGGTGACGTTGCGGATGCCGAAAGCGATGGTGACGGCGTCGACGCTGGCGTCCGGCAAGGGCATCTGTTCGGCCGTGCCGGCGACCCAGCGCAGGGCGTGGTGCCGGCTGTCGCGCCCGGCGGCCATCATCTCGTAACTGGGGTCGACCACGATCACCTGGCGGTCTACGCCGGCCAGGCGGTGCGCGATGTCACCGGTGCCGCCGGCGAGGTCCACGATGCACTGGCCCGGGCCGGGGTTCACCGCCCAGGCCATGGAGCGCTTCCACAGCCGGTGGATGCCGAAGCTCATCAGGTCGTTCATGAGGTCGTAGCGGCGCGCCACGCGCCGGAACACGTCGCGCACCAGCTGTTCCCGCTCGCGCGGATCGACTTCCTGGCTGCCGAAAGTATGGGAAAGGTCTGACACGGCTTGGACCGGTGGCTGTTGGCCGGCGTACCTTAAGACAGGGCCCGGCGGGCGGCAAGGACCGAATCCGGCGGCGACACACGCAACGAATGCAGCGGCATGAAAACGATCGTTTACTTTGACAGCGGTTGCCCCGTCTGCGCCGCCGGCGCCGCCCACTGGCAGGGACGCGACTGGGCGCGACGCACCGAGTGGGTGGATCTCATGGTCCAGCCGGAGGCGCTGACCGCCGAGGGCGTCAGTTTTGCCGCGGCGATGGAAACCCTGCACGTGCGCGACCGTCACGGCCGGCTGGTGGCCGGCGGCGACGCCTTCCTCCTGCTGTGGGACCAGCTGCCCGGCTGGCGCTGGCTGTCACGCGGGGTGCGCGCGGCCGGCATGGAGCGCTTGTTCGACCGGGCCTATCGCTGGCACAGTCGGGGCAGGTTTGAGAAGCGCTGCAGCAGCGGGACCTGCCCGGTGCCCGGCGCGAGGAGCATGTCATGAAAGTCGCCCTGTTCGGTGGCACGGGTTTCGTCGGGAGCTACCTCGTCGATGCCCTGCTTGCGCACGGCCATGCGCCGCGCCTGCTGGTGCGGCCCGGCAGCGAGTCCAAGGTGGTGCAACCGGAGCGCTGCGAAATCGTTCCCGGCGACATCGACGATCGCGGCGCCATCGCCCGTTGCCTGGCAGGCGCCGAGGCCGTGATCTACAACATCGGCCTGCTGCGGGAGTTCCCGGACCAGGGCGTCACCTGGGAGAAGATGCATTACCAGGGCGCGGCGCGGGTCGTGGACGCGGCCGTCGCCGCCGGTGTGCAGCGTTTCGTGCTCATGAGTGCGAACGGCGTCAAGCCGGACGGCACCGGCTACCAGTCCACCAAGTTCCGCGCCGAGCAATACCTGGCGGCGAGCGGGCTCGACTGGACGGTGTTTCGTCCTTCCGTGGTGTTCGGCGACCCGCGCGGGCGCATGGAGTTCTGCAGCATGCTCTACGAGCAGATGCTCAAGCCGCCGATCCCGGCGCCCTTGTTCCACGCCGGGCTGTGGCCTGCCGGCGCCGGGCGCTTCCGCATGTCGCCGGTGGCGGTGGAGGACGTGGCCGAGGCCTTCGTGCGCGCCCTCGAGACGCCGGCCAGCGTGCGCCGGGTGTTCCCGCTGGGCGGTCCCGAGGCCCCGGAGTGGCGCGAGATCCTGCGCGTGATTGCCGCGGCCGCGGGGAAGCGCAAGCTGATGGTGCCGGCGCCGGTCGCGGTGCCGCGCGCCGCGGCGGCCCTCTTGGACCGCTTCGCCTGGTTCCCGGTGACCCGCGCCCAGCTCGACATGCTGCTCGAGGGTAACGCCTGCGACGGCAGCGAGGCCTGGTCGATGTTCGGTATCCAGCCGCGGCGCTTCGAGCCCGCTGCGCTGGCCTACGTGAACCCGAGCGCCTGATGGCCAGGCGACGCCCGCTCAACCTGGTCTTCGGCGCCAGCGGCTACATCGGCGGCCACCTCGTGCCTTACCTGCTGGCGGCGGGGAAGCGTGTGCGCGCCGTGGCGCGCGATGCGGCCTCCCTCGAGCGGCCCGGCTGGGAAACCGTCGAGCGCATGTCCGCCGACGCCCTGGAGCCGGACACGCTGGACGCCGTGCTCAAGGGCGTCGACACGGCGTACTACCTGGTCCATTCCATGGCCGCCGGGGCCGATTTCGGGCAGCTCGACCTGGAGTGCGCTGATAATTTTGCGGCTGCCGCGGCGCGTGCCGGCGTGCGCCGCATCGTGTACCTCGGCGGCCTGATCCCCGAGGGCGCGCGTTCCGAGCACCTGGTCTCGCGCAAGGAGACCGGGGATCGCCTGCGCCATGGGGCGGTCCCGGTGACGGAGATCCGCGCCGGCATCATCGTCGGGCCGGGCTCCGCCGCCTTCGAGGTGATTCGCGACCTGGTCGGTGCGCTGCCGGCCATGGTCACGCCGCGCTGGGTGCGCGCACGCATGCCGCCCATCGCGCTGGACAACCTGCTCGAATACCTGGCGCGCATCCCGGAGCACGAGGAGAGCGCGGGCCGCATCTATGACGCTGCCGGTCCCGAGATGCTGTCCTACGAAGAGTTGATGCGCATCTACGGCGAGGTGGTGGGGCGCAAGACGCGCATCGTGCCGGTCCCGGTGCTTTCGCCCATGCTGTCGTCGTACTGGCTGGGCCTGGTGACCACGGTGCCCACGCCCGTGGCGCGCGCGCTCATCGGCGGCCTGGCGCACGACATCCCCGCGGATCCCGAGCCGCTGCGCGCACTGGTGCCGCAGCGCCTGCTGGATTACCGGGCCGCCGTGAGCGCCGCGCTGGAGGCGGAGCGGCGCCAGGCGGTGGCGGCGCGCTGGACGGAAGGCGCGCTGATGTACCGCAACTACCGCCAGGACTACGCCTTTTACGCCAAGCGCAGTTCCGGCAGCGCCTCGACCACTGCTGCGCCCGGGGAGGCCTGGCAGGTGATCGCCGCCATCGGCGGCAAGAACCGCTATTACGCCCTCGATTTCCTCTGGACCCTGCGCGAGCTGGCGGACTGGTTCATCGGCGGCCCCGGCTTCAACCGCGGCCGACGCCACGAGCGCGAGCTGCGCGTGGGCGATACCGTCGATTCGTGGCGCGTCATCGGGCTCGAGCTCGAGCGCCGGCTCACGCTCCTGTTCGGCATGAAAGCGCCGGGCGCCGGCATCCTGGAGTTCGAGCTCGAGCCGGAGGGCGAGGGCACGCGCATCACCGCCACCGCCTACTGGCATCCGAAGGGCGCGTGGGGACTCCTCTACTGGTACCCGCTGGCGCCATTCCACGGCCTGATCTTCAGCCGCATGACCGAGGCGATCGCACGGCGCGCGGAATCCGGCGCGGACACGCCGCGCCTGGCGGCGGCGGAGAAGGGCTAGCTGCGTTTCTTGCGCGCCTCGCGCGACACCGAGGTCTGCACCTCGCGGTCATAGGCGTCCGCGAAGCGCGCGCCGACGACGGCGGTGAAGCTCTCGTCCGGGAAGCCCGCGATCGAGCGATAGGCTTCCTGGTACAGCTCCCAGTAACGGCTTTTCTGCGAGCTGGACAACAGCCCGCCGCCCTTGGCGCCCTGGCGGAAACGCTCCTCCAGTTCGCCGGGGTCGAGCTTGTCGAGCAGTTCGCGCACCGCCACCTGCATGGCCTTCATCACGGCGACCTGGTGGATGCGCAGGTCGCGCACGGCGTCTTCGACCGCCTGCAGCGGGCCGAGGTAAGCCTCCGGGTCGACGTCTTCCTGGCGGTGGAACATGTTCTCCAGCGCTTCTTCCGTGGTCGACATGAGCTTGATCGGGTTGTTGCCGGCGGCCTGGAAACCGGTCTGGCTGATACGGAACTGGCTCTTGGTCTTGCCGCGCTGTTCCAGCAGCACGCGCAGTCCGTCGGTGGCGCTGCGGATGAACTGCCCGGCGACGGCGATGATCTCGTCCTCGTCCTCGCGCGCGACGTTGGCCGGATCGAGGCCGGCATGCTCCAGCAGCATGCGCACAGCCTCCGTGAAATCGCGGCGCTCGCCGCCCCGCGGGGCGGCCTTGGGCAGGCCAGGCAGGTCGGGCACGCTGTCTAAGCGCAGCGAGTCGCCGGCGCTGGAGTGCGCAGACTCCTGCTGCTTGAGCGCCGCGACCTTCTTGCGGTCGACGTCCGCCTGGGTGTCGATTTCCGCATCCGTGACGCGGACGGTGGCGAGCATGTCGTCGCCCGCAGAATGACGACCGGAGAGCTGGCGGTCGAGCCGTTCCTGCGCGTCTTCGCCGGCCTCGGCGTGCTCGCTGAGCAGCTTCAGCGAAAGGGCGGCGGGATCCTCCTCCTTGCGCTTCAGGCGGGGGCCGCGCGACTCCTCCTCGTTCTGGCTCACCTGGATGATGCTGACGCGGAACAGGTAGTCGCCCATGCGCAGCTCGTCGCCGTCGTAGAGCCGGATCGGCGTGCCGCGGCCGACCGGCTGGTCGGAGCGATTGACGTAGACCCCGTTGGTGCTGGTGTCGCGCAGGTAGTAGGCGCCGTCACGGTAATCGACGCTGGCATGGTGACCCGAGATGTAGCGGTCGGGGTCCGGCAGCACCCAGTCGTTGTCCGAGGCCCGGCCGATGGAACCCCCATGCACGCTGAAGACCCGTACGCTGTCGGCGCCGAGAATGTGCTTCTGCTTGCTGACGATCTTCAGGGTCAGGGGCATTTGGATTCCGGCAAAACATTGACTTGAGGGCGTATGCAGCAAAAATAGGTTAAACGCGGCCCGGCCACAACGACACATTATGTGAACTGCGTCACGCTTTCCCGCCGCAGGTGGTCGCTTCCCCCCTCCGTTACAGTGAGTCCCATGGCAAACAGGCGCATCTACAAGGTCCTATTCGTCAACCAGGGCAAGGTCTACGAGATTTATGCCCGGTCCGTGTCCCAGGGCGACCTGTTCGGGTTCCTTGCGGTGGAGGAGCTGGTATTCGGCGAGCGCAGCTCGGTGGTGGTGGATCCGTCCGAGGAGCGCATCCGCTCGGAGTTTGCGGGCGTCCAGCGCAGTTATATCCCGCTGCATTCCGTGCTGCGCGTCGACGAGGTGGAGACGCAGGGCGTCAGCAAGATCAGCGCCATCGAGGGCGGCAACGTGGCCCAGTTCCCGCTGCCGGTGTACGCGCCGGGCACTGATTCCTCCCGCGGCAAGTAGGGTCCCCGGTGCGATTTTCCTGGCTGGCCAGCGGCAGTCGCGGCAACGCCGCGCTGGTGGAAGCCGACGGCCGCTGCGTCATGCTGGATTGCGGCCTCGGCCTGAAGGCGGCCGAGGCGCGGCTCGCAGCGCTCGGGCGCGACCCGGCCGACATCGAGGCCATCCTGGTGACCCACGAGCACAGCGACCACATCGGCGGCGTGGCGCGCTTCGCCACGCGTCACCGGCTGCGCGTGCTGGCCACCGCCGGGACCGCGAAGGGCTTTCGCATGACCCCGCCGCCGCGCCTGGAGCTGATCAGCGCACACGAACCCTTCGCGCTCGGTCCCTTCGAGATCACACCGGTACCGGTACCGCACGACGCGCGCGAGCCTTGCCAGTTCCTGTTCGCCGACGGGGCCGTGCGGCTGGCCATCATCACCGACCTGGGCCGGGTGACTCCGCACGTCGTCGCCAGCCTGCAGGGCTGCGATGCGCTGGCAGTGGAGTGCAACCATGACGAGGCCATGCTGGCCGGGGGGCCTTACCCGGAATCCCTGAAGCGGCGGGTCGGGGGCGGCCTCGGCCACCTCTCCAACGGGCAGGCCGCCGAGCTGCTGGCGAGCGTCGACATCGCGCGCCTGCAGCACCTGGTCGCACTGCACCTCTCGGACCACAACAACCGGCCCGAGCTGGCGCAACAGGCCCTGGCGGCGGTGCTGGATTGCCCGCCGCAGGACGTTGCGGTGGCGCGCCAGCAGGCCGGGCTGGACTGGCGCTCCCTGTAGGCGCCCACGGCGCGCGGCGGGCCCGGGTGGGCAGGGGGCGGCGTCTGTCGTAAAATCCCGACGCCCCCCAGCCCGCGGCCCCAGGAAATCATGCTGACTCTGCCCGGTGCGCCGGCCTTCTCCCAGTTCCGACTCGACAAGCGCCTGGAGGACTTGCGCGCCGCCTGTCCCGCGGTCACGGGCGTTGCCGCGCGCCACATGCATTTTGCCGACCTGGAACGCGACCTGGACGAGGCGGAGCTGCGCCTGCTCAAGCGGCTCCTGACCTACGGGCCGTCGCGCGCCGTGGCCTTCCCCGAGGGCGAGTTCCTGCTCGTGGTGCCGCGCTTCGGCACCATTTCCCCCTGGTCCAGCAAGGCCACCGATATTGCCCACAACTGCGGTCTCGGCATGGTGCGCAGGCTCGAACGCGGGATCGCCTGGCACCTGGTGACCCGGCGGCCGCTGGAAGCGGCGGAACTCGATAGCGTCGCCGTGCTGTTGCACGACCGCATGACCGAGTCGGTGGTGCGACGCGTCGACGAGGTGGCGCGGCTGTTCGAGCGCCACCAGCCGGCGCCGCTCGGCACGGTGGACCTGCTCGGTGGCGGGCGCGAGGCGCTGGTGCGCGCCAATGGCGAGCTCGGCCTCGCGTTGTCCGAAGACGAGATCGATTACCTGGCGGCGCATTACCTCGACACCGGGCGGAACCCGACCGACGCCGAGCTGATGATGTTCGCCCAGGCGAACAGCGAGCATTGCCGCCACAAGATCTTCAACGCCGACTGGATCGTCGACGGCGAGGCGCAGCCGAAGTCGCTGTTCGCCATGATCCGCAACACGCATGAGAAGTCGCCGGGCGGCGTGCTTTCGGCCTATCGCGACAACGCCGCGGTGATGGAGGGCTGGGAGGCCGAGCGCTTCTTCCCGGCGCCGGCGGACGGCAGCTACGGCTACGTCGCCGAGCCGGTGCACATCCTCATGAAGGTGGAGACCCACAACCACCCGACCGCGATCTCGCCCTTCCCGGGCGCTGCGACCGGCGCCGGCGGCGAGATCCGCGACGAGGGCGCCACCGGCCTCGGCGCCAAGCCCAAGGCCGGGCTGTGCGGGTTCTCGGTCTCGCACCTGCGCATCCCCGGCTACGAGCAGCCGTGGGAGCAGGACGGCCCGGGCTTCCCGGGGCGCATCGCCACGCCGCTGGAGATCATGCGCGACGGGCCGATCGGCGCCGCCGCCTTCAACAACGAGTTCGGCCGGCCCAACCTGGCGGGCTACTTCCGCACCTGCGAGCTGCCCGTCGACGGGGTGGTGCGGGGCTACCACAAGCCCATCATGATCGCCGGCGGCCTGGGCAACGTGCGCGCCGGGCACGTGGAGAAGGGCGAGGTCGCGCCGGGCGCGCGCCTGGTGGTGCTGGGCGGCCCCGCCATGCTCATCGGCCTCGGCGGCGGCGCGGCGTCATCCATGTCCAGCGGCGAGAGCAGCGAGGACCTCGACTTCGCCTCGGTGCAGCGCGGCAACCCCGAGATCCAGCGCCGCGCCCAGGAAGTGATCGACCGCTGCTGGGCCCTGGGCGAAGACAACCCGATCATGCTCATCCATGACGTCGGCGCCGGCGGCCTGTCGAACGCGCTGCCCGAGGTCATCGACCACAGCAAGCTCGGCGGCCGCATCGAGCTGCGCCAGGTCCCCAACGACGAGCCGGGCATGTCCCCCATGGCCATCTGGTGCAACGAGGCCCAGGAACGCTATGTGCTGGCGGTGGCGCCTGAACGGCTCGAGGCCTTCGCCGCGATCTGCGCGCGCGAGCGCTGTCCCTGGGCCGACGTCGGCGAGACCACGGTGGAGCGCCGCCTGCTGGTGAGCGACGCGCTGTTCGGCAACGCGCCGGTGGACATGCCGGTGGAGGTGCTGCTGGGCAAGCCGCCGCGCATGACGCGCGAGGCCGGGCGCATGGCGCGGAATGGCGACGCCCTACCCGGCGACATCGACCTGCGCGAGGCGGCCCTGCGCGTGCTGCAGTTCCCTGCGGTGGCCGACAAGACTTTCCTCGTCACCATCGGCGACCGCAGCGTCGGCGGGCTGAGCGCGCGCGACCAGATGGTGGGGCCGTGGCAGGTGCCGGTGGCGGACGTGGCCGTGACCAACACCGGTTACCGCGGCTACACCGGCGAGGCCATGGCCATGGGCGAGCGCACGCCGCTGGCGCTGCTGGACCCGCCCGCGTCCGGCCGCATGGCGGTGGGCGAGGCCATCACCAATATCGCTGCCGCGGCGGTGCCTTCGCTGGGCCACGTGCGGCTGTCGGCGAACTGGATGGCGGCCTGCGGCGAAAGCGGCGAGGACGCCGCCCTGTTCGACACCGTGCGCGCGGTGGGCGAGGCGCTGTGTCCTGCGCTGGGCATCGCCATCCCGGTGGGCAAGGACTCGCTGTCCATGCGCACGCGCTGGGAGACGCCGGAGGGCGAGCGTGCCGTGGTGGCGCCGTTGTCGCTCATCGTCTCGGCCTTCGCACCGGTGGAGGACGTGCGCCGCACCCTGACGCCGCAGTTGCGCATGGAGCTGGGCGAGACGGAGCTGTTGCTGGTGGACCTGGGCGGCGGGCGCAACCGCCTCGGCGGTTCCGCGCTGGCCCAGGTGTACGGCTGCATCGGGCAGGCGCCGCCCGATCTCGACGAGCCGGCCCGCCTGGCGACGTTCTTCGCGGTGGTGCAGGACCTCAACGCCCGCGGCGAGCTGCTGGCGTATCACGACCGCTCCGACGGCGGCCTGCTCGCGACGCTGGCCGAGATGGCTTTCGCCAGCCGTTGCGGGCTGGAAATCGACATCGCCTGCCTTGCCGGCGAGTCGCTGGCGCTGCTGTTCGCCGAGGAGCTGGGCGCCGTGCTGCAGGTGCGCAGCGGCGGGCTGGAACGCGTCCAGGACGCCTTTGCCACGGCCGGGCTGGCGGATTGCGTGCATCTCATCGGCCGGCCCGTCACTGAGCCGGTGCTGCGCGTCCACTGCGGCGCGGAGTTGCTGCTGGAGGCCTCGTGCCGCGAGTTGCGCGACGCCTGGTCGCAGGTGACCCTGCGCATGCAGGCCCTGCGCGACCACCCCGAGTGCGCGCGCGAGGAGCATGCCGCGCGTCTCGACGACGACGATCCGGGCCTGCATGCCACGCTCAGCTTCGCGCCCGGGGACGACATTGCGGCGCCCTTCATCGCGCGCGGCGCGCGACCCCGTGTCGCGATCCTGCGCGAGCAGGGCGTGAACAGCCAGGTGGAAATGGCTGCGGCGTTCCATCGCGCCGGGTTCGATGCCGTCGACGTGCACATGAGCGACCTCATTGCCGGGCGGCGCGCCCTGGACGAATTCCGCGGCCTGGTGGCCTGTGGCGGCTTCTCCTACGGCGACGTGCTCGGCGCGGGCGAGGGCTGGGCGAAGAGCATCCTGTTCAACCCCCGCGCCCGCGCACAGTTCGAATCTTTTTTCGCGCGCGGCGAGACCTTCGCCCTGGGTATCTGCAACGGCTGCCAGATGATGTCGGCGCTGAAGGAAATCATTCCCGGCGCCGGGCTGTGGCCGCGTTTTGTGCGCAACCGCTCCGAGCAGTTCGAGGCACGCCTGAGCCTGGTGCGCGTCGAGGAGAGCGGCTCGCTGATGACGGCCGGCATGGCCGGCTCGGTGACGCCGATTGTCGTCTCGCACGGTGAAGGCCGTGCGGAATTCCGCGACGAGGCTCACCAGCAGGCCTGCATCGAGGCCGGGCTGGTGTGGCTGCGCTACGTCGACCATTACGGCCGCGTCGCATCCAGCTATCCCGCCAACCCCAACGGCTCGCCCGAGGGCATCGCCGGGCTCAGCTCTGCGGACGGGCGCGTCACCATCGCCATGCCGCATCCGGAGCGCGTGTTCCGCACCGTGCAGCATTCCTGGCACCCGGACGGCTGGGGCGAGGACAGCCCCTGGCTGCGGCTGTTCCGCAACGCGCGCGCCTGGGTGGGCTGAAGCCCGTTCCTGCCTTTACTGCGTCGCCGGACTTGACGCGACGTCCCCGGATTCGTGAGAGTCAGCGCCATGGAAGCCGGCGCGGGCCGGCGCAGCACTGGAGCGGAGGCGAACGAACATGATCCTGGTCGCGGGGGCGACGGGCGAGCTGGGGCGGGCCATCTGCCGGCAGCTCACGGAAAAGGGCGGCACGGTCTATGGGATGGTGCGGTCGAGTTCCGCGCCGGAGGCGGTCGCAGAGCTGGAGGCGCTCGGTGTGCGACCGGTGCAGGCGGACCTGGACGATGCGGACTCCCTGCGCGAGGCCTGCAGCGGCTGCGATGCCGTGGTCTCGGGCATGACGGCCATGGGGCGGCCCGGCGACAGCATCGACAAGGTGGACCGGGACGGCCAGCTGGCACTGGTGGACGCCGCGGCCGAGGAGGGCGTGGAGCGCTTCGTGTACATGTCCTACTCGGGCGCCATCGGCAAGGACGACCCGCTGACGCTGGCCAAGCGCGCGGTGGAACGGACGCTGAAGCACAGCGGTATGAGCTGGACCGTGCTGCGGCCGTCCTACTTCATGGAAACCTGGTTGTCGCCGGCGCTCGGCTTCGACGTCGCCGGCGGCCGCGTGCGCATCTTCGGCGAGGGCCGCGCGCCCATCAGCTGGGTGGCGCGGGACGACGTGGCGGCGTTCGCCGCCGCGGCGGTGGACAGCGAGGAAGCGCGCAACGCCACCCTCGAGATCGGCGGCCCCGAGGCCATCGCCCCGCTCGACGTCGTCAAGCTGTTCGAGGAACTGGCGGGACGGCGGCTGGAAGTCGAACTGGTCAGCGAGGCCGAGCTGCTGGCGGCGCAGAAGGCTGCGCGTGCGCCCCAGGAGCGCAGTCTCACGGCATTGATGCTGGCGTACGCACGCGGCAATGCCGTGCCGATGGAGGACATCGCAGAGCGCTTCGACCTGGAGCTGACGCCCTTGCGGGACTGGGCCGTGCGGCAGGCCGGCGACGCGGACTGAGGGAACGTCGGGGGCCGTCGGGCGCGTCAGCCCGAGACGAGCTCGTTGCCGCGCGCCACCGCCGCCTCCGCGTCCGTGGCGTAGCCGTCGGCGCCGAGCTTCTGCCACAACCCGGGTGCGTCGCTGAAAGCCAGCCCGCCGACCATGATGCGCACGGGCCGGTCCTCGATGCGCCGCAACGCCGCGATGGTGTCGGCGACTTTCGGCAGCTGGACGCTCAGCGCGGCCGAGACCACCACCAGGTCGGCATCGAAATACTGCACCGCGGCAGCCATCTCGGCGGCCGGCACGCTGGCGCCGAGGTGCACGGCGCGCCAGCCGGCGATGTCGAAGAAATCCGCCAGCACCCGCACGGCGATGTCGTGCGCGTTACCGGCCACGGCGGCGCACACCACGGTCTTGCCGTTCGGAGCCGCGCGCTCGGCGCGGTGGGCCAGCAGCGTCATGAGCCGTTCGGTGGTGTAGGTCACCACGTGCTCCTCGACGATGCCGAGCTCGCCCGCGTGCCACAGCCGGCCGATTTCGCGTTGTGCCGGCACCAGCACCTCGAGGTAGGCCTGGCGCACCGGCATGCCCGCATTCACCGCATCCAGCACCAGCTCGGTGCCCTTGCGGCTGTCGCCTTCGAGCACCGCGGCGAGATACGCCAGGGCAAGGCGTCCCTGGGGCGTCGCAGGGTCGATGAGCTGGTCACCGGATTCGGCCGGCGTGTCCAGCACCGCCAGCGCATCCGCCAGCAGCGCGGCTGCGCCGGGCCGCGCCGGTGCGGGCAGTTCTTCAGCCAGCACTGCCGCGAGGGCTTCCAGGCTGGCGCGCAGGTCGCTTTCCGGGACCTCGCGCGCACCGAAAGCGCGCCGGGCCCAGTTCACCCGGGCCCGGAACAGCTCCGGCTCGCCCAGCCTCAGCGCCGTCGCCAGTTCGACGATGCGCTGCGCGAGGGCCGACTTCCAGGCACCGACGGCGTCGGCGCCGAAGCGCGCCGCGACTTGTGGATGCGCCGCCAGCAGCCGCTCTGCCGCGAGCGCGGCATAGCCTGAAGCACTGATTTCCAGCAGGTCGGCGGTGAATGTGTCGGCTTGGCTCATGCGATGATCATCATTGGTTGCCATGGTCCGCGTGTTCGCATGCGGGACGCCGTGCGGATTCGCAGGATTATAATGCAGCCTCGCCAAGATGCCCGCCCGCGATGCAGGCGGCCGGCCTGAACCACGGAGCCCAGCAATGCCAGCAACCCACCGAGCGCCAGCGACCGCATCGCTCGACGCGCTTTATCCCGCCCATCACGAGGCCCTGGCGGCGCGCTACACCCGCCTGCTCGAGGACCTGCCCTTCGGCGGTGTGGCGGTCTATTCCGGCATGCCCGTGTACCGCTTTCGCGACGACCAGAGCTGGCCCTTCCGCGCCGGCGCGTTCTACCAGCAGTGGGTGCCCTGCGAGGACCATGCCGGGGCCGTGCTGCTGTTCCGCCCCGGGCAGCGGCCGCTGCTGGTGCTGCAGATGCCGCGCGATTACTGGCACTCCGTGCCGGCGGCGCCGACGGGTGACTGGGTGCGGCATTTCGAGCTGGTGGTGGTCGACGACGCCGCCGGCCTCCGCGCGGCGCTGCCGGACGGGCTGGGCGACCTGGCGCTGGTGGGCGAGGCTGACGCCACGGTGGCGGACTGGGGCTGGGGCGAGATCAATCCGCCCGCCGTCCTGTCGGCGCTCGAGTTCTCGCGGCTGTACAAGACGGACTACGAGGTGGCCTGCATCCGGGCCGCCAACCGGATCGCGGTGCGCGGCCACATGGCCGCACTTGCCGCCTTCCAGGGCGGGGAGAGCGAGTTCGGCATCCATCTCGCCTACCTGGAGGCCACGGGTCACGCCGAGGCCGAGTTGCCCTACGCCAACATCATCGCGCTCAACGAGCACGGCGCCACGCTGCACTACGGCCGGCTCGACCGCGAACCGCCGGCGCAGCGCCTGAGTTTTCTCATCGACGCCGGCGCGCGCTGCCGCGGCTACGCCGCCGACATCACGCGCACCTGGCCTGCCGAGCCGGGCGGCGAGTTCGCTGCGCTGGTGACCGCACTCGACCATGCGCAGCAGGACCTCATCGCCGCGCTACGCGCCGGGCATTCCTACATCGACGTGCACGAGGACGCCCAGCTCGCGGTCGCGGTCATTCTCGAGGACTTCGGCATCGTGTCCATGGCGCCGGACGACATGGTGGCGACCGGGGTCAGCAACGCCTTCCTGCCGCACGGCGTGGGCCATCACCTCGGGCTGCAGGTGCACGACACCGGCGGCAAGCTCGCCCGCCCCGACGGCAAGTGCATTCCGCAGCCGGAGGCCTGGCCCTTCCTGCGCAACCTGCGCCCGGTGGAGGAAGGGAACGTGTTCACCATCGAGCCGGGGATCTACTTCATCGACTCGGTGCTGGAGCACCTGCGCGAGTCACCGTTGGGCGCCAGCGTGGACTGGGATGCCGTGGAACGCCTGAAGCCCTATGGCGGCGTGCGCATCGAGGACAACGTGTGGATGGGGCCGGACGGCCCGGAGAACCTCAGCCGCGAGGCCTTTTAGCCGGAAGAGCCGTTACGTCGCGGGGTCTCGGAGCGGTCGTCGCCGGCTTCGTCGGACTGCTCCGCCACGTAGCGGCGCATCATCATGGCCTGCTGCAGGCGACCCTTGCGCACGTAGCTCTCGTAGAGGATGTCGCGCATGAACTCCATCAACACGCCCGCATCGATGGCCGAGACCAGCGGCATTCCCTCGCGCGCGGCATCGGTGTCGAACAGCACGCGTCGCACCGTGTTGAAGGTCGTGCCCTCGACTTCCGCCAGCGTGCGGATCTCGTTGCACTGCTCGAAGATGCGGATCTTGCCGGTCTCGCCGAGGTCCTTGAAGACGAACTGGATGGCGCGCCGGCACATGGAGGCGAAAGCGTTCAGCGCATTCATGCTGTAGCACTCCAGCGCTTCGCGGAACAGCAGCTCCAGCTCCTCGGGCAGGTAGGTGAAATCGAAGCTTTCTTTCGGTCGCTCGACTTCAGAGAAATTGGAGGAGAGCTCGACCTGTTCCTCGGTGTAAGCCTTGACCGGGAAGCGCAGGAACACCGGGGCATTGCAGTTGTCGCAGCGGAATACCAGCCCGGTCTCCGGCGGCTTGTGGCGCATCAGCTCGCCGTAGTTCGGCACGGCGATGGGCGTCATGTGGGAGAACACGCCGCAACAGGCGCAGGTCAGCGCGAAATGCTGACCATGATCGTGGTGAAATTCACCATCCCTGTCGACGAATATGGGCATGCGCCCGCTCCCCCTGGTGCCGTGCCGAAAGCCTGCAACCAAGGCGAGTGTAGCCGAAATTTCCGCGCCTACGCCAACCTGCTCGTTATGTAAAATCAAGGCTTTGGGCGTGGAAGCTAAGACAGCCTCCACGCCCGGCCCCGGGTCCCGCCAGGCGCGATCGGCCGCCCTCAGGGCTTGACGAAGCGCAGCGTCATGCGATCGCTTTCGCCGATGGCCAGATACTTGTCCCGGTTCTCCTCGCCGTGCCGCAAGCTCGGCGGCAGGGCCCAGACCCCGCCCGGATGATCGGCCGTGTCCTTGGCGTTGGCATTGATCTCGGAGCTCGCCTCGAGCTTGAAGCCGGCGGCCTCCACCTGCTCCACCAGCCAGTCCTGCGGCAGGTATCCGCTGTCCTTGCCCGCCTCGGGATCGGCGCCCGCGGGGGCGCGGTGCTGCACGATGCCCAACTTGCCGCCGCTGCGCAGCACCGCATAGGCGTCGGCCAGGAACGCCTCGAGCGTGCCCTGGCGCATCAGGCTGTGCATGTTGCGGAAGGTCAGCACCAGGTCGGCGCTGCCCGGGGCGCCCAGCGCGTTGTCGGTACCCGCCTTGTAACCGATCACTTCGACCTGGTCGTAGACCTCCGGTGCCGCGGCCAGCTTGGCGAGAAACTCGCCGCGCACGCGCTGCATGTAGGCGGATTCCGCGTCTTCCGGGAAGTGGGCGGCGATGAGCTTGCCGTGGTCGCGCACCGCGGGCGCCAGGATCTCCGTGTACCAGCCGCCGCCGGGCGAGACTTCCACGATCACGTGGTTCTGGTCGAAGCCGAGGAAACGCAGCGTCTCCACCGGGTGGCGCGCGCCGTCACGCGCCGTGAAGGCCTCGGTGCGATGGTCGCCGGCCACGGCCTTGGCGAGGGCGTCGTGATCGTGCGCTGCGGCCGGGGTCGCCACCACGGCGGCGGCCAGGGCGAGGGAACAAATAAAGCCTGCTTTCATCGATGCATCTCCGGGATGGCTGGGCAAGTCGAGGAGCGAACTATACCAAGGCCGGCGCGGCCGGCGGCGTGCAGGACTTGTCTTCGCCGGCACTAACCCGGAAGATTCGCGCCCCATGGCCATCGAAACTTTCCCCGTCGAACTCGCCTGGCGCCGTCACGCTACGCCCCACGTGCTGCACCTGGCGTTCCGTCCTGCCGACGGCAGCGCGCTGGGCTTCGTGCCCGGCCAGTTCCTGAACCTGCATTTCGAGACCGAGCACGGCAACACCCACCGCAGCTACAGCATCGCCAATCCGCCTGGCGCTGACGGCCTGATGGAGATCGCCATGTCGCCGGTGCCCGGCGGGCTGGCGAGCGATGCGCTTGCGGCGCTCGAGCCCGGCGACGTGATCCAGGCCAGCGGTCCCTTCGGCCGCTTCGTGCTGCGCGAGGAGCCCGCCTGCCGCTACGTGCTGGTCGGCACCGGCACCGGCATCACGCCCTACCGCGCCATGCTGCCCACGCTGCAGCAGCGTCTGGGCGAAGGGTTCAAGGTGCACATCCTGATCGGCGTGTGGCGGCGCGAAGAGCTGCTTTTCGGGGCGGATTTCCGCGCCTTCGCCGATGGGCAAGAGGGCGCCGAGTTCAGCGCCTGCTACAGCCGCGAATTCCCCGCCGATCCGGGGCCGTGGGAACATAGCGGTTACGTGCAGACCCGCTTCGCTCATCTCGGTCTCGATCCCGAGAAGGACATCGTCTATCTCTGCGGCAACCCCGGCATGATCGACGAGTCCGTCGAGGTGCTGAAGGCGATGGGCTTCACGCTCAAGCAGCTCAGGCGCGAGAAGTACCTTTCGGCGCGGCCGGCCAGATAAGAAAAAGGGCCTCCCCATCCGGGGAGGCCCTTGGGCCAACCATTCAGTCAGCTATCGATGCGCGTGGCGCTTAACGCCCCTTGCCGCGCAGGTTGATGGTCTTCTTCTTGGGCTCTTCTGGCCGCGCGATGGTGATGGTCGGCGAGGTCCAGATTTCCCAGTGATCCGGGTTGGACGGATCGCCGTTTGCCTTGAGCGCGCGAATCGCCATCTTGTAGTCACCGTTCGGCACGATCTTGAACAGGTCGCCGTTGCCGACGCTGTGCTCGCGGGTGCCGTCCCAGGGCACTGCGAAGAAGGTCTGACGTGTGCTGCTCCGCCCGAGATAGTCGATGGCAAAGTAGGTCGAGAATACAGGGTGCACCGGGGCTTCAGTGCCTGCATCCAGGACCTGGAACTCCAGTCGCTCGACGTGATGGCCGACGTTGAAGAGCAGGTACGGGAAGTCCTCGTTCTCCATCGTGAAGGTCGCACCTTCGAAGTAGATGGTCCAACCCGTGGCGGTGGGTCTGGCCAAGCCAGGAACCAGGTCTCGGCCGGGTACGATCTGATCGAAGACATCCTCGCTAAGCGGGTTAATCAGTTGGTAGTCCCCGAGATAACCCGCGTACGGTACACGCAGCATCGTGTCACCGCCGCTCAACGTAATATAGCCGCCGTACAGCTCGTCCTGGCCGGGCGCGGTGAAGACGGTTGCGTTGACCGTGGCGCTGCCGCCCGCTGGCACGGTGACCGATTCCGCCTCGAACGCCACGCCCGAGCCGCCGAGGAAATACCCGATGCCTGTCGCTCCGGGATTGTCCGGCGGACCCGACGGGATCGAGCGGGTGACGCCGATCACTGCGGTTTCCGCTTCGAGGTCCAGCGTCACGTCGTCCGCGCCGCTGTTGTAGACAGTCAGCGAGACCGGGTGCGTGCCGGCCTCGCTCTCGCCGAGCGACAGCTTGCCGGGGCTCACGCGCACGGTACCTTCGACCGCCGCCACTATATCGATCATGCCCGCGCCCTGACGCGCGACCGGCCCGAGGAAGCCCGAGAGCGGGTTGCCGGACCAGACTTTAGGCTCTGCGGTGTTCTGCAGGATATCCCGGATATGGCTGGCGGGCGTGTCCGGCTTGGCCTCCAGCAGCATGGCCACCGCGCCGGCGACATGTGGTGCGGACATCGAAGTCCCGCTGAGTGTCGCGTAGCCACCAAACTCAAGCGGGTAGGTTGCGAAGATCGCGCCGCCTGGCGCGCCGAGGTCCGGCTTGAGCTCCAGGTCCGGCGAGAGGCCCCAGGACGAGAAGCCGGAGATCAGACCGCCTGTCGGGTTCGGGAACCTTGCGCTGCCTTCCTGCCAGGTGATCTCAGCTGAGTCGAGGCCCCGCAGGAACAGTCCGTCGGTGCCGGATATGCTGACGACCGGGACATCATGACCGGGGTCACCGCCCAGGGTGCCGGAGAAAAGTGGCGCTGAGCTGTTGTAAATGACCACGGCGGTCGCGCTCGCATCCACGGCATTCTGGGCCTTCTCGGCAAAGTTGCACCCGCCCCGTACGGCGAGCGCGGTCTTGCCTGCGGGATCGGCCAGGAGGTCGCCGTCGGCGTCGCAAGCGCGTCCTATGAAAACATATTCCTCGGTACCGGACATCGGGGCTGGGGCGGAGAATGACATTACGCCATAGGCGACATTCTGTCCGCCGGCCTCGAAGAAGGGCGATAGTGTCGCAGCGTTGTCGTATGACGCTACGCCGATGACGTCACGGCCGATTCCCGGCGCACCGCCGGAGAACGTGCCGAATGCGCCACTGTTTCCTGCCGAGGCAATCACCGATACGCCGAGCTCGACCAGCCGGTCACCGACGACGGCAGTCGGATACTGGGGCCACTGGTACGCTGCGCCGAGGCTCTGGTTGACGACGTCCATGCCGTCCAGGTAGGCGCGCTCCAGGGCCGCAATGATCACGTCCGCGCTGGAGGATCCCTCACAGCCAAACACCCGGTAGGCGCCGAGGGTGACCTCGGGCGCGACGCCGGTGACGCCGTCAGGCTCTGCGGCCTTAGCGCCGACGATACCGGCGACGTGGGTACCGTGGCCGTTGCAGTCGTCTGGATCGTCATCGGGCGCCGGGGTGCTGGTCTCCGGGAAGCGGGCGTCGTAGTCATCGCCTACGAAATCGAAGCCGTACGCAACTTTGAAGCCGGGGCCAAAATCACCACCCAGGTCGGGATGGTCGTAATCGATGCCGGTGTCGATGATAGCGACCTTGACGCCCTCACCAGTGAGGCCGAGCTCAGAGCGCGCGATATCGACCCCGGTCAGCGAAATTGCCGCTTCGACGTCACCCTTGCTGCCGGGATCGGGTCGGGGCGGCGCCTGGACGTCGACCACGGGATACACGTTCTTGACGCCCGGAACGGCGCGCAGCTTGCCGGCGTCCGCGAACGAGGCCTCGATGGAGAAGCCGTTCCACAAAGTCTGGTATTCGAAGCGCTCCTTGAAATTGATGCCGGCAGCCTTGGCTGCGCGGCGGAACGCGGCCTGTTCATTCTTCACCGCCCCGGGCGTCACGCCCTGGGTGGTCGCCGGGCCGCTCAACTCGACGAACCACCGCTTGGGCGTCTCGTCCTGCGCAATGGAAATCTGGGTGGCATTTACGGACGCAGTCGTGGCGGCGTGTGACAACGGTGCGCCCGAC
Organism: Thioalkalivibrio sp. XN279; assembly: GCF_011089885.1. Classification (NCBI taxonomy): domain Bacteria; kingdom Pseudomonadati; phylum Pseudomonadota; class Gammaproteobacteria; order Chromatiales; family Ectothiorhodospiraceae; genus Thioalkalivibrio; species Thioalkalivibrio sp. XN279. The sequence continues at coordinate 373,370 of NZ_JAANBD010000028.1, read as the reverse complement.
AGCGCCGTGGCCACGGCCGCCGATACGATTACGGCAAGCGGTGCAAGTTTCATCGGCCCCTCCTCAGGGAATTGTTGTTTTGACCGACGAACCCTGCCCGTTGTCCGGGCCAAGCCGTCCGGTCGTACTTTTGGGTGATTTCTGCCCGCCGCCGACGCTCCCCAGAGCCGTCAAACTGCGAACTACGTCACGGAAAGTACCTACAGTCGGGGGCGTTTACAACTATGCCGTCCGGGTCTTGCCGGACGCATTGGACAGAATCCGGAAACAGCGCAAAATTATATAATTTTCTTGTACCTGAGACGGTGTGGCTGGGCTGCTTCCTCGCCCTTGCGGCGCTTGAGATCGGCCTCGTAATCGGCGTAGTTCCCTTCGAAGAACGCCACCTCGCTGTTGCCCTCGAAGGCGAGGATGTGGGTGGCGATGCGGTCGAGGAACCAGCGGTCATGTGAGATCACCACCGCGCAGCCGGGGAACTCGAGCAGCGCCTCTTCTAGCGCCCGCAGGGTTTCCACGTCGAGGTCGTTGGTGGGTTCGTCGAGCAGCAGCAGGTTGCCGCCGGCGCGCAGCACCTTGGCGAGGTGCACGCGGTTGCGCTCGCCGCCGGACAGGTTGCCGACGTGCTTCTGCTGATCCGGGCCCTTGAAGTTGAAGCGCCCGACGTAGGCGCGCGAGGGTGTCTCGTAGTTGCCGACACGCAGCACGTCGAGGCCGTCCGAGATTTCTTCCCACACGGTCTTCTTCGGGTCCAGGGCGTCGCGGCTCTGGTCGACGTAGGCCAATTCTACGGTCTCGCCGCGGCGGATCTCGCCGCCGTCGGGCTGCTCGGTGCCGACCAGCATGCGGAACAGCGTGCTCTTGCCGGCACCGTTCGGGCCGATGACGCCGACGATGGCGCCCTTGGGAATCTCGAAGGAGAGATTGTCGAACAGCAGGCGGTCGCCGAAGCCCTTCTTGACATTCTTCGCCTCGATCACGAGGTCGCCCAGGCGCGGGCCCGGCGGGATGTAGATCTCGTTGGTCTCGTTGCGCTGCTGGTAGTCACGCGAGGACAGTTCCTCGAAGCGCGCCATGCGGGCCTTGCTCTTCGCCTGGCGCCCCTTGGGGTTGGTGCGCACCCACTCCAGTTCCTGTTTCATGGCCTTGATGCGCGCGGCCTCGGTCTTCTGTTCCTGCTCCAGGCGCTGCTCTTTCTGCTCCAGCCAGGAGGAGTAGTTGCCCTTCCACGGGATGCCGAAGCCGCGGTCAAGTTCGAGGATCCAGCCGGCCACGTTGTCGAGGAAGTAGCGGTCGTGCGTGACGGCTACCACGGTGCCGGAATAGTCCTGCAGGAAGTGCTCCAGCCACGCCACGGACTCGGCGTCGAGGTGGTTGGTGGGCTCGTCGAGCAGCAGCATGTCGGGCCGCGACAGCAGCAGCCGGCAAAGTGCCACGCGCCTGCGCTCGCCGCCGGAAAGCTTCGTCACGTCTGCATCCCAGGGCGGCAGGCGCAGGGCGTCTGCAGCGATCTCCATGGTGCGCTCGGTTTCATGGCCGCCGGAGGCCTGCAGCAGGTTCTCGAGCTCGGCCTGTTCCTTTGCCAGCGTGTCGAAGTCGGCGTCGGGTTCGGCATAGGCGGCGTAGATCTCGTCGAGCCGTGCCTGCGCCCCCTTCACGTCGCCCAGCGCGTCTTCGATGTTGCCGCGCACGTCCTTGTTCGGGTCGAGCTGCGGTTCCTGCTCCAGGTAACCGATGCGGGTCCCCGGCTGCGGCCGCGCCTCGCCCTCGATCTCGGTGTCGATCCCGGCCATGATCCTGAGCAGCGTGGACTTGCCCGAGCCGTTCAGGCCGAGCACGCCGATCTTGGCGCCCGGGAAAAAGGACAGGGAAATGTCGCGCAGGATGTACCGCTTGGGCGGCACCACCTTCGCGACGCGGTTCATCGTGTAGATGTACTGCGCCATGGCTTGAACTTGGGGGTGTTGCTGGGAAAGGGCCGGCATTATGCGCCACCCGCCGTGGGCGTGTCACTTTGCCGGGCGGTGGTTTATGCTCGGTCGAAACGGTCCCTGGATGGAGTGCCGGGTGTTTCTCAAGCGCAGGAAGAAAGGCGAGGTGCGGGTCCTCGCCGGGGAGTCGATTGCCGACTACGGTTTCGGCAATGGGCACCCGTTCGGTCAGGATCGCCATGAGGTGTTCCTGCGCGGCCTGCGCGAACACGACCTCGAGTCGCGGGTGTGGATCGAGGATCCGGAACGCCCGGCCAGCCGCGCCGAGCTCGAGCTGTTCCACACCGCCCGCCATGTCAGTTTCATCGAACGCATGTCGGTGGAGGGCATCGGCTTCCTCGACGACGGCGACACGCCGGCCTTCCCCGGCGTCTACCACACGGCCGCGAACGTGGTCGGCGCGACGCTGCAGGCGGGTGAGTTGCTCGCGACCGGCGAAGCGAAGCGCGTCTTCGTGCCCATCGCGGGCCTGCACCACGCGGCGCGCGACAAGACCTCGGGCTTCTGCGTCTTCAACGACATCGGCGTGCTGATCGAAAACCTGCGCAAGCGGCACGGCATCCGGCGCATTGCCTACGTCGATATCGACGCGCATCACGGCGACGGCGTGTACTACGGCTTCGCCTCGGATCCCGACGTGATCTTCGCGGACATGCACGAGGACGGGCGCTTCCTGTTTCCCGGCACCGGCGCGCGCAACGAGACCGGTATCGGGCCCGGAGAGGGCGCCAAGCTCAACATCCCCCTCCATCCGGGCGCCGACGACGAGGAGTTCGTCGAGGCCTGGGGCGAGATGGAGGCATTCCTCGAGGATGCCAGGCCGGAGTTTTTCATCCTCGTCGCCGGGGCCGACAGCATTGCCGGGGATCCGCTGACGCACCTGCAGTTCAGCGAGGACGCGCACGGCGCCGCGGCCAGGGCCGTGTGCCGGCTGGCCGACCGCTACGCCCAGGGCCGCGTGCTCGGCCTGGGCGGCGGGGGTTACAACCGGCGCAACGTCGCCGCCGCGTGGAGCCGGGTGGTGAAGGAGTTCGCCGACAGCGTCTGAGGTAAAATGACGCTTTGACCCCGCCCCGGAGACCCCCATGTTCAGCCCCGACATGAAAATCGCTGGTTTCGACGACGAACTCCAGGCCGCGCTCGATGCCGAGCGGCGCCGCCAGGAAGAACATGTCGAGCTGATCGCTTCCGAGAACTACGCCAGCCCGCGCGTGCTCGAGGCGCAGGGGTCGGTGCTCACCAACAAGTACGCCGAGGGCTACCCTGGCAAGCGCTACTACGGCGGCTGCGAGTACGTGGACCAGGCCGAGGAGCTCGCCATCGAGCGCGCCAAGCAGCTGTTCGGCGCCGACTACGCCAATGTGCAGCCGCACTCGGGCTCGCAGGCCAACGTCGCGGCCTTCATGGCCATGATCGAGCCGGGCGACACCATTCTCGGCATGAGCCTGGCCCATGGCGGCCATCTCACCCACGGCGCCAAGGTCAACTTCTCCGGCCGCGTCTATCACGCCATCCAGTACGGGCTGACGGCCGACGGCAGCGAAATCGACTACGAGCAGGTGGCATCGCTCGCAAAGCAGCACCAGCCGAAGCTGATCATCGCCGGCTTCTCGGCGTACTCCCGCGTGGTGGACTGGGCGCGCTTCCGCGAGATCGCCGACTCGGTCGGCGCATTCCTCATGGCGGACATGGCGCACATCGCCGGCCTGGTGGCCGCGGGCGTGTACCCGAGCCCGGTGCCCCATGCCGACGTGGTGACTTCCACCACCCACAAGACCCTGCGCGGCCCGCGCGGCGGCATCATCCTGGCGAAGAGCAACGAGGCGCTGGAAAAGAAGCTCAACTCGCTGGTGTTCCCGGGCACCCAGGGCGGTCCGCTGATGCACGTCATCGCGGCCAAGGCGGTGGCCTTCAAGGAGGCCCTGCAGCCGGAGTTCAAGGCTTACCAGCAGCAGGTGGTCGACAACGCGCGCGCCATGGCGGCGACCCTGATGGAGCGCGGTTATCGCATCGTCTCGGGCGGCACCGACAACCACCTGTTCCTGCTCGACTTGATCGACAAGAACATCACCGGCAAGGATGCGGATGCCGCGCTGGGCCGGGCCAACATCACGGTGAACAAGAACTCCGTGCCGAACGACCCGCGCTCGCCCTTCGTCACCAGCGGCATCCGCATGGGCACCCCGGCCATCACCACGCGCGGCTTCGGCGCGGCGGAGTGCCGCACGCTGGCGGGCTGGATCGCCGACGTGCTCGACAACATCGAGGACGAGGACACCATCCGGCGCGTGCGTGGCCAGGTTCTCGAGCTGTGCGGACGCTTCCCGGTCTACGGCTGAGCCGCCGGCCCGGCTGAGCGCCGCCTGGAGCCGCCATGTACTGCCCCTTCTGTCGCCACGAGGAGACCAAGGTCATCGACTCGCGGCTGGCGGGTAACGGGCTGCAGGTGCGGCGCCGGCGCCAGTGCCTGGCCTGCGAGGAGCGCTTCACCACCTTCGAGACCGCCGAGCTCGTGCTGCCGCGCCTGGTCAAGCGCGACGACCGGCGCGAGCCCTTCGACGAGGGCAAGCTGCGCGCCGGCGTGATGCGCGCGCTGGAAAAGCGCCCGGTGTCCGCCGAGGACGTGGAGGAGGCGATTTCCCGCATCCTGCAGCGGCTCATGACCACCGGGGAGCGCGAGCTGCCGTCGAATTTTGTCGGCCAGCTGGTGATGGACGAGCTGCGCGGCCTCGACGAGGTGGCCTACGTTCGCTTCGCCTCCGTGTATCGCAGCTTCCAGGACGTGGAGGAGTTCCGCCAGGAGATCGAGCGCCTGCGTGACGCCGCCCCGATCGGCAAGGAACAGATGTCGCTGCTGCCGCGCGAGGGCAAGTGAGCGACCCGGGCGCGACGCTGGCGGAGTTCACCGCGACGGACCGCCGCTGGATGGCGCGCGCGCTGGAACTGGCGCGCGCAGGCCTGTACAGCGCGGCGCCCAATCCGCGCGTCGGCTGCGTGATTGCGCGCGGCGATACGCTGCTCGGCGAGGGCTTCCATGCCCGCACCGGCGGCCCGCATGCCGAGATCGAGGCCCTTGCCGCCGCCGGCGCGGCCGCACGCGGCGCAACCGCCTATCTCAACCTCGAGCCCTGCAGCCACCACGGCCGAACGCCACCCTGTGCGGATGCACTCATCGCCGCTCGCGTGGCGCGCGTGGTGGCGGCCATGGAAGACCCGAACCCGCGCGTGGCGGGGCAGGGTTTCGCCGCGCTGCGCGCCGCCGGGATCGAGGTGCAGAGCGGGCTCATGGCGCAAGAGGCCGGGGCACTGAACGCCGGCTTCGCCAGTCGCATGGCGCGGGGCCGGCCGCGCGTCACGCTCAAGGTGGGCGCCAGCCTGGACGGGCGCACCGCCATGGCCTCGGGCGAGAGCCAGTGGATCACCGGGCCCGAGGCGCGCGCTGACGTGCAGCGCCTGCGCGGCGAGAGCTGCGCAGTGGTGACGGGGAGCGGCACGGTGCGCATGGACGATCCGCGCCTGGACGTGCGGCTGGAGCCGGAGCTCACGCGGGGGCGGCAGCCGCTGCGGGTCGTGCTCGACGGACGCATGCAGACGCCGCTCTCGGCGCGTATCCTCGCGCCGCCCGGCCACGCCGTGGTGTGCGTGCCGGATGTCGCGGCGCCGGGCGCGCAGGGCCTGGCGGCGGCCGGGGCCGAGATCGTTGCACTGCCGCGCGGGGCCAAGGGCCTCGACCTGGACGCCCTGCTGCAGCTGCTCGCGGAGCGGGAATGCAACGAGGTGCTGGTGGAAACCGGCGCCCGGCTGGCGGGCGCCTTTCTCGCCGCCGGCCTGGTCGACCGGCTGGTGGTTTACCTGGCGCCGGCGCTGCTCGGCAGCGATGCGCGGGGCATGTTCGACCTCCCCGGACTGAAGCACCTGTCGGAGCGGTTACAATGGCGCTTTACCGACGTCACGCCGGTGGGGACGGATCTCCGCATCACCGCCGAGCCGGCCTGACGCCCGTCCTGCAGCAGGAGACTTCGCCCGGCATGTTCACCGGCATCATCGAAGCCGTCGGCAGCATCAGCGCCCTCGAGCCGCGCGGGGGCGACGTGCGCCTGCGCGTGCAGGCGGGCGGGCTGGATCTTGCGGCCGCGGCCATAGGCGACAGCATCGCGGTGAACGGCTGTTGCCTGACTGCGGTGGAACTCGCGGCGGACGGCTTTGCCGCCGACGTGTCGCGCGAAAGCCTGGCGCTCACCACGCTCGGCAGACTGGAGCGGGGCAGCCGCGTCAACCTCGAGCGCGCGCTGACGCTCGCCAAGCCGCTGGGCGGCCACCTCGTCACCGGCCACGTGGATGGTGTCGGCGAGGTGGAGAGCCGCGCCGACGACGGGCGCTCGGTGCGCTTTCGCATCCGGGTGCCCGCGGAGCTCTCCCGCTACCTGGCGCGCAAGGGCTCCATTTGTGTCGACGGCGTGAGCCTGACCGTGAACGAGGTCGACGGCGCCGTGTTCGGCGTCAACATCGTGCCGCACACGCTGGAGGCCACGGTCTTCGGCAGCTATCGCGCGGGCAGCCGCGTGAACCTGGAAGTGGATATCGTGGCGCGCTACCTGGAGCGGCTGGTCGGCGAGCCCGGCGGCCTCAGCAGGGCGCGGCTGGAGGAATACGGTTTTGTCAAAGGTCACTGAGCTGAAGGACGAGGGCCTGCGCCTCGATCCCATCGACGACGTGCTGGCCGACCTGCGCGCGGGGCGCATGGTCATCGTGATGGACGACGAGGACCGCGAGAACGAGGGCGACCTGCTGATGGCGGCGTCCATGGTGCGGGCCGAGGACATTAACTTCATGGCGCGTTTCGGCCGCGGCCTGATCTGCCTGACGCTGACCCCGGCGCGCTGCGAGCAATTGCGCCTGCCGCTGATGGTCAGCGGTACCGACCGTGCGCGCAGCACCAACTTCACCCTCTCGATTGAGGCCGCCGAGGGCGTCACCACCGGGATCTCGGCTCACGATCGCGCCCATACCATCCAGACCGCGGTGGCTCCGGGCGCGCGTCCCGAGGACCTGCGCCAGCCCGGGCACATCTTCCCGCTCATGGGACAGCCCGGGGGCGTGCTGACGCGGGCCGGACACACCGAGGCTGGCTGCGACCTGGCGCGCCTCGCGGGGCTGGAGCCGGCAGCGGTGATCGTGGAGATCCTCAACGAGGACGGCACCATGGCGCGGCGGCCCGATCTCGTGGCCTTCGCCCGCAACCACGGTCTGAAGATGTGCACCATCGCCCAGCTCATCCGCTACCGGCTGGAGAAGGAAGAGTCCGTCGAGCAGATATCCGAGGACCGGATCGAAACCGAGTTCGGTCCTTTCCGCATGGTGTGCTTCGAGGACCACGTGCACCAGGACGTGCACCTGGCGCTGGTGCGTGGCGACATCAGGCCGGGCACCGTTCCGCTGGTGCGCGTGCAGCTGACCGACACGCTGCGCGACCTCGTCGGCGTGCGCTCGACACAGCTCGGCTGGCCGCTGCGCGACGCCATGCAGCGCATTGCGCAGGAAGAGCAGGGGATCGTCGTGCTGCTGCGCCGCCATGAACTGCCGCGGGAGCTGGTCGATTCCGTCTCGCTGCTGTCCGGGCGTCCGGTGGCGCCGGGCGATCACCGCGACGGCCAGGAATCGCGCGTGTTGCGCACCTACGGCATCGGCGCCCAGATCCTGCGCGCGCTCGGCGTGCGTCGCATGCGGGTGCTTTCCGCGCCGAAACAGATGTACGGCCTCTCGGGCTTCGGCCTCGAGGTCGTCGATTACGTGAACCATTGAGCAGCGACCGCTCGAGGGACGGGACATGGACAAGCTGAGAAAAATCGAGGGCGAGCTGTCGGCGCGCGACCTGCGTATCGGGATCGTGGCGGCGCGCTTCAACGAGTTCATCGTCGACAGCCTGGTGCGCGGCGCGGTTGATGCGCTGCTGCGCCTCGGCGCAAGCGAGAAAGACATTACGCTGGTGCGCGTGCCCGGGGCGTGGGAGATGCCCTGGGCGGTGAAGAAGATGGCGGCTGCGCGGCGTTACGACGCCATCATCGCGCTCGGCGCCGTAATCCGCGGCGCCACGCCGCACTTCGATTACGTCGCCGGCGAATGCGCCAAGGGGATTGCGCAGGCGGGGCTCGCCACCGATACCCCGGTGGCCTTCGGCGTGCTCACCACCGACACCATCGAGCAGGCGCTGGAACGTGCCGGCACCAAGGCCGGCAACAAGGGCGCCGACGCCGCCATGTCTGCAGTCGAGATGGCGCGCCTGGTGGCGCGCCTGGAGGGCTGAGGTGGCCGAAACCGGCAACAGTCGCCGCCGCCGGGGCCGCAGCGCCTCGCGCGAGCTGGCCTTGCAGGCGCTCTACCAGTGGCAGATCGGCGGCCAGCTGGGCAAGGACGTGCTGCTGGAGTTTCTTGCCGAGCGCATGCCGCAGGGTGCCGACGAGGCGTATTTCAAGGACCTGGTGCTGCAGGCGACGGAGCACGCCGCCGAGCTCGACGCCTCGCTGGGGGACTTTTCCGACCGGCCCGTGTCCCAGCTCGACCCGGTGGAGCACGCGATATTGCTCATCGGGATGTACGAGCTGGCGCACAAGCCCGAGATTCCCTGGCGCGTGGTGATCAACGAGGCCGTGGACCTGTGCCGGCGCTACGGCGGCACCGACGGGCATCGTTTCGTCAACGCCGTGCTGGACCGGGCAGCGCGCCGCCACCGTGCGCCGGAGACCGGCGCCGCCGAGGCCTAGGAGGACCGTAATGCCGTTGTCCGCACCGGCCGAGCGTGAAGCCATCCACCGGCGCGAGATCGAGTGTCGCGGCTTCCGCCGTGCCGACGGCCTGTGGGACATCGAAGGGCGCATGAGGGACACCAAGGACTACGGCTTCGACAGCCGTTATCGCGGGCGGGTCGAGCCCGGCATGCCGGTGCACGACATGTGGATGCGCATCACCCTGGACGACCAGCTGGAGATCAAGGCCATCGAGGCCGCCTCCGACGCCCATCCCTTCCCCAATTGCGGCGGCATCGAGCCGGCCTACGAGACCCTGGTCGGGACGCGCCTGCGGCCGGGCTGGACCAAGCTGGTGATGCAGCGGCTCGGCGGCGTGGCCGGCTGCACGCACCTCACCCGCCTGGTGCAGGAGCTGGCCGTGGTGGCGCTGCAGACCATCATGCCGCTGAAGAGCCGTGACGAGGCGGTGACCGAGGGCATGCAGAAGAAGCCGCCGCACCTGGACGGCTGCCACGCGCTGGCCACCGACGGACCCATCGTGCGCGAGATTGCGCCGCGCTGGTATCGCGGCGCACAGTGAGCGGGGGCGAATTCGATCTCATCGCGCGGCTCACCCGGGCCCTGCCGTGCCGTCGCGCCGACGTGGTGCTCGGGCCGGGCGACGACGCTGCCGTGTTGCGGCCACCGCCGGGCATGGCACTGGTCCAGACCATCGACACCTGCCTCGAGGGCGTGCATTTCCCTGCCGGCATGAGTGCTGAAGATATCGGCTGGCGCAGCCTCGCGGTCAACCTGTCCGACCTGGCGGCGATGGGTGCGGAGCCGGCGTGGGGGCTCCTGTCCCTGTCCCTGCCGGCCGCCGACGAGGACTGGCTGGACGGCTTCGCGCACGGGGTCGGCGCACTGGCGGCCGAGAGCGGCATGGACCTGGTCGGCGGCGACATGGTGCGCGGCCCGCTGGCCGTCAGTTTCGCCTTGACCGGCTTCGTCCCGGAGGCGGAGGTCTTGCGCCGCGACGGGGCGCACGAGGGCGACGAGATCTGGGTGACCGGCCCGCTGGGTATCGGCGCAGCCGGGCTGGCGGCCTGGCAGCGTGGCGAGCCGGCGGGCGCGGCCGCGTTCCTGCGGCCCCGGCCCTGCCTGGTGCAGGGCCGAGACCTGCGCGGCCTGGCGACAGCGGCGATCGACGTTTCCGACGGCCTGCTGCAGGACCTCGGCCACATCCTTGCGCGCAGCGGGGCCGGCGCGGTGCTGGAGCTGGAACGGCTGCCCCTGCCACCCGGTCGCGAAGGCGACGACGGGCTCGACATGGCGCTGCACGGTGGCGACGACTACCAGCTCTGCTTCACCGTGCCACCGGAGCGGCGTGCCGACCTGACGGCGCGCATGGCCGGCTGGCCGGAGCTCGGCGTGTGCATCGGCCGCATCCGCGCCGGGCGCGGGGTGGAACTGCGCCGCAACGGGCAGGCGGTATCCCTGCCCGGCGGCGGCTGGGATCACTTCCGGGAGCCGGCCCGGTGACGCGCCTGGCGCCCGGCCTGCTGCGCGACCCGGTGCACTTCCTGGCGCTGGGCTTCGGCGCCGGCCTCGTCCCGGTGGCGCCGGGCACTGCGGGCACGGTGGTGGGTGTCCTGATCGACCCCTTGCTGCGACCGCTGGGCCTGGAGCTGCGCGTGCTCGTGGTGGTGGTGATGGCCCTCGCCGGCATCTGGATCTGCGGCGCCAGCGCCCGCCGCCTGGGCGTGCATGATCACCCTGCCATCGTGTGGGACGAGATCGTCGGCTACCTGGCGCTGATGCTGCTGCTGCCGGCAGGCTGGATTTGGGCGCTGGTCGGCTTTGGGGTGTTCCGCCTGTTCGATATCTGGAAGCCCTGGCCGATTCGCCAACTGGATCACGCCGTCGGCGGCGGGCTGGGCATTATGCTCGACGACATTGCAGCGGCCGCTTGGGGCGCGCTCGTGCTCGCGGCGGTCCTGTACCTCGCTGGGATGTACTGACAGGAGATATCCACCGGCATGGCCTTGACGCGCGAAAAGAAGCCCGAGATTCCGCAGAAGATCGGCAAGTACAACATCATTCGCGAAGTCGGCCGCGGCAGCTCGGGGACCGTCTATCTTTCGCACGACCCCTTCTACGGCCGCGACGTCGCCATCAAGCTCTACCAGGAGGTGAGCGGCGACGATCCGCGCGAGCAGGAAGCGGCGCGCAAGATGTTCTTCAACGAGGCGCAGATGGTCGGGCGCCTGCAGCATCCGAACATCCTGCCGATTTACGACGCCGGTGAGGAAGACGGCCGCTACTACGTGGTGATGGAGCACGTGCACGGCGCGCGCACCCTGTCCGCCTATTGCCGGGCCGACAACCTGCTGCCCATCGACGAGGTCGTGCGCATCATGTTCAGCGCGGTGCGCGCCATGCATTACGCGCACACGCGGGGACTGGTCCATCGCGACATCAAGCCCAGCAACATCATGCTGACCATCGACAACGAAGTGCGCGTGATCGACTTCGGCATCGCCATGTGGCAGGACGCCGAGATCTCCGCCATCCGCGGGGTTGCCGGGTCGCCGAGCTACATGTCGCCCGAGCAGGTCAAGGCGGACGAGGTCACACCGCGCTCCGATCTCTACGCCCTCGGCGCCGTGATGTATGAGCTGCTCACCGGGCGCCGCCCGTTCAAGGCCTCCAACCTGGCCAAGCTGCTGCACCAGATCGTGTTCGCCACCCCGCTGCCGATCCATCGCATACGCACCGACGTGCCCGAGGACCTCGAGGAGATCGTGTGGCGCGCCATGCGCAAGAAGCCCACGGACCGTTTTTCCAGCGGGCTGGAGTTCGCCGCGGCGTTGACCCAGGCGCACCAGTCGATGCGCAACGCACGCGACGTCATGGACGAGCGCGAGCGCGTCGGCCTGCTGCGCGGCCTGCACTTTTTTCACGACTTCTCCCACACCGAGATCCGCGAGCTCATGAAGGCCGCGGCATGGCGCGAGTACGCCGCCCGCCAGGACATCGTGCGCCAGGGCGACATGGACGACCGCTTTTACGTGATCGTGAGCGGGGAAGTGGCCGTGGAGAGCGACGGCAAGCAGGTGGGCCGGCTCGCGGCCGGCGACTGTTTCGGCGAGAGCAGCGCGGTGCCGAACGCGCGCCGCCTGGCGACCATACGCGCCATCGGCCCGGTGACGCTCCTCCAGGTCAGTTCCACGATGCTCGAGACCCTGTCGGCGTCGTGCCAGCTGCGTTTCAACCGCACCTTCCTCAAGAACCTCATCCAGCGGCTGCACGGGCACCCGGCGCGCTGAGGGAAGACGACCATGACGAAGGAAGTGCTGGCGATGAGGCTGTGGCGGCGGTTGGGCGCCAACGCGACCGGCCGACGCCTGTTCTCACGCGTGGTGTGCATGAAGGCGCCGTATTTCGGCTCCATCGCGCCACGCGTCGAGGTGCTCGAGCCCGGCTTGTGCGAGGCCGAGATGAAGCAGCGGCGCAGCGTGCAGAACCACATCGGCACGGTGCACGCGATCGCGCTGTGCAACCTTGCCGAGCTGTGCGCCGGCCTGGTCACCGACGTCAGCATCCCTGCCGACATGCGCTGGATTCCCAAGGGCATGACGGTGCGCTACCTGGCGAAGGCCAAGGGCTGCATTCGCGCTTCGGCCCGGCCGCGGATGACGCCGGTGTCTGCCGCCAAGGCCTACGACCTGGTGATCGAGGTGGTCCTCAAGGACGAGCACGGCCGCGAGGTGGCAGCAGCCGATATCGACATGTGGCTGACACCCCGTAACTAGACCGGCAGCGGCCCGTCCTTGTCCTTGTCGCGCTGGATCAGCGCGTACGCCGAGTGGTTGTGGATGGACTCGAAGTTCTCCGACTCCACCGTGTAGGCGCGGATGCGCTCGTCGGCATTCAGCCGCACGGCGATGTCGCGCACCAGGTCCTCGACGAACTTGGGATTGTCGTAGGCGCGCTCGGTGACGTACTTCTCGTCCGGGCGCTTGAGGATCCCGTAGAGCTCGCAGGAGGCTTCCTGCTCGGCCAGCTCGATCAGCTCCTCCAGCCACACCAGGCCGTCGACCTTGGCGCAGATGGTGACGTGGGAACGCTGGTTGTGGGCGCCGTAATCGGAGATCTTCTTGGAGCAGGGGCACAGGCTGGTGACCGGGACCACGACCTTGACCCAGATGATGCTCTCGCCGCCCCTGCGCTCGCCGATGAGGCTCGCCTTGTAGTCCATCAGGCTCTGCACGCCCGAGACCGGCGCTGCCTTGTTGACGAAATACGGGAAGCTCATCTCGATGTGCCCGGACTCCGCGTCCAGCCGCTCGGTCAGTTCGCTCATCATGTCGCGGAAGGACTTCACGGAGATTTCCCGCTCGTGGTTGTTGAGGATCTCCACGAAACGGGACATGTGCGTGCCCTTGAAGTTGTGGGGCAGGTCCACGTACATGTTGAAGTTGGCGACGGTGTGCTGCTCGCCGCCGGTGCGCTCCTTGATGCGCACCGGATGGTAGATGTCCTTGATGCCGACCTTGTTGATCGGGATCTTGCGCAGGTCTGCGCTGCCCTGGACGTCGGCTATGGGATCGATGTTAATGGCTCCGGCCTCGCTCACGTCTTTCATGTCTGGTCGTCCCCGGTTGGGCTGGTGTTCCGGCACCGCCCCCTGGGCGGCCTGGGGCCGCTGGAACGGATCCGATCGGGCGGCTTGCCCGGGTTTTCGTCACATCCCGGCCGCAGGATTCACCCCGCGGCGGGCTCAGGATTCTCCCACGGTACGGAGTTCCGGCTCGCGCCGCCAGGCGCGCAGCGCCTCGAGCACCGAGTCCGCGTCCAGGCCCGCAGCCGCGAGGCATTCGCCGCGCGAGCCGTGCTCGATGTAATGGTCCGGTATGCCGACGTTGAGCAGCGGCACCAGCACCCGGTGCGCCGCCAGGCATTCGCCCACGGCGCTGCCGGCGCCGCCCATCACTGCATTGTCCTCGAGCGTCACCAGCGCGGAGTGACTCCGCGCCATCGTGAGCACGAGATCCTCGTCCAGCGGCTTGACGAAACGCATGTTCACCACCGTGGCGTCGAGTTTCTCTGCTACCTGCTCGGCCACCGGCACCATGGCGCCGAAAGCGAGCAGGGCGACGCCCTTGCCGCGACGACGTACCTCGGCTTTCCCCAGCGGCAGCGCCTTCATCTCGATCTCGATCGGGGCGCCGGGTCCGGTGCCGCGCGGGTAGCGCACGGCGCTCGGGCCGTCCAGCGTGATGCCGGTGTACAGCATCTGGCGGCACTCGTTCTCGTCCGCCGGCGCCATCACCGTCATGTTGGGAATGCAGCGCAGGAAGGACAGGTCGTAGGCGCCGTGGTGCGTGGGGCCGTCGTTCCCCACCAGGCCGCCGCGATCGAGCGCGAACACCACCGGCAGGTTCTGCAGCGCGACGTCGTGGATCAGCTGGTCGTAGCCCCGCTGCAGGAAGCTGGAATAGATGGCGACCACGGGGCGCAGGCCCTCGCAGGCCAGGCCGGCGCCGAGCGTGACGGCGTGCTGCTCGCAGATGCCGACGTCGAAATAGCGTTCCGGGAAGCGGCGCGAGTACTCCACCATGCCGGAGCCCTCGCGCATCGCCGGCGTGATGCCCACGACACGCTCGTCGGCGGCCGCCATGTCGCACAGCCAGTCGCCGAAGATCGCCGAATAGGTCTTGCCCTTCGACGGCGCCTTGTGGATCTCGCCTTTCTCCGGGTCGAACGGGCCAGGGCCGTGCCACAGGATGGGATCGGCTTCCGCGGGCGCGTAGCCCTTGCCCTTGCGCGTGACCACGTGCAGGAACTGGGGACCCGGCAGGTCGCGCACGTTGCGCAGCGTCTTCAGGAGCACGTCGGTGTCGTGGCCGTCGACCGGTCCGATGTAATTCAGGCCGAGCTCCTCGAACAGGGTGCCGGGCAACACCATGCCCTTGACGTGCTCCTCCGAGCGGCGCGCCAGTTCCCACACTGTCGGCATGCGGCGGATCAGCTTCTTGCTGCCCTCGCGGATCTGCGAATAGAGCTTGCCGGAGAGCACGCGCGCCAGGTAGTGCGACATGGCGCCGACGTTCTCGGAGATCGACATGTCGTTGTCGTTGAGGATGACCAGCAGGTCGACGTCGAGGCTGCCGGCATGGCACAGCGCCTCGTACGCGAGCCCGGCGGTCAGCGCGCCGTCGCCGATCACGGCCACCACCCGACGCCGTTCGCCTTTCTGCTTGGCGGCGATCGCCATGCCGAGGGCGGCGCTCACCGAGGTGCTGGAGTGGCCGACGCCGAAGGTGTCGTACTCGCTCTCGAAACGGGTCGGGAAGGGCGCCAGGCCGCCGAGCTGGCGGATGGTGGAGAGGCGGTCGCGTCGGCCGGTCAGGATCTTGTGCGGGTAGGCCTGGTGGCCCACGTCCCACACGAGTCTGTCGTGCGGGGTGTCGAAGACGTAATGCAGCACGGTGGCCAGCTCGACGGTGCCGAGGTTGGCGGCGAAATGCCCGCCCGTGTGCGCCATGGTCTCGACCAGGTAGCTGCGCAGCTCGTGCGTGACCGCCTCCAGCGCTTCCTCCGGCAAGGCCCTGAGGTCGGCTGGATCCTGGATGCTGAAGAGCAGGGGAAATTTGTCCTCGAGACCCATATCGGTGTCAGCGTGCCGTTCGAGGTGGAAAGGAAGCCCGGATTATCCGCCAGACAGCCGGCGCTGTCCAAACCGGGGCGGCGGCCTGCTCAGTGCCGCCGTTCGGTCAGCCAGCCCGACAGCCAGCGCAGCGGGTCGGCCGAGGGGCCCAGCGGGGCCAGCGCGGCGATGGCCTCGTCGTGGAGCTCCCGCAGCCGCGCCTTGGCGCCCTCCAGGCCGGCCACGGCCGGATAGTTGGGCTTCTGCAAAGCGGCATCCGCCTGGGCACGCTTGCCCAGCACCTCGGTTTCGCCCTCGACGTCGAGTATGTCGTCCTGCACCTGGAAGGCCAGCCCGATGGCGTGCCCGTAGCGGTCGAGGGCATCCCGCGTCGCCGGCGCGAGCGTCTCCGCACCGGCCGCGGCCATCATGACGCTGGCGTGGATCAATGCACCGGTCTTGAGGCGGTGCATCTGCTCCAGCTGGGCCACGGAGAGCTCGTGCCCCGCCGCCTCGAGGTCGACGGCCTGGCCGCCGGCCATGCCCGCCGTGCCCGAGGCCCGTGCCAGCAGCCGGATGGTCTCCAGCCGCAGGGGGGGCTCCGCGATCATCGCCGGGTCTGCCGCGAGGATTTCAAAAGCCAGCACCTGCAGCGCGTCGCCGACGAGGATCGCCGTGGCCTCGTCATAGGCGCGGTGGCAGGTCGGGCGGCCGCGACGCAGGTCGTCGTCGTCCATGGCGGGCAGGTCGTCATGCACCAGGGAGTAGGCGTGAATCAGTTCCACCGCCGCGGCCGGGCCGTCGAGGCGCTCCATGGGGACGCCCAGGGCTTCACCCGTGAAGTACACCAGCCCGGGTCGCACCCGCTTGCCGCCGCCGAGCACCGCGTAGCGCATGGCCTCGTGCAGGCGCCCGGGCGCCGCGGCGGCCTGCGGCAGCCAGCGCTCCAGCACCTGCTCGACTCGGGCGGCACAGGCCGCGAGCTTCTGCTCGTCGGTCATTGCTCGGGCTCGAAGGGCTCCAGGCCGCCGTCCGCCGAATCCCGCGTCAGGATCTCCACTTTCTGTTCTGCTGCGCGCAACGCGGCCTGGCAACGGCGCGTCAACGCGACCCCGCGCTCGAACGACGCCAGCGCCTGTTCCAGCGGCTGGTCGCCGGACTCCAGCTCCCCCACGAGTTGCTCGAGTGCGGCCAGCGCCTGTTCAAAGTCGAGGGTGTCCGCCTCGGCCGGGGCCGGCGGCGGGGTTTTCTGCTTGGGCATCGGGTGGGTACCCTTGACTGGGGTGAGCGCTTACGATACCGGCCTCGTCGGCCTGTAATCAATCCGCAGGCACCACCCCGGGCTGTATGTCGAGTTGACACTCGGCGGTGCCGGGACTAACCTTCCAGCGGTGATTTAGACTAAGTCTAAATTGAGTCCAAGTCGCATTGGCGGTGCAGTGCAACAGCACCTGCGCCACCGCTATTTGCAGCGAGAGTTTTCCCGGCCGTCGGCCGGGTTGGGAATCACCTCAGGAGGATACGATCCATGTCAAATCTGAAGGGCAGCAAGACCGAGCATAATCTCAAGGAGGCTTTCTCGGGCGAGTCCCAGGCCAACCGTCGTTACCTGTACTTCGCATCGAAGGCCGATGTCGAAGGCTACAACGACGTCGCCTCGGTGTTCCGTTCGACGGCCGAAGGCGAGACCGGTCATGCGCACGGCCACCTCGAGTATCTCGAGGCGGTGGGTGATCCCGCCACGGGCCTGCCGATCGGCGGCACCTCCGACAACCTGAAGGCGGCGATTGCCGGCGAGACCCACGAGTA
This sequence comes from Thioalkalivibrio sp. XN279, assembly GCF_011089885.1. Taxonomy (NCBI): domain Bacteria; kingdom Pseudomonadati; phylum Pseudomonadota; class Gammaproteobacteria; order Chromatiales; family Ectothiorhodospiraceae; genus Thioalkalivibrio; species Thioalkalivibrio sp. XN279. Next base: position 356,196 of record NZ_JAANBD010000028.1, on the reverse strand, counting down.
CACCGACATGTACCCGGGCATGGCCAAGACCGCCCGCGACGAGGGTTTCGACGAGATCGCCGACTGGTTCGAGACGCTGGCCAAGGCTGAGCGCAGCCACGCCAACCGTTTCCAGAAGGCCCTCGACAACCTCGAAGGCTAAGCACCCTGGTGCCAGGGACGCCGCCGGCCTCGCCGGCGGCGTCCCGCCGTACCTGCCGGACCCGCTCTTACGGGTCCTGAACCCTGCCAGTAGTCACTGGGGCAGACCTAGGAGTTCGCCACATGTCGCTCGATACCCCCCGCCGCGAAGGTAGCCTGGAGGCGCCCACGCGGCACCCGGTTGCATGGAAGTCCCCGGAATTCTGGGACGAGGAAAAGCTTTTCGGCGAGATGGAGCGCGTGTTCGACATCTGTCACGGGTGTCGGCGCTGCTTCAGCCTGTGCAACTCTTTCCCGCTGCTGTTCGATGCCATCGACGAGTCCGACACGGGCGAGGTCGACGGGATCGGGCACGAGGTCTACTGGCAGGTGGTCGATCACTGCTACCTGTGCGACATGTGCTACATGTCGAAATGTCCCTACGTGCCGCCGCACGAGTGGAATATCGATTTTCCGCACCTCATGCTGCGGGCCAAGGCGGTGCGCTTCAAGAAGGAAGGCGCCAGCCGCCGCGACCGGATCCTCACCTCGACCGATGCCGTCGGCAAGCTGGCCGGTATCCCGGTCGTGGCCGAAGTCGTCAACGCCGTGAACGCGACCTCCGGCGGCCGCAAGCTGCTGGAGAGCGTGCTCGGCGTGCACCGCGATGCGCCGCTGCCGAAGTACCACTCGCGCAGCATGCGCAGCCGCCTCAAGGGCCGCGCCGAGAACCCGCAAGCCACGCCGGTCGAGGGCACGAAGGGCCGCGTGGCCCTGTTCGCCACCTGCTACGGCAACCGTAACGTGCCGGAGGTGGGCGAAGACCTGGTGAAGGTGTTCGAGCACAACGGCATCCCGGTGAAGCTGGTGGAGAAGGAGCAGTGCTGCGGCATGCCGAAGATGGAGCTGGGCGACCTCGAGGCCGTGCAGCGCTCCATGGAAGCCAACATCCCCGTCCTCGCCAGGGCCGTGGATGACGGCTGGGACATCGTGGCGCCGGTGCCGTCCTGCGCCCTCATGTTCAAGCAGGAACTGCCGCTGCTGTTCCCGGAGCGCGAGGACGTGAAGAAGGTGGCCGCGGCGATGTTCGATCCCTTCGAGTACCTGGCACTGCGCCACAAGGGCGGCAAGCTCAAGACCGACTTCGCCCAGCCGCTGGGCAAGGTCAGCTACCAGGTGCCTTGCCACCTGCGGGTGCAGAACATCGGCCTCAAGACCCGCGACATCCTCTCGCTGGTGCCCGACACCAAGGTCGAGGCCATCGAGCGCTGCTCGGGCCACGACGGCACTTACGCGGTGAAGAAGGAGTTCCACGACACCTCGGTGAAGATCGCACGTCCCGTGGTGAACAAGGTCAAGGGCGCCGCGCCGGACCATTTCGTGAGCGATTGCCCCATGGCGGGCGACCAGATCGCGCACGGCATGAAGGACGGCACCACCGCGAAACACCCGATGACGCTGCTCAAGATGGCCTACGGCCTCTGAGCCTGGTGATCACGGGGGGTCGCCCCGGGGGAACCGCAGCCAACAGAATCACGGAGAGACACGAATGACACAGCTGACCGCATCCGACCTGATGAGCCTCGAGCAGTACGCCCGCGAGCGTGCCGACTTCCGGGCCAAGGTGCTGGAACACAAGAAAACCCGCCAGGTCGCCCTGGGCCCGAACGCGACCCTGTACTTCGAGGACGAGCTCACCATCCGCTACCAGGTGCAGGAGATGCTGCGCATCGAGCGCATCTTCGAGGCCGAGGGCATCGAGGACGAGCTGTCCGCTTACAACCCGCTGATCCCGGACGGCAGCAACTGGAAGGCCACCTTCATGCTGGAGTACCCGGACATCGAGGTGCGCAAGCGCGAGCTGGGCAAGCTCATCGGCGTCGAGGACAAGGTCTGGGTGCAGGTCGACGGGCACGACAAGGTCTACGCCATCGCCGACGAAGACCTGGAGCGCGATACCGACGAGAAGACCTCCTCGGTGCACTTCATGCGCTTCGAGCTCGACGACGACATGGTGCAGGCCCTCAAGGGCGGCGTGGGCCTGGCGATGGGCGTCGACCACGACAACCTGTCGGTCACCGTCACGGTGCCCGACGGCGTGCGTGCCAGCCTGGTCAACGACCTGAGCTGACAGCCGGCGCCTGCGCCGGGACACAAACGCGCCCGGCGCGAACTGCGCGGCGGCACCCGTTCCGGGGCCGCCGCGTTTTCTTGTCCGTTCTAAGCCCCCGCGCCATGCGTTAGAATCCTCCCCCGTCCGCGCGATCATGCCCGGATGCACGGGGAACCCATGAGCAACGATTACAACGCCTCCTCGATCGAGGTCCTCAGCGGGCTCGATCCGGTCCGGCGCAGGCCGGGCATGTACACCGACACCACGCGCCCGAACCACCTCGCGCAGGAGGTGATCGACAACAGCGTGGACGAGGCTATCGCCGGCCACTGCAAGAAGATCACGGTGACGCTGTTTCGCGACGGCTCGCTGCAGGTCGAAGATGATGGTCGCGGCATGCCGGTGGACATCCATCCCCAGGAAGGCATCCCCGGCGTCGAACTGATCCTCACCCGCCTGCACGCAGGCGGCAAGTTCTCCAACAAGAACTACCAGTACTCCGGCGGCCTGCACGGCGTGGGCGTCTCGGTGGTGAATGCCTTGTCGCGCAACCTCGAGGTGTGGATCAAGCGCGGCGGGCGCGAGTACAACATGAGCTTCCGCGGCGGTGACCCGGCCGGGGCGCTGGAGGAGGTCGGCACGGTCGGCAAGAGCAACACCGGCACCACCATCCGCTTCTGGCCGGACGAGAAGTACTTCGACTCGCCGAAGATCTCCGTGCCGAGGTTGAAGCACCTGCTGCGCGCCAAGGCCGTGCTGTGCCCGGGGCTGGAGGTGGTGCTGCATCTCGAGGCCGAGGGCGAGACCGAGACCTGGCGCTACGAGGGCGGGCTGGGCGATTACCTTGCCGAGGCGCTGGAAGGGCAGGCTGCGATCCCGGCCGAGCCCTTCGTCGGCAGTGTCCAGGGCGGCACCGAGGCCGCCGACTGGGCGCTGGCCTGGCTGCCCGAGGGCGGCGAGCCCCTGGCCGAGAGTTACGTGAACCTCATTCCGACGGTACTCGGCGGGACGCATGTCAACGGCTTTCGCGCCGGCCTGACCGAGGCGTTGCGGGAGTTCTGCGAGTTCCGCAACCTGCTGCCGCGCGGCGTGCGCCTCACCCCCGACGACGTCTGGGCGCAGGTGGCCTATGTGCTGTCGGTGAAGCTGGAGGATCCGCAGTTTTCCGGCCAGACCAAGGAACGGCTGTCCTCGCGCGAATGCGCCGCTTTCGTCTCGGGGACGGTGAAAGACGCGCTGGCCATCTGGCTGAACCAGCATCCCGAGGCGGGGGAGAGCATCGCCCAGCTGGCGATCGCCAACGCGACCACGCGCCTCAAGGCCGGCCGCAAGGTGGTGCGCAAGCGCGTGGTCAGCGGCCCGGCCCTGCCGGGGAAGCTCGCCGACTGCACCTCGCAGGACCCGGGGCGCACCGAGCTGTTCCTCGTCGAGGGCGACTCGGCCGGCGGTTCGGCCAAGCAGGCGCGCGATCGCGAGTTCCAGGCCGTGATGCCGCTGCGCGGCAAGATCCTCAACACCTGGGAGGTCGACCCGTCCGAGGTCCTGGCCTCGCAGGAGGTGCACGACATCAGCGTCGCGCTGGGGGTGGATCCGGGCTCCGGCGACCTGCGCGGCCTGCGCTACAACCGCGTCTGCATCCTCGCCGATGCGGACTCCGACGGGCTGCACATTGCCACCCTGCTGTGCGCGCTGTTCCTCAGGCATTTCCCGGCACTGGTGGACGCCGGCCACGTCTACGTGGCCATGCCGCCGCTGTTCCGCATCGACGTCGGCAAGCAGGTGTATTACGCGCTGGACGACGCCGAGCGGCGCGGCGTGCTGCACCGGATCGAGGCCGAGAGCATCAAGGGCAAGGTCACGGTCACCCGCTTCAAGGGCCTGGGCGAGATGAGCGCCATCCAGCTGCGCGAGACCACCATGGCGCCCGAGACGCGCCGGCTGGTGCAGCTGACGCTGGATGCCGGCGACCGGACGCATGAGCTGATGGACATGCTGCTGGCGAAGAAGCGCTCGGCGGACCGCCGTGAGTGGCTGCAGGCCAAGGGCAACCTCGCGGAGGTGACGCCGTGAAGGAGATGGAGCTCAACTTCGAGGGCGTCGAGCGCCTGCCGCTGAAGGAATTCACCGAGAAGGCGTACCTCGACTACTCGATGTACGTGATCCTCGACCGCGCCCTGCCGCACATCTCCGACGGCCTCAAGCCGGTGCAGCGGCGCATCGTGTATTCCATGAGCGAGCTCGGCCTTTCCGCCGGGCAGAAGCCGAAGAAATCGGCCCGCACCGTGGGCGACGTGATCGGCAAGTTCCATCCGCACGGCGATTCGGCCTGCTACGAGGCCATGGTGCTGATGGCGCAGTCCTTCAGCTACCGCTACCCGATCATCGACGGCCAGGGCAACTGGGGCTCGCCCGACGATCCCAAGGCCTTCGCTGCCATGCGCTACACCGAGGCGCGCCTGACGCCCTACGCGGCCGCGCTGCTGTCCGAGCTCGGCCAGGGCACGACGGACTGGCAGCCCAACTTCGACGGCACGCTCAGCGAGCCGGTGCGGCTGCCGGCGCGCGTGCCGAACGTGTTGCTGAACGGCGCTTCGGGCATCGCCGTCGGCATGTCCACCGACATCCCGCCGCACAACCTGCGCGAGGTGATCGACGCCTGCATTCACCTGCTGGAGAACCCGAAGGCGGATCTCGACGCGCTGCTGGAATACGTGCGCGGGCCGGACTTCCCCACCGGCGCGGAGCTGGTCTCCCCGGCGGCGGACATCCGTGCCATCTACGAGACCGGCAACGGCACGCTACGCTTGCGCGCCCGCTGGGAACGGGAAGACGGCGACATCGTCATCAACCAGCTGCCCTGGCAGGTGTCGGGCAACAAGGTGCTGGAGCAGGTGGCGGCGCAGATGCGCGCCAAGAAACTGCCCATGGTGGAGGACCTGCGTGACGAGTCGGACCACGAGAACCCGACCCGGCTGGTGATCGTGCCGCGTTCCAACCGGGTCGACTGCGAGGCGCTGATGGCGCACCTGTTCGCCACCACCGACCTCGAGCGCACCGTGCGCGTCAACATGAACATCATCGGCCTGGACGGACGGCCGCGAGTGATGAACCTGGTCGGGCTGCTCGGCGAATGGCTCGAGTACCGCATCCAGACCGTGACGCGCCGCCTGCAATACCGCCTCGAGAAAGTCGAGGCGCGACTGCACGTGCTCGACGGGCTGCTGGTTGCCTATCTCAACATCGACGAGGTGATTCGCATCATCCGCACGGAGGACGCGCCTAAGCCCGTGCTGATGTCGACCTTCGGCCTCTCCGATGCCCAGGCCGAGGCGATCCTCGAGCTGAAGCTGCGCCACCTGGCGAAGCTGGAGGAGATGAAGATCCGCGGCGAGCAGGATGCGCTGGCCGCCGAGCGTGACACCTTGCAGAAGACGCTGGACAGCAAGACGCGCTTGAAGAAGCTGGTGCGCGATGAGCTCGCGGCTGACGCCGAGAAGCATGGCGACGAGCGGCGCACACGGATCGTGCAGCGCGCCGCGGCGCAGGCGCTGGACGAGACCGCGCTGGTGCCGGCGGAGCCGGTGACCATCGTGCTTTCCGAGCGCGGCTGGGTGCGGGCGGCCAAGGGGCACGACATCGATCCGACCAGCCTCAGTTATCGCTCCGGCGACGCCTTCCTGGCTGCGGCGCGCGGGCGCAGCAACCAGGCGGCGATGTTCCTGGACAGCACCGGCCGGGTGTACAGCCTGCCGGCGCACGGCCTGCCGTCTGCACGCGGTCAGGGCGAGCCGCTCTCCGGTCGCCTCAATCCGCCCGACGGCGCCAGCTTCGCCGGCGTGCTGATCGGCGCGCCCGAGGACAAGTGGCTGTTGTGCGCCTCTGACGGCTACGGCTTCGTGGCACAGCTGGCCGAGCTGGCTTCGCGCAACCGCAGCGGCAAGCACGTGCTCAAGGCCAGCGGCAAGGCGCAGGTCCTGCGCCCGTCCCCGGCCTCGAGTGCGGAGGGCGCACTGGTTGCTGCCGTCAGCAGCAGCGGCAAGTTGCTGGTCTTCCCGGCGGCGGAGCTGTCCGAGCTGGCGCGCGGTCGCGGCAACAAGATGCTCGGGATCGACGCGAAGAAGTTCGCCGCGGGCGAGGAGGCCATGGTGTCCGCCGTCGTGCTGCCGCCGGAGACTGCGCTCAAGGTGGTATGCGGCCAGCGCGTCATGACGCTGAAGCCGAAGGACCTCGAACCCTACCTGGGCGAGCGGGCGCGCCGCGGGGCGCTGCTGCCGCGGGGCTGGCGCAAGGTCGACGAGCTCGCGGTCGAGGGCTGACCTCCGCGTTGGCCACGGTGTACCGACCGTGGCCGCGCCATGACAGGGTCCCCTGGGCTCGGCGAAATCTTTAGCTCGCCCAGTGGACCCTGTCATGTCCCGGCCACTGCGCCAGTGGCCGTGCCGACTCGTGCCTGTGCCAAACCGCGCTGGTCCGCCCTCGCCGCGTGAGGCCGGTAAGCCGTGGTCCCACGATCGTGCCTCGATGGCGGCTTGCAGGCGGGATGGCTGGTCTGCAGGGCGGAGGCCGCGATGACAGCGGCAGAGCCGTGACGTCACAGGCTCACCGAGCGAGATAAAGATTTCCCGAGCGAGGGGAGCCTGTGACGGCGCGGCGGCCCGCCCGGATACTGCCGGCGCGACGCAACCGCCAACGGGGAGCTAGCCGCCGGAGAGCACGACCTCAGGCTCGCGGATCTGGTAGCCCTGGATGTAGTGCACGCCCAGTTGCCACAGTACCGCCATGGTGTTGGCGTCCTCGACGCGCTCGGCGATGGTGCGGATGTCGCGCGTGCGTGCCTGGTCCACGATGGCCTTGACCCGTTCCTGCAGGGGCTCGTCCCCGGCCAGGCCCTGCATCAGCGAACCGTCGATCTTCAGGTAGTCCATCGGCAGGTGGCTGAGCAGTTGCACCGAGCTCGGCCCGGCCGTGAACGCCTCGAGCGAAAAGCCGAAGCCGATTTTCTTCAGGCGGTTCACCATGTCGAGCGTCTGCTTCAGGTGGCTCGCAGCGACTTCTTCCGTCACCTGGAACACCACCACGCCTTCGGGCAGTTTCGTGTTCTTGCGGCAGGTTTCCAGCCAGGCCGGCAGCATGGCGTCCAGCATGGTGTCCTTCGACAGCCGTACCAGCGCAGTCGCTCCAGGGTGGGCCATGCAGAAAGAGAAGGCGGCGCCGATCACCCAGCGGTCGATGTTCTTGATCACCTTGTTGCGTTCGGCCGCACGCATGAACTGCGCGGGCATCACTTCCTCGCCCTGCTCGTCGATCATGCGCACGAAGAGATCGTGCAGGTCGCGGTCTTCGCCGCTGAGGCTGGCGATGGGCTGGTCCGCGAGGCGGAAGCGGTTCTCGATGAGCGCGCGCTTGATGCGGCTGAGCCAGAGCTGGTCCTGTTCCTCGATGCGGCTCGAATCCTCGGCCTGCTGGCTCATGCCCACCTGGCCGCCCGCCAGTTCCGTCGCCCGCGCCAGGGCCTCGCTCGCTTCCGCATACAGGTCGTCGGCGTTGATGCCGCGGCGGTCGGCGATCGCGATGCCGGCGCTGATGGAAAGCGAGACCGACTTGCCGCCGGCCTCGAACAATGTGCGCGCCACGCGTGAGACGACGCTCGCAGCCCAGGCCTTGAGGTCGCGCCGCGTGCCGCGCGCCGCCAGTGCGCCGAACTCGTTGGTCGCCAGGCGGCCGTATAGGTCGCGTGACTGGACGGCGTCGCGCAGCACGTCCGCCACGCCGGCAAGGACGAGCTCGAGTCCGTGGGCGCCGACCTGGCGGTGCAGGCCGTAGAAGTCGTCCACCCGGAACAGCACCAGCGCCTGCACGCCGGCCGGCGGGTCCTCTTCCAGCCGCTCCGTCATTTTTTCCAGCAGGTAGCGGCGCCCGAACAGGCCGGTGGCCTGGTCCAGCCGCAACGCAGCCTGCAGCCGCTCCGCCAGCGATTCCTCGTCCTCCTGCCCGCGCGCCGGGATGCGGACGCGCACGCAGTCCTCGTCGTCGAAGCGCGCCGGCTCGAGTTCGAGTACCAGGGATACGGGCTGGTCCTGGCGGTTGATCCCCGTGGCCTTGAGTCCCTGTGGCGGCCAGCGGCCCTGCATGCATGCGACCAGCGCGCCCTTGATTGCGGGCTGGTGCTCGCTGGAGAACAGGTCCATGAAGGTCAGGCCGGGCAGGGCCTGCTCGTCGTCGAAGCCGAACAGGCTGGCCCAGGCATGGTTGGCGTCCAGCACGATCCCCTCGCCGACGTGGGCGATGGCGTCGCCCGTGCCGGCGACCACCTGCTGCAGTTGTTCACGGTAGCTCGAGGCACTGCGCACGGCGCCCTTCAAGGCGCGGTTGAGGCGGCCGGCCTTGAGAGCGCGCTCCAGCACGGCGCCGAGGCGGTCGGTGCGGCGCAGGGACACGGCATCATGCGCGCCGGCGCCGATGTCGTCGGCGATGACGTCCTCGTCCAGTTCCTCGCGGCAGCTGATGAGCGGGACTTCGATACCGGTTGCATCGAGCACGGCTGCGGCCGTCGCCAGCAGGTTCTCGTTCTCCGCGGAGAACACCACGACCAGTTCGCACTCCCCGCTGCCGAGGTGGTCGGCGAGATCGCCGGCGTCGTCGATGCGCTGCACGTGAGCCGCGCGCCCGTTGTTGCGCAGCACCCGGTTGACGGCCTCGGCGTTGTCTTCGTGCCGGCTGAGCACAATGACTGGAACGGCGGTGGTTTCGCTCAAGCAGGATTCCTCGCGTGCAGGCCCGTCATTCTAGCACCGCTGTTCCGGGAGGCGACCCGCGTCCGCCGGCCCCCACCGGCGTCTTTGACGGTGCGCCTTCCACTTCCTGCACCAGCCGCGGCACGAGATAGCCTGGCAGTCGCGCCGCCAGTGCGTCGTGCAGCGCCAGTGCATGACTTGCGCCGGTGTCGAAATGTGCCGTGCCGCGCGCGCGGTCCAGCAGGTGCAGGTAGTAGGGCAGCACGCCGGCCGCGAACAGCTCGCCCGAGAGCGCTGCCAGCGTGTCGACGTCGTCGTTGATGCCGCGCAGCAGCACCGCCTGGTTGAGCAGCGTGGCGCCCGCGTCCGCAAGGCGCCTCAGCGCGGCGCGGACATCGTCGTCGAGTTCGCGTGGGTGGTTGACGTGTACCACCACCACGACGGGCCAGCGCAGCCCCTCCAGCCACTTCAGCAGCAGTTCGTCCACGCGGCTCGGCAGCACCACGGGCGTGCGCGTGTGGATGCGCAGGCGCCGCAGCTCTTCCAGGCGGGCCAGCGCCGCGGTGATGCGCGCGAGTCGCGCCGTGGGCAGCGCCAGCGGGTCGCCACCGGACAGAATGACTTCCTCCAGCCCGGGCATCGCGGCCAGTTCCGCCATCGCGGCATCGAGACGGGCCGGCGTCAGGGCGCCCGCTGCATAGGGAAACTCGCGCCGGAAACAGTAGCGGCAGTTGACGGCGCAGCCGCCGGTGGTCATCAGCAGCGCGCGGCCGCGGTATTTCGCCAGCACGCCGGGCGCACGCAGCGCCGCCAGGTCGCCCACCGGGTCGCTGCGATAGCCGGGTTGGGCCACGGTTTCCGCGCCCAGCGGCAGGACCTGCAGCAGCAGCGGGTCGCGCGGGTCGCCGCGGCGCATGCGCGCGACGAAACCGCGCGGGACCTTGAGCCCGAACAGCGCCGCGGCCTGCCGCGCCGCCGGCAGCAGGGCAGGGTCGAGGTCGAGCAGCCGGAGCAGCTCGGCGGGATCCGTGACGGCCTCGGCCAGCTCGCGCCGCCAGGGTTCCAAGTGACGCGCTGCCGTCCCGGGCGTTATCATTGCCTGCTTATGCAACCCACCTTCCACTTATGGCCCAGCCGCGGGTAATTTCATGGCGACCTATAGTACCAACGAGTTCCGTTCCGGCCTGAAGCTGCTGCTCGACGGCGACCCCTGTGTGATCCTGGAGAACGAGTTCGTCAAGCCCGGCAAGGGCCAGGCGTTCAACCGGGTGAAGCTCCGCAACCTCAAGACCGGCCGGGTCAACGAGAAGACCTTCAAGTCCGGCGACAGCGTCGAGGGCGCCGACGTCGTCGACACCGACATGCAGTACCTCTACTACGACGGCGAGTTCTGGCACTTCATGGTGCCGGACACTTTCGAGCAGCACGCCGCCGACGCCAAGGTGGTGGCCGAGGCGAAGGACTGGCTCAAGGAGCAGGACTTCTGCCAGGTCACGCTGTGGAACGGCCAGCCCCTGCTGGTCTCGCCGCCGAACTTCGTCGAGCTGAAGATCGTCGAGACCGATCCGGGCGTGCGCGGCGACACCGCGACGGGCGGCCAGAAGCCGGCCAAGCTGGAGACCGGGGCAGTGGTGCGCGTGCCGCTGTTCATCGAGGAAGGCGAGGTGATTCGCGTCGACACCCGTACCGGTGCCTACGTCTCCCGCGTCAAGTAATTCCCCGAGCTGGCAGCCGACGGCGTCGCTCGAGGCGCTGCGGCTGCGCGCCCGGCTGCTGGCGGAGACGCGCGCCTTCTTCGACGCACGCGGCCTGCTGGAGGTGGAGACGCCCCAGTTGTCGACCGCGGCGGCCACGGACCTGCACCTCGAGAGCCTGCAGGCGCGCGCGCCGGGCGGCGGGCTCGACGGCTGGCTGCACACCTCGCCGGAATTCCCGATGAAGCGCCTGCTGGCGGCCGGCAGCGGCGACTGCTGGCAGCTGGCGCGCGTGTTCCGCGGCGGCGAGCACGGCCGGCGCCACAACCCGGAATTCAGCCTGCTGGAATGGTACCGGGTGGGCTGGGATGCGACGCGACTCATGGACGAGGTGGAAGCATTCGTGCGGGCGCTCGCGGCGGGACGCCTGCCGTTGCAGGATGCGTTGCGGCTGAGTTACCGCGAGGCGTTTCGGCGCCATGCCGGTCTCGATCCGTTCGGCGCCGCCGCGGGCGAGCTGGCAGCCGCCCTGGAGGCGCGTGCCGTCCAGATCCCGCAGGGGGTAGCGCAGGACAGGGACGCCCTGCTGGACTTGGCGCTCGCCCTGCTGGTGGAGCCGGCGCTCGATCCGGCGCAACCGACCTTCATCCACGATTTCCCTGCCAGCCACGCGGCGCTGGCGCGCATCCGCCCGGGTGACCCGCCGGTGGCAGAGCGCTTCGAGCTGTTCCTCGGCGGCATGGAGCTGGCCAACGGCTTTTGCGAACTCACCGATGCCACGGAGCAGCGCGCGCGCTTCGCGGCCGATCTCGACGCCCGCCGACGCCGTGGCCTGGCGACCCTGCCGCTGGACGAGCGCTTGCTCGCGGCGCTGGCGCACGGCCTGCCCGCATGCTCCGGTGTCGCGCTGGGGTTCGACCGGCTGGTGATGCTGCTGGCCGGCGCCGAAGATATCCGCGACGTGCTTGCCTTCGGCTGGGGGCGGGCCTGAGCCGGCAGCACGCCGGAGACATCCCGAGGAACTGACCCATGCATGAATCTCGCGCCCCTGACTACGCCGACAAGGCGGCCTTTTACGGTGAGCTGGCCGCCCAGGCCCGCGCCCTGACCGCGGACGAGCCCGACCGCGTGGCGAACGCCGCCAATGTGGCCGCGCTGGTGTTCCAGGCGCTGCCGCGCATCAACTGGGCCGGGTTCTATTTCCTGCAGGGCGAGGTGCTGGTGCTCGGACCGTTCCAGGGCAAGCCCGCGTGCGTGCGCATCCCGGTCGGCAAGGGCGTGTGCGGGACCGCCGTGGCCGAGGCGCGCAGCCAGCGCGTCGAAGACGTGCATGCATTCCCGGGCCACATCGCCTGCGACGTGGACTCGCGCTCGGAGGTCGTGGTGCCGCTGCGCGACGCGTCCGGCGCCATCATCGGGGTGCTGGACATCGACAGCCCGGAGCCGGCGCGCTTCGACGCCGCGGATCTCGCCGGCGTCGAGGCCCTGGCTGCGGCCGTGCGCTGGTAGGCGCGGCGCTGCTCAGGAGGCGAGCGTCTCGCCGAGCCGGACCCTGCGCCCCGCGCTGATGGCGGGGGCGAAGCGCGGCCCGCCCTGCGGCAGGATCACGATGACCGTGGAGCCGAAATTGAAGCGGCCGAGTTCCTCGCCGCGCGCCAGCCGCACCGAGCCCGGTCCTTCCTGCGGATAGCGCCAGAAGGCGGCCTGGCGGTCGGGGCCGGGCGCGACCTCGCCGGCCCAGGTGGTCTCGATCGAGCCCACGTTCAATGCGCCCACCAGGACCACTGCCATGGGGCCGAAATCCGTCTCGAACAGGCACGCCACGCGCTCGTTGCGCGCGAACAGGCGCGGCACGGCGCTCACCGTGGCGCCGTTGACGCTGAACAGGGCGCCCGGCAGGTAGCGCATCTCCACCAGCCGGCCGTCCGCCGGCGCGTGGATGCGGTGATAGTCGTAGGGCGCCAGGTAAAGGGTGGCAAAGCTGCCGTCCCACAGCGCTTCCGGCGCCGGCCCCCCCAGCAGGCGCTCGAGGTCGTAGCGAAAGCCCTTGGCCTGGAACAGCTGGCCGTCCTCGACGTCCGTGCACTGGCTGACGCGGCCGTCCACCGGACAGGCCAGGGCCTCCGCTGCCGTCGGCATGGGGCGCGCTTCAGGCTGCAGCGCGCGGGTGAAAAAGGCGTTGAAGCTGGCATAGGCCAGCGGGTCGGGCTCGGCCGCCTCGCTCATGTCGATGCGGAACATCGCCATGAAGCCGCGCACCAGCGCGGTGCGGGCCCACGGGACCTCCAGCCGCCCCAGCCATCCCACCAGGCGCGAGATCGCATGCTGGGGCAGCAGGTACTGCAGCCACGCGAAGAGCCGCGCGCCCATCAGTCGGCCGGCTGGCCGATCGGCGCGGTGACTTCGATGCGGTCGCCATCGGCCAGGATCAGGCGCAGCGGGATCTCGCCCTCGGCGGGAATGCCTTCGACCGCCTGCATGAGCATCAGGTGCAGTCCGCCCGGCTCGAAGCTCACGGTTTCGCCCGGCGGGATGGTCACGCTCTCCTGGTGACGCATGCGCGCCATGCCGTCGACGGTGACCGTGCCGTGGATTTCGACGGCGTCGAACAAGGGACTCTCGGCGCCGACGACGACCGCCGGCTCCGTGCCCGTGTTGCGCAGCTTGAGGTAGCCCGCGGTCATGCGCGCCGCGGGAGGCACCTGGCGTACCCAGGCCGCGGAGACTTCCAGCGTGCCCGCGGGCACGCCGGCCACCGGCGCCGGGCTGGCCGGGGGCGTCGCGTCATCCGGGGCGCAAGCCGCGAGCAGGGCGACCAGCGCGAGCGTCATCAGTCTCATGTTCATTCCTCCAGCTTGATGATGCGGCGCAGGTCGGCAGCGATGCCCGCGGCCGTGTGCGGGGTCGGGAATACCGCGGCAACCCGCGCCTGCGGATCGACCAGGAACAGCGAAGCGGTGTGGTCGACGGTGTAACTGTCCTCGCCGGCCGGCGAGTAGGCGTAGGCGGCGCCGAACACGCGCGTGATCTCGGGCAGGTACTGCGCCTCGACTTGAATCCCCTGGAATTCCGGGTGGAAGAAGGGCACGTACTCGCCCAGCCGTTCGGGGGTGTCGCGGCCCGGGTCGACCGAGATCATCACCACTGCGGGGCGCTGTTCCGGCGGGAGGTCCTCGAGCAATCCGCGCGTCCCGGCGAGGACCTGCAGCGTGGCCGGGCAGATGTCGGGGCAATGCGTAAAGCCGAAGAACACGATGGTCCAGCGGTCACGCCATTGTTCCGGGCCGAAGGGGCGCCCGGCCTGGTCGGTGGCGGGCACCGCGGGCACCGGGCGCGGGGTGGTCAGCACGCGCGCCTGCTCGGGCAGTTCGGGCGCGCCCAGGCGCGCGGCGAACCAGGCGCCGGCGACGCCGGCCGCGACGGCCAGCACGATGGCGGCGGCGATAAAAGTGTTCCTGGACATGCGCGGCATTATCTCACAGCCCGATCTCGCAGCCCGGTCCGGAGACCGCGTCGCGGCGACGCTCGGTTATGATGGCGAGCGCCGCCGTCGCCGGTCTGACACAGGGAGCGCCCGTGAGTTCCAGCAACAAGCCGTACCAGGGCCTGAAGACCATCGTGGATTTCGTCCGCTGGGGCGCCAGCCGCTTCGCCGCGGCGGGACTGCACTACGGCCACGGCACCGACAACCCGGTGGACGAGGCGCTGGTGCTGGTGCGTCACGTGCTCCACCTCGGTCACGACCTGCCGCGCGAGCTCTACGGTGCGCGCCTGGCCAAGGCCGAGCGGGCCGCAGTCGCGGCCCTGCTGCAGCGACGCATCGACGAGCGCCTGCCCGCGCCGTACCTGACCGGCGAGGCCTGGTTCGCCGGCCTGCCGTTTCATGTCGACGCCTCGGTGCTGATCCCGCGCTCGCCTTTCGCCGAGCTGGCGCAGCAGGCGTTCCAGCCCTGGGTGCGCGAAGACGGCGTGAGCCGCGTGCTGGATCTCTGCACCGGCAGCGGCTGCATCGCCGCGGCCTGCGCGCTGGCTTTCCCGGAGGCCGAGGTGGACGCCGTCGAGCTGTCCCCCGCGGCTGCCGTGCTGGCGCGGCGCAACGTGGCGCGCCACGGCCTGGAGGAGCGCGTCCGGGTGCTCGAGGGCGACTTGTGGGCGCCGGTCGCGGGGCGGCGCTACGAGCTGATCGTCAGCAATCCGCCCTACGTGGGCGACGCCGAGATGGCTGCCTTGCCGCCGGAATACCGCCACGAGCCGGACATGGCCCTGCGCGCCGCGGAAGACGGCCTGGCGATCGTGCGCCGCATCCTCGCGGGCGCGAGCGAGCACCTCACCGAGGAGGGCGTGCTGGTGGTCGAGGTCGGCAATTCCGCGGCCGCGGTGATGGAGGCCTGGCCGGACCTGCCGTTCACCTGGCTGGAATTCGAGCGCGGCGGCAGCGGCGTGTTCCTGCTCACCGCGGAGGAGTTGGGCTGATGTCGGGTAATACGTTCGGACGCAGCTTTACGGTCACGACCTTCGGCGAGAGCCACGGCCCCGGGCTGGGCTGCATCATCGACGGCTGCCCGCCGGGGCTGGAGCTGGACGAGGAGGACATCCAGCGCGACGTGGAGCGCCGTCGCAGCGGCAAGTCGCGCCACGTCAGCCAGCGGCGCGAGCCCGACCGGGTGCGCATCATGTCCGGCATCTTCGAGGGCCGCACCACCGGCGCCCCCATCGGGCTGATCGTGGAGAACCAGGACGCGAAGTCGAAGGATTACACCAAGATCGCTGAATTGTTCCGGCCCGGCCACGCCGATTACACCTGGGCCCGCAAGTACGGCTTCCGCGACCATCGCGGCGGCGGCCGTTCCAGCGCGCGCGAGACCGTGATGCGCGTGGCGGCGGGCGCGGTGGCGCGCAAGTATCTCGCCACGCGGCTCGGCATCGACATCCGCGGCTGGCTGGCGCAGCTCGGCCCCATCCGCATGGAGCCGATCGATCTCGACACCGTGGACGACAACCCTTTCTTCTGCCCGGACCCGGCGCGCGTGCCCGAGCTCGAGGCCTACATGGACCGGCTACGCAAGTCGGGCGACTCCATCGGCGCCCGCGTCAACGTCGTCGCCACCGGCGTGCCGCCCGGCCTCGGCGAGCCGGTGTTCGACAAGCTCGACGCCGACATCGCCCACGCCATGATGGGCATCAATGCCGTGAAGGCGGTGGAGATCGGCGACGGTTTCGCAGTGGTGGAGCAGAAGGGCACCGAGCACCGTGACGAGATGACGCCGGAAGGGTTCCTCTCCAACCACGCCGGCGGCACCCTGGGCGGCATCTCGTCGGGCCAGGCCATCCGCGTCAGCATCGCACTGAAGCCGACCTCCAGCCTGCGCCTGCCCGGGCGCACCGTGAACGTGCGCGGCGAACCGGCGGAGGTCATCACCACCGGCCGCCACGACCCCTGCGTGGGCGTGCGCGCCACGCCGATTGCAGAGGCCATGCTCGCCCTGGTCCTCATCGATCACCTGCTCAGGGACCGCGGCCAGAACGCGGGCGTGGTTCCAGGTGCGCCGCTGATCCCGGATGCCCCGGGCTGAGCCCGGCGGTCCCCGCGCGGCAGGGTCGCCCGTCGGACTGTACCCGCGGCTGTCGGCGTTTTACCTGTGCTATTTCGGCGCCATCGGCGTGCTGGTGCCGTTCTTTTCCTTCTACCTGCAGCACGAGGGCTTCGGCGCCATCGCCATCGGCCAGCTGATGGCCATTCCCATGGCGATGCGCATCCTGGCGCCCGGCTTCTGGGGCTGGGCGGCGGACCATACCGGGCGGCGCGACCTGACGCTGCGTGCGGGCGCGCTGCTGGCGACCGGCGGCGCCGCGCTCCTCTGGGGCGCCTCGGGTTACGCCGCAGTGGCGCTGGGACTGGCGGCTTTTGCCCTGCCGTGGAGCGGCCTGTTGCCGCAGTTCGAGGCCACCACGCTCAGCCATCTCGGCACGCGACCGCAGCGCTACGGGCTGGTCCGGCTTTGGGGCTCGGTCGGTTTCATCGTCGCCGTGGTGCTCGGCGGGCTGGCGTTTTCCGGGGCAGGCGTGGCGCGGGTGCCGCTGGTCCTGGTGGCGGTGGTCGCCGTCACGGCGCTCGCCGTCTGGGTGGTGCCGCCGGCGCCGGCCGCGCCGGCGGAGCATGCGCCGCAGCGGCTCGGCGCGGCGTTGCGCCGCCCGTGGGTGCTCGCGCTGTTGCTGGTGTGCATCCTGCAGCAGGCCGCTTTCGGGCCCTACTACGTCTTCTTCACCATCTACCTGGATCGCCTCGGCTACAGCACCGGCGCCGCCGGCCTGTTGTGGGCCTGGGGCGTGGCCGCCGAGGTGCTGATGTTCATCTTCGCGCCGCGCCTCATCGAGCGTTACGGCTCGCGGCTGCTGCTGGTGGGGGCGCTTGCGGTGAGCGCGTTGCGCTGGCTGCTGACAGCCTGGGGTGCGGCCTGGCTGCCCGTGCTGGTGCTGGCGCAGACGCTGCACATGGCGGCCTTCGGTCTGTTTCATGCCGTCGCCGTGCTGCTGGTGCACCGGGCTTTCCCCGGCAGGCTGCAAGGCAGGGGGCAGGCGTTGTACAGTGCGCTTGGTTTCGGGGTCGGTGGCGCGCTGGGCAGCCTGGCGAGCGGTTACGCCTGGGCGGCCGGCGGCCCGGCGCTGACGTGGACGGGCGCCGCCGTGCTTGCCGGCATTGCCGCGGCGGTGGCGTGGCGCGGGCTGGCGCGCAACGAGGAGGCCGCGGGACCCATCGAGGCCGGTGGCGCAACGGGCAAGTGACGACAGGCAGGACGGCAACATACATGAGTGGCAAGCAGGGATTTTCCGTGGCGGTGGTCGGCGCCACCGGCCTGGTGGGCGAGGCGATGCTGGCTTGCCTGGCGGAGCGCAAGTTCCCGGTGCGTGAGCTGCACCTGCTGGCCAGCGAGCGCTCGGCCGGCACGCGCGTCGCTTTCGGCGGCAAGTCGCACCTGGTCAAGGAACTCGCGGCCTTCGACTTCAAGGGCGTGGACGTGGCGTTGTTCTCGGCCGGCGGCTCGGTGTCGCGTGAGCATGCGCCGCGCGCGGCCGCGGCCGGCGCCATGGTGATCGACAACACCTCGTGCTTCCGCTACGACGACGACGTGCCGCTGGTGGTGCCCGAGGTGAACCCCGGCGCGCTCGACGGCGCCCGGGCGCGCAACATCATCGCCAACCCCAACTGTTCCACCATCCAGATGGTGGTGGCGCTCAAGCCCATCTACGACGCGGTCGGTATCACGCGGATCAACGTCGCCACCTACCAGTCGGTTTCGGGCGCCGGCCGCAGCATGGTCGAGGAACTGGCGCGCCAGACGGCGGAACTCATGAACGGCCGGCCGCTCGGCAAGATGCTGACGCCGCGCCAGCTGGCCTTCAACGCCCTGCCGCAGATCGACGTGTTCGAGGACAACGGCTACACGCGCGAAGAAATGAAGATGTGCTGGGAGACCCGCAAGATCTTCGCCGACCCGGGCATCGGCGTGAACGCGACCGCGGTCCGCATCCCGGTGTTCTTCGGTCACTCCGAGGCGGTACACTTGGAAACCGTGGACAAGATCACGGCGACGCAGGCGCGAAGCCTGTTACGAAAGGCTCCAGGCGTCACGGTGGTGGACCGGCGCCAGCCGGGCGGCTACCCGACGGCGGCCACGGACGCGAGCGGTGCCGACCCGGTGTTCGTGGGGCGGATCCGGGAAGACATATCGCACCCGAGGGGATTGAGCCTGTGGATCGTAGCCGACAACATTCGCAAGGGCGCGGCCCTGAACAGCGTCCAGATCGCTGAAACTTTTGTAAAAAAATACTTGTGAGTCTATATTCGGCTCATTATGTGAAATGCCATCCGTCGACAGCGCGTACCGGCCGGGCTAGGGTCGGTGCGTGCCTGCGCAAGGTCGCAGCCAGGGAGTGATAATGTCGCGCAAGCTGATCTTTCTTGGGGTGCTTTCCCTCGTACTCGCACCAGGTGCGGCCCTCTCGCTCGGCCTCGGCGAGATCCGTCTCAACTCTTATCTCAACCAGCCGCTG
Source organism: Thioalkalivibrio sp. XN279 (assembly GCF_011089885.1). Lineage (NCBI taxonomy): Bacteria > Pseudomonadati > Pseudomonadota > Gammaproteobacteria > Chromatiales > Ectothiorhodospiraceae > Thioalkalivibrio > Thioalkalivibrio sp. XN279. The sequence goes on along the minus strand of NZ_JAANBD010000028.1, from coordinate 337,483 downwards.
GATGCCGAGATCAGCCTCAGTATCTCGTCCCCGGAGGAGCGTGAGTCGCTGCGCGTCGCCATGGCGTCGCCCGAGGCTTTCGCGCGCTACGGCCTGGCGCGACCTGCGTATTTCGACGACATCCAGTTCGACGTGCGCGCCAGCGGTCCGAGCGCCGCGACCATCGTCGTCAGTACCTCGCGGCCCGTGGTGGAGCCCTTCCTGACCTTCCTCGTGGAGGCCAGCTGGAACGGCGGCCAGATCCTGCGCGAGTACACCGTGCTGCTCGACCCGCCGGTGTTCCTGCCGGCCCCGGAGCCGCAGGCTGCGCCGGCCCCGGCAGTCGAGGCGCCGCGCCCGGCCCCGGAAGCCGTGTCCCGGCCTGCGCCGGAGCCGCCGCCCGTGGCCGCGCCCGCCCCGGTCGCCCGCGACTACGATTACGACACGCAGTACGGCCCGGTGCAGCGCAACGAGACGCTGTGGGGCATCGCGCAGCGCGTGCGGCCTGACGCCTCGTTCACCACCAACCAGGTGATGGTGGCGTTGTTCGAGGCCAACCCCGAAGCCTTCGACGGCAACATCAATCGACTGCGCGCCGGCGCCATCCTGCGCGTGCCGAGCCGCGATCGCATGGCAGCGACCACGACCACCCAGGCGAATGCCGAGGTGCGGCGCCAGAACCAGGCCTGGAGCACGGCGGCCGCCGCGCCGGCGCCGGAGCGCCGTCTCGAGCTGGCGCCCCCCACTGAGACCGCGCCGGAACCGGCGCCGGGTCCGGCCGAGACGCCGGCGGCGACAGCCCCGACCGGCCTGCCTGCCGCGGCCCCGGGCTCGACCACGGACCCGGTGCTGGAAGCAGTGGATGCCTTGCGTGGCGAGCTGGCGGAAACCCGCCGCCTGATGGAACTGAAGGACGCCGAGATTGCGGCGTTGCAGGCGCGCCTGGCCGAACTCGAATCAGGTGCCGCCGTGGACGGGGCGGCCGCGCCCGCCGCGGCAGGTGAGGCCGGTGAGGCCACGACCGAGCCCGAGGCGCCGGGCGCCACCCCCGCTGAGACCCCTGCAGCGGAGCCCGCCGCACCTGCGGTGACGCCGCCAGCCCCGGTACAGCAGCCCCCTTCGTTTGGCGAGCGCATCCTCGGCTGGCTGGGGAGCCTCTGGCTGTGGCTGGTTCTTGCCGTCGTGCTGGTCGTCGGCGCCATCGCCATTTTCCTGCGCAAGCGCCAGGAGGAAGAGCGCAGCATCGAGGAGGAGCTGGCCGAGACCGGCACCTGGGGTGCGCTCGAGCCGACCGGCAGCCAGCTCGCAGCGGGTGGCGCCGCAGCAGCCGTCGCGGCGCCGAAGGTCACGCCGCGCAAGCCGGTGAAGGAAGCCGAGATCGAGGTGGAGGAATCTGCCCGCGAGTCGCGGCCCGAGCCGCGCCGCGCTGAGACCGAACAGCCGCAACGCAAGGCGGCGGCCACGCCCGAGACCGGCGAGGACTACCAGTATCCCTTCGAGGACACGATCGCCAGCGAGACGGGCATCAACCTCGACCAGTCCGACCCGCTGGCCGAGGCGGACTTCCACATGGCTTACGGTCTCTACGACCAGGCCGCCGAGATCATGAAGAAGGCCATCGCGCACGAGCCCGATCGCTATGACCTCAGGCGCAAGCTGGTGGACATCTGCTTCGTCTGGGGCAACGCGAAGGAGTTCCTCTCCCAGGCGAAATCCATCCGCGAGACGGGCGGTGCTGAGGCCGAGGCGGACTGGTCGAAGATCGCCATCATGGGCAGGCAGATCTGCCCCGGGGAGGCGCTCTTCGAGGGCGGCGCGGACGTCGCGGTCGACATCGATCTCGGCGCCGAGGGGGCCGAGGAAGTCGATACCGCGGCCTCGGGCAGCTGGCTGGACTTCGACGTCGGCACGCCCGAGGCCGATCAGAGCGGCGCGTATGAGCCGGTCGTGCCCGCGCCGGAGGACACGCAGGAACAGCGCGCGCTCTCCCCGGCCAAGGTCGAGCAGACGGCTGAGCTGGACCTGGACGAACTCGGCATCGACCTCGACATCGGCGAGTCGGGCGAATACGCCCTGAAGGACCTCGCCGAGCGCGCCCCCGAGTTTCCGGAGGAGGCAGGCGAAGAAGAACCCTTCCTGGAGCCGCCCGAGGCCGAGGAAGACGACGGCGGCACCATGATGATGGATGCTTCCCTGCTGCCGCGCGGCAGCGAAGACCCGACCCAGCGCGGCGAGGGCTTCGAGCTGGACTCCGACGAGCCGACGTTGTCCGGTGAGGCCGGCTTCGAGGTCGAGGAGGGCGAGGGCACAGTGGTCGAGCCTGGCCCGCGGTTGCCCGAGGAAGACGAGCCCACGGTCCTGGGCCTCGAGTCCGAGCTGGAGGAAGAGGAGTCGGATCGGACGCTGGTGCGCAAGGTGGACAGCCGCGACGACGAGACCATAGAGCAAGCGATGGAGGACGAGGATCTCGATCTCGACGACCTGACCCAGGTGCTCGAGGCCGAAGTCGGCGCGGAGCGGGAGGTGCCGGACGAGGGCGATGCCACCAAGGTGGCTGTCGGGTTCTCCGGTGCGAGCGAAGACGAAGACGAAACGTCCGCGCCTGCCGGTGACGCCGGCGTGTTGGAGGAGATGGACGAGGTCGGCACGAAGCTGGACCTCGCCCGCGCCTACATCGACATGGGCGATCCCGACGGGGCGCGCAGCATCCTCGAGGAAGTCGCCGCCGAGGGTGACGAGACGCAGCAGCAGGAAGCTCGCGAGCTTCTCGACAGCCTCGGCTGAGCCATGCGTCCCGCGCCCGGCGTGGCAGCGCCGGATGAGGCCCCGACCGGGCTTCATCCGGCGTTTCGCATCCTGCTGCTGCTGGTGCTTGCCGCCATGCTGTTTCGTTATTCGCTTGCCGCGCTGGGGCTCGCTCTCGGGGTGGTGCTGTTGGCGGCCGCAGCCCATGGGCGTGACACCCTCGTCGGCATCTTCAGGGCCCTGCGCCGCATTCGCTGGTTGCTGCTCTCCATCGTGGTGATCTACCTGTGGGTGGCGCCCGAGCCGGGTCCTGCCGCCCGCAGCGCCTGGTGGCCGACATGGAGTGAACTGGACATCGCGCTGCGCCGCAGCGGCGTGCTGGTCGTGCTGGTGGCCGCTGTGGAACTGCTGCGCCGTCGTACCGGCACCGCCTGCATGGCCGCCGGGCTGGTCATGCTGCTGCGTCCGCTCGGATGGCTGGGCCTCGACGTCGAGGTGTTTGCGCGACGGCTCGCGCTGACCCTCGAGGCCGTCCCTCTCACGGCCGAGCGGGTGGCGGGTGCGGCGACGGGCCGGCGCCCCGGCCTGGCCGGATGGGGCGATGCCGCCGCGGCCCTGGTACGGGACGTCGAGGCGGCGGCCATGATGCCGCCGGACACGGCGCGACTGCCGGCGCTGGCCGGCCCCGGTGCGCGCGACTGGTTGCTGCTGGCGGCCGGGGTGACGGCGTGCCTGGCGGGAGGACAGCTGTGAACGATCCGGCCGCGGGTTGCCGGCGGGTCGTCGTGGGGGTGGAGTACGACGGTTGCGGGCTGCTGGGCTGGCAGTCGCAGAAGGACGGTCCCAGCGTGCAGGATGCGCTGCAGGTCGCCTTGTCGCGCGTGGCGGACGAGGCGGTGGCCGTGACGGGCGCCGGGCGCACCGATGCGGGGGTGCACGCCACCGGCCAGGTAGCGCATTTCGACACGCGAGCGGAACGCCCGATGCGTGCCTGGGTGCTGGGGGCGAACACCGCGCTGCCGCCTGGCATTGCACTGCGCTGGGCGCAGCCGGCGCCGGAGGGCTTTCATGCGCGCTTCTCAGCCGTGGCGCGCAGCTACAGCTACCTGGTGCTGAACCGCGAGACGCGCCCTGCCCTGTGGCGCGACCGTGCCTGGTGGGTGCATCGGCCGCTGGATGCCGCACGGATGCATCGCGCCGGCCAGGCGCTGCTCGGCGAACACGACTTCTCCGCGTTCCGCGCCGCGGAGTGCCAGTCGCGCACGCCGATGCGCCGCCTCACGGCGCTGGCCGTGCAACGCATGGGCGACTTCATTCGCGTGGACGTCACGGCGAACGCCTTCCTGCACCACATGGTGCGCAACATCGTCGGCACCTTGGCGGCGGTGGGCCGGGGCGATGCCCCGGAAGCATGGGTGGCCGAGGTGCTGGCGGGACGCGACCGCTGCCAGGGCGGCGCCACGGCGCCCGCTGCAGGGCTCTACATGGTGGCGGTGGACTACGGCGCGCTGCTGCCGCAGCCGGCGGCGGAACGCCCCGGACCGCTGGCATGAGCGGATTCGTTTATCATCGGGAGCCAGGCAGGAAAGGGTGCAGCATCGCGTATGCTGCGCGAAAGGGGGCTCGTCCCCGGGGGAAGGCATGAACTGGTTCGACAAGCTGATGCCGTCGCGGATCAAGACCCAGGGCGGGACCCAGGGCCGCAGCCGTTCCGTGCCGGAGGGCTTGTGGACCAAGTGCCCGGCCTGCGACGCGGTGCTCTACCGGCCCGAGGTCGAGCGCAGCCTGCACGTCTGCCCGAAATGCGACCACCACATGCGCATCGGCGGGCGCACCCGCCTCAAGTTTTTCCTCGACCCCGGCTCGGGGCGCGAACTCGGCCAGTCGCTGCAGCCGGAAGATCCGCTGAAGTTCCGCGACAGCAAGCGCTACCGTGATCGCCTCACGCAGGCGCAGAAGGCGACCGAGGAGCAGGACGCGCTGGTGGCCATGACCGGGACGCTGATGGGGCTCAGGCTGGCGGCCTGCGCCTTCGAGTTCCGCTTCATGGGCGGCTCCATGGGGTCGGTGGTCGGCGAGCGCTTCCGGCGTGCCGCGGATGCCGCGGTGGATGAGCGCATGCCGCTGGTGTGCTTCTCAGCCAGCGGCGGCGCGCGCATGCAGGAAGGTCTGTACTCCCTGTTGCAGATGAGCAAGACCGCGGCGGCGCTGCGCCGGCTGTCGAACGCGGGCCAGCCCTATGTCTCGGTCATGACCGACCCGACCACGGGCGGCGTGTCCGCCAGCCTCGCGATGCTGGGCGACGTCAATATCGCCGAGCCGCGGGCGCTGATCGGCTTTGCCGGCCCGCGCGTGATCCAGCAGACCGTCGGCGAGACGCTGCCGGAAGGCTTCCAGCGCAGCGAGTTCCTGCTCGAGCACGGCGCCCTTGACATGATCGTGGACCGGCGCGAGCTGCGCCCCACCATCGCGCGGCTGCTGTCCATGCTCACGGGGCGCGCGCTGGAAGCGACGGAATAGGCTGCGCTTGTCCCGCCGCACGCTCGCCGCATGGCTGGCCTGGCAGGAGCGCCTGCATCCCGCGGAAATCGAGCTGGGGCTGGAGCGTATCCACGCCGTCCTCGAGCGCATGGGCCTGCTGCGCCCGTGCGAGCGCGTGTTCACCGTCGGCGGCACCAACGGCAAGGGCAGCTGCGTGGCGACACTGGAAGCGCTCAGCCTGGAGGCGGGCCGATGCACCGGCGCGTACACCTCGCCGCACCTGTTGCGCTACAACGAACGCGTGCGCATCGACGGCGTGGAGGTGGATGACGAGGCGCTGGTGAGCGCCTTCGAGGCCGTCGATGCTGCCCGCGGCGCAATCTCGCTGACTTACTTCGAATTCGGCACCGCGGCTGCGCTGGAGATATTCCGCCGGCGTGGCGTGCACACGGCCGTGCTCGAGGTGGGCCTGGGCGGACGCCTCGATGCCGTGAACGCGGTTGAGCCGGACGCCGCCATCGTCACCTCGGTCGGGCTCGATCACACGGAATGGCTCGGCCCGGATCGCGAGAGCATCGGCCGCGAGAAGGGCGGGATTTTCCGGCCCGGCAAGCCGGCCGTCATCGGCGACCGCGCGCCGCCGGCATCGCTGCTGGCGGCCGCCGGCCCAGGCGCGCTGCGGCTCGGCGTGGATTTCGACTGGGTCGAGAGTCCGGCGGGCTGGTGCTGGCAGGATGGCGCGCGCATGTTGCCCGGGTTGCCGGGCGCGACGCTGCCGGCGTCCGCATTGAAAGACAACGCTGCCTGCGCCATCGCCGCCTTCCTGGCGCTGGAGACGGCGGCGCTGTCCCCCGCTGCCGCGGCGCGGGCGCTGCGGCGCATCCGCCTGGCGGGCCGCATGCAGCGCATCCCCGGCGAGGTCGAGTGGTGGCTCGACGTGGCACACAACCCGGATGCCGCGCGGGTGCTGGCGCAGGCGCTCGCGGCCGCGCCGGCGCGCGGCCGGACCTGGTGCGTGCTCGGCATGCTGGAGGACAAGGATGCGCATGCCGTGGCGGACGCGCTCAGCAACGCGGTGGACGGCTGGTTCATCGCCGCCCTCGAACCCCCGCGCGGGCTTGCGGCGGAGGCGCTGGAGACGCGCATCGCCGGCGCCTTGCGCAGCCCCGCGACCCGCGCGGCATCGGTTGCGGAGGCCTGCGCGGCGGCGGCGGCGGCGGCCCGCCCGGGCGACCGCGTGGTGGTATGCGGGTCTTTCCACACCGTGGGCCCGGCCATGGAGTGGCTTGGGTTATACTGCGCACCCCATACACGATAGCGCCGGCCGCGTCACGAACCTGGCTATATGAAACGGCAGTTGAAGGAGCGCATCGTCGGCGCCACGGTCATCGTGGCGCTCGGCATCATCGTCATTCCCTGGTTGCTCGATGGCCCGGCGCAATCGCCGCGCGCGGTCGAGCAGAAGCTCGAGCTGCCGCGCAGCGACGGGGCCACGCGCAGCTACAGCATTCCGCTGGACCCGGCTGCGGGCCGGCCGGTGCAGATCGGCGGCAGCGAGGCCGAGGCGCCAGGGGCAGAGGGCCCGGAGCCGGCTGCCCCGGCGGGCGTAATCCAACGGCCGGCACTGTCAGAGCCGCAACAGCCGGCCACCCGCCCGGACCGGTCCGATGCGCAGCCGAGCCAGCCGCCGCCGCGTCCCTCTCCGCAACCCGCACCGCAATCCGAGCCACGATCCCAGCCGACGCCGCAGGCGCCGGCGGAGGACAGCTGGACCGTGCAGGTCGGAAGTTTCTCCCAGGCCGCCAACGCCGAGAACCTGCGCGAGCGCCTCGCCGGGCAGGGCTTCGACGCTTTTGTGTCGCGCGTGGCAACCGACGCCGGTACCATGCACCGGGTGAGAGTCGGCCCGGTGCCCGAGCGGGCGGCAGCTGAGCAACTGATGACGCGGCTGCGCGCCGCGGGCCACACCGGAGCGCGCGTCGTCCGCGCGCAAGATTAAGAGGGGCGGGTCGCGCATGGTCATCGTCGACTACATCCTGCTCGGTGCTTTCTTGGTTTCCATGGGCATCGGCTTTTTCCGCGGCTTCTTCAAGGAGGCCCTGTCGCTGATCACCTGGGTGCTCGCGCTGTGGGTGGCCTGGCGCTTCTCCGGCATCCTGGACCCGCTGCTCGCCAGCGTGAGCTCGCCGGCGCTGAAGCTCTGGGCCGCGCGCGTCATCCTGTTCGTCGGCGTGATGCTGGCGGGCGCCCTGTTTTCCAAGCTCGTCGGGATGCTGATCCAGAGCAGCGGCCTCACCAGCACGGACCGGGTGCTGGGCATGGTCTTCGGCGCCGGGCGCGGCGTGCTGGTGGTCGGCCTGCTGGTGATCGTGTTGCAGTTGCTGGAGATGGATCGCGAGGCCTGGTGGCAGGAGTCGCTCATCGTGCCGCGCACGACCGAGTTGACGGACTGGTTGCGGGAGTACCTGGATGCCGGGCTGGACGAGCTCGGCGAAATACTGGCGGAGTGACGGACTGATGTGCGGAATCGTTGGAATCGTGGGCGCCGGCGCGGTCAACCAGTTGCTCTACGACGCGCTTACGGTGTTGCAACATCGCGGCCAGGACGCAGCGGGCATCGTCACCGCGGACGAGCGCATCCATATCCGCAAGAACAACGGCCTGGTGCGCGACGTGTTCCAGCGCCGCCACATGATCAAGCTGAGCGGCCCGCTGGGCATCGGCCACTGCCGTTACCCGACCGCGGGCACCTCGAGCCGCGACGAGGCCCAGCCGTTCTACACCAACTCGCCCTACGGCATCTGCCTGGCGCACAACGGCAATCTGACCAACGCCGACGAACTCGCCGAGCTGGTCATCCGCGAAGACCACCGCTACCTCAACACCACTTCCGATTCCGAGGTGCTGCTGAACGTCTTCGCCCACGAGCTCGAGCAGCTGGATGGCGAGGTTCCGCAGCCCGACCAGGTGTTCCGTGCGGCCGAGGGGATCTACCGGCGTTGCCGCGGTGGTTACGCGATCGTGGCCCTGATCATGAACACCGGCATCGTCGGGCTGCGTGATCCCTGCGGTATCCGGCCGCTGGTGATCGGTTACCGGGACATCGACGGCAAGCGCGAGCACATGCTGGCGTCGGAAAGCGTGGCGCTGGACATCGCCGGCTTTGATCTCCTGCGCGACGTGCAACCGGGAGAGGCGGTGTTCATCGACGTCAGCGGCGCGCTGCACACGCGCCAGTGCGTGCCGGCCGAGCGGCACAGCCCCTGTATCTTCGAATACGTCTACTTTGCCCGGCCCGACTCGATCATCGACAACATCTCCGTGTACAAGTCGCGGCTGCGCATGGGCGAGGCGCTGGCGGACCGCATCCTCAAGCTGCGCCCGGAGCATGACATCGACGTGGTCATCCCGGTGCCCGACACCAGCCGCACCTGCGCCCTGCCGCTGGCGCACCGCCTCGGCGTGAAGTATCGCGAGGGCTTCATCAAGAACCGTTACATCGGTCGCACCTTCATCATGCCGGGGCAGACGCTGCGCGAGAAGTCGGTGCGCCGCAAGCTCAACGCTATCGACCTGGAGTTCCGCAAGAAAAACGTGCTCATCGTCGATGACTCCATCGTGCGCGGCACGACGTCGCGCCAGATCATCGAGATGGCGCGGGAGGCCGGTGCACGCAAGGTGTATTTCGCTTCCGCGTCACCGCCGGTGCGTTACCCGAATGTCTACGGCATCGACATGCCTGCGGCCTCGGAGCTGATCGCGCACGGCCGCAGCGAAAAAGAGGTCGAGAAGCTGATCGGCGCCGACTGGCTCATCTACCAGACGCTGGACGACCTGGTGCGCGCCGTGCAGCACGACAATGCCAACATCCGCGAGTTCGATACGTCCTGCTTCTCCGGGGATTACGTCACCGGCGACATCACGGCCGAGTACCTGCGCCGCATCGAGGCGGCGCGCGCCGACGAGGTCAAGGTGAAGCGCGACGGCCGCCATGCCGGCGCCCCCGTGGCCGTGGAAGTGCTCTGAGGTGTCGTGGCGCTGCGCGTCCTGATCATCGACGACCACCGCGACTACCGGGCCTGGCTCGGGCATCATCTCGCGGCGGCGTTCCCCGACGCCGAGATCGTGGGCCACAACCCCCTGGAGGACAACCTGCTGCCGGCGGGCTTCGAGCCTGCCCAGTGGGACCTGTTGTTCCTCGACCACCAGCTCGGCGAGCAGGACGGCATCGACATCCTCGAGGAACTCAAGCGTCGCCCCGGCTGTCCGCCGGTGATCTTTCTCACGCCCCAGGGCGACAAGACGGCCATCGAGCAGGCCCTGCGCTCCGGCGCTGACGACTACCTGCCCAAGGGGCCCACGGACCACGCGCATATTCGCCGCGTCACGACCCAGGCGCTGGATCGGCCGGGACGCGCGCCGAAGCCACGGGCCCAGGCGCTGCGACCCGGCAGCGACAGCCAGTTCAATCTCAAGGGCCATCGCTTCCTCAGGTCGCTGGGCACGGGCTCCACGGCCGCGGTGTACCTGATGGAGAAGCTCAGCACCGAGCGGCTGGTGGTGGTAAAGGTGTTTCGCCAGGTGCCGGACGAGGTCGAGCGCTTCGGGCCGCTGCAACGCTTCCTGCAGGAGTACGAGCTGGTGTCGGGCATCCGCCATCCCAACGTGGTGAACATCCACGAGCTCGGCATCGCCGACGAGTTGGCCTATATCGCCATGGAGTATTTCGCCGGCGGACAGCTCGGCGAGCGCATCGGCAACGGCTTGCCGCTGGGCCAGGCGCTGGAGATCATGATGCAGATCACGCACGCGCTGGCGGCGATCCACAAGGTCGGCGTGCTGCATCGCGACCTCAAGCCCGCCAACATCATGTTCCGCGACGACGGCAGCCTGGCGCTGATCGATTTCGGCGTGGCCAAGCTGCGCGACGCGACGATCGAGCTGAGCGGCCTCGGCGAGATCTGCGGCACGCCGTATTACATGAGCCCGGAGCAGGGCGAGGGCGCCGAGGTCGACGAGCGCTCGGACATCTACAGCCTGGGCGTGGTGTTCCACGAGATGCTCACCGGGCGCAAGCCCTACCTGGCGGGCTCGCCGCTGGCGGTGATTCGCAAGCATGCGCATGCACCGCTGCCGGTGCTGCCCGAGGCCCTGGCCGACTGCCAGCCGCTGCTCGAGGGCATGATGGCGAAATCTCCGGCGGCGCGATTCGCTTCCGCCGAGACGGTGCTCGCGGAGGTGGAAGCGCTGAACGGGCGCCTGTTGGCGGAAGCGCTGCAACGACCCTAGGAGAGGGAGGCCCTTCATGCACAGTAACCAGGGTCCCGAGCCTGCGCCGGCACGCGGGCTGCCTCGCCTCCATCCGTTGCGTGGCGAGCTGTACGCGGAGCCGCACGCGCGCCCGTTCCCCACCGTGCAGCCTCCCGTCCGCGTCAGTCACCTGGTGATGCCTGCGGATCCCGGCGCCGCAGTGGCGCACCGCGCCTGCCTGGAGGCGCTGGCCGCCGTGCATGGTGTCACGCCGCCGGGCCCCGACACCATGGCGTGGTACGCCGACTTTCCGGGCTTCACCGTGCGCTGGGAGCGCCACACCGAGTTCTGCACCTACACTTTCCTGCGCCCCGGCGGCGAGGACTCGCCCTTTGCGCCCACCGCCCTCGAGGTGCTGCCGCCGGGCTGGCTCGAGACCCTGCCGGGCGAGCTGCTGGTCGCCACCCATGTGGGTGTCGTCGCCGCGGAGCCGCCCGATCCATTCTCTCCGCAGCTCGCGGCGCTGTTCGACAACGAGCTGCTCATCGGCAGCCTGATCGTCGACGACCGTGCCGCCGTCTGGACCACTCTCAAGCTGCACGCCGACGGCTTCAGCCGCTACCTCATATTCAACGCCGGGTTGAACGACTTCCAGGCCGGGCGCACCCTGCAGCGGCTGCTGGAGATCGAGACCTACCGCGTGTTCGCGCTGCTCGGCTACCCGGAAGCCAAGCGCATCTGGCCGCGCGCCAGGCTGCTCGACATGGAGCTGGCGGAGCTCATCGACCGGCTGGCGCGGGCCGACGGGGCCGCCGCCGAGCAGCAGCTGCTCAAGGAGCTGTCCGTCATCTCGCAGGCCATCGAGCACATGCGCTCGGACACGAACTATCGCTTCTCGGCGACGCGAGCCTACATGGCGCTGGTGCAGCGGCACCTCGACGACCTGCGCGAGCGCAAGTACTCCGGCCGCTCATCACTCACCAAGTTCCTCGAGCGGCGCATGCGCCCGGCGCTGGACACCTGCGTTTCGGTGGACGCGCACCTGCAGGATTTGTCGCTGCGCGTGGCGCGTGCCACGGAGGCGCTGCGTGCGCGCATCGAGACCACCATCGAGGAGCAGAACCGGGACATGCTCAACTCGCTCAACCGGCGCGCCTGGCAGCAGCTGCGCCTGCAGCAGACCGTGGAAGGGCTGTCCGTGGCGGCAATCAGCTATTACCTCGTGGGCCTGATCAACTACGCCCTCAAGGGCCTGGCCAAGAGCGGCCTGCCGCTGCCGGTGGAGTCGGTCACGGCGCTCCTGGTGGTGCCCACGGCGCTGGCCGTGTGGTGGCTGGTGCGCCGGCGCCGCCTGCGTATCCAGGACACCTGACGGGGACCGTCCGCTGTGGCTGACTCGCACGACATCGTGACCGCGGAACTGGCGGAATTTCTCGGCGCGGCCACGCCGGAGGCTTGGGTGGACGCCGCGGCCGATCCCGCGGCGTTGCCGCTCATGCTCATAGACCACGCCAACTGCGAGAAGAAGGCGGCCTCCACGGCCCTCGCGATGCTGTTTCGCTACGAGGAGCACGAACAGCTCACCGAGCGCCTGTCACGCCTCGCGCGCGAAGAACTGCGGCATTTCGAGCAGGTGCGCCGCCACATGCGGCTGCGCGGCATCGAGTGGCAGCGCGTCCCGGCCTCGCGTTACGCCGCCGGCCTGGCGGAGATCGTGCGGCGCAACGAGCCGGGCCGCCTGGTGGACCGCCTCATCGTCGGCGCCTTCATCGAGGCCCGCTCATGCGAGCGCTTCGCCCTGTTGACGCCGCGCCTAGACGACGAGCTGGGCCGCTTCTACGGCGGCCTGCTCGCCTCCGAGGCACGCCACTTCCAGCACTACCTGGAGCTGGCGCGGGGTTTCGCGGGAGACGAGCTGGAAGCGCGCATCGACGCGATTCGCACGGTGGAGAACAGGCTCGCGACCGAGCCGGATACAGAGCTGCGCTTCCACAGCGGGCCGCCGGCCTGAACGACGGCATCGGCCCCCGTTCCCTTGAAGACCTGACCGCGGGGCCGGACCGCGCAACGCGCCCTTCACTCGGAAATCTTTATCTCGTTCAGTGCGCGTTGCACGTCCCAGCCCCGCTGCCTTGTTTCGGGGGCCAGGTTGCGGTGGGGCGCGGGGACTCCGAGGTTGGAGCTGACGGGTCGGCACGTCGCTCGGTGGGGGTGGCGGAGGCCATCGTGGCCAGGTCGGCGCCGGATCTGGCTGACACCGGAAAGACATGCCGCGCTGAGGCCCTGGCTGCGCGCCGCGGCGGGAAGACCCGTGACTGGCGCAGCACCGGGGACCTGCCATGCGTCACTCGAGGGCATCTCCATTAACCGAGAGGGACGCATGGCACGGTCCCGGTGCGGGCGGGTTCCCGGGCCAAGGTCAGCCCGCGCGGGTCAGGGTTTCAGCGCGGCAGGGTCCTGAGGACGAAACCGCCGGCGTCCCAGCTCAGCACGCTGCCCTGCGTGTACCAGTCACCGAGCACGATGCGCACGGCCTCGTGGCCATCGAGCTCGAACTGGTGCACGGCAGGGCGGTGGGTGTGGCCGTGCAGCAGCGTGTAGACCCCGTGCTGGCGCATGGCGGCCTCGACCGCGCCCTGGTTGACGTCCATGATCTCCATCGGCTTGCCGGCCATGGACGCGGCGCTGGTCTCGCGCAGCTGCTGCGCCAGCGCCAGGCGCTCGGGCAGCGGGCGCGCCAGCATGGCCTGCTGCCACGCCGGGTTGCGCACCATGGCGCGAAATGCCTGGTACTCGTGGTCGTCGGTGCACAGCGTGTCGCCATGCATCAGGAGCACGCGCGTGCCGTGCAGCTCGATGGTCGTCGGGTCCTCGAGCAGCGTGCAGCCGCTTTCTGCGGCAAAGCGCGCGCCGACGAGGAAATCCCGGTTGCCGTGCATGAAATACAGCGGCAGCCCGGCGTCGCTCAGCTTGCGCAGCGCCGCGATGACACGGCGCTTCTCCGGCTCCGGGTCGTCGTCGCCGACCCAGGCTTCGAACAGGTCGCCGAGGATGTAGAGGGCGTCGGCCTCGTGGGCTTCGCTGTGGAGGAAGTCCAGCGCCTGCGTCGTGATGTCCGGGCGGGCCGGGTCGAGATGCAGGTCGGAAATGAACAGCGTCGCCATGGGCCGGTCGCTCAGTCTTCGTCGAGCACGCGGGCTTTCTGGATCACCACCGGCGCCTGCGGGACATCGGTGGGGAAGGGCCCGCCGCGGCCGGTCGGCAGGGAGCCGATCTTGTCCAGCACGTCGAGTCCCTCGACAAGGCGTCCGAAGACGGCGTAACCCCACCGGCCCGGGGCGCCGTCGAGGCCGTTATTGTCGACCAGGTTGATGAAGAACTGCGCCGAGGCGGAATGCGGGTCGTTGGTGCGCGCCATGGCGATGGTGCCGCGCTCGTTGGACAGGCCGTTGCGCGACTCGTTCTCGATCGGTGCGCGGGTTTCGCGCTCGCCGAACTCGGTGTCGTAGCCGCCGCCCTGGATCATGAAACCGCTGATGACGCGGTGAAAGATGAGGCCGTCGTAGTGGCCGTCGCGCACGTATTGCAGGAAATTGCCGGCAGTGACGGGGGCCTTCGCCAGGTCGAGCTCCAGCACCATGGTGCCGTGGGTGGTGACCAGCTCGACGCGCGGCGCCTTGCTGCCGGGATCGTCGGCGCCCGCCGGGGCGGAGAGCAGGGCAAGGGCGAGCGCGGAAATCATCGGACGCATGTTCAACTCCTTTGGGATCCGACCCTTACGGGGGTCAGACCCCATTCTAGCAGCGTCTCCCTGTTAAGATTGCGGGCTTATGTCGGTCGTCACGCGCTTTGCTCCCAGCCCCACCGGTCGCCTGCACGCAGGCAACCTGCGCACGGCGCTGTTCAACTGGTGCCTGGCGCGCGGCACGGGCGGTCGCTTCCTGTTGCGCGCCGAGGACACGGACGCTGCGCGCGAAGGCGAGGGCGACCTCGAGCGCCAGCTCGCGGATCTCGCCTGGTTGGGTCTCGACTGGGACGCGGGCCCGGACCGGGACGGCGTCGGCGGGCCGTTCCGCCAGTCCGAGCGCGGCGAGATCTACCGCGAGTACCTCGGCCGCCTTGCCGAAACCGGCCATGCCTACACCTGCTATCGCACCGACGCCGAGTTGCGTGCGCGTCGCGACGAACTGCGCCGACAGGGATTGCCGCCGCGCTACGATCGCGAGTGGGCGGCGCTGCCCCAGGCCGAGATCTTGCGGCGGCGCGAGGCGGGACAGATGCCTGCCATCCGCTTTACCGCGCCGACCACGGGTGAGGTCGCGTGGCACGACCTGGTACGCGGCCCGCGCGCCCTCCCGGCCAGCGAGATCAGCGATTTCGTGCTGGCGCGCAGCGGCGGCATGCCGGGTTTCCTGTTCGCCAATGCGCTGGACGACGCGCTCATGGGCGTCACCCACGTGCTGCGCGGCGAAGACCATCTCGTCAATACGGCGCGCCAGCTGGCGATCCTGCGGGCACTCGAGCTGCCGGCGCCGCGCTACGGCCACATGCCGCTGCTCGCCGGCCCCGACGGCGTCAAGCTCTCCAAGCGCAGCGGCGCGACCAGCGCCGGCGAATTCCGCGCTGCGGGCGTGCTGCCGCTGGCCCTGGCCAACACGCTGGCCCGCCTCGGCCATCCCTGGGAAGCGCACGGGCTGATGTCCATGCATGAGCTGGCGCAGGGCTTCGATCCGGCACAGCTGACGACGTCGGGGCAGCGTTTCGACCCGGCGCACGTGGGGCACTGGCAGCGCCTGGCGCTGGATGCGCTCGATGACGCCGCGCTGGCAAGCTGGGCCGGCCCGGAGGCCATGGCCGCGGTCCCGCCGGAACAGCGCGAGGCCTTCCTCGCCGCCGTGTGCCACAACGTGGAATCCCCGGCCGAGGTTGCCGCCTGGGCGCAGCTCCTGTTCGGCGCGACCGAGGTCGAGCCGTGGCCCGATACCGGCGCGCCGCCGGCCGTCTTCGCCGCCGCCCTGGCCGCCTTCGATGCCGGCGCCACGGACCACAAGGCGCTCGCCGGTCCGGTCAGGGAGGCCACCGGTGCGTCCGGCAAGCATTTCTTCAAGCCGCTGCGCATGGCGCTGACTGGCCGGGCCGAGGGGCCGGAGCTGGGCACGCTGTTCGCAGTCATGCCCCGCGAAGTGATTCGTGCCCGCCTGGCGCGGCACGCCCAGAGCTGACAGGTCCACCCATGCTGCAGATCCACAACTCCCTCACCGGCACCAAGGAAACGTTCCAGCCCATCGAGCCCGGCAAGGTGCGCATGTACGCCTGCGGCATGACGGTGTACGACTACTGCCATATCGGGCATGCGCGCGCACACGTGGTGTTCGACGTGGTGGCGCGCTACCTGCGCTGGTCGGGTTATGACGTGACCTTCGTGCGCAACATCACCGATATCGACGACAAGATCATCAAGCGCGCGGCGGAGGCGGGCGAGACGCTGCAGTCGCTGACGCAGCGCTACATCGACGCCATGAACGAGGACTTCGCCGCACTCGGCATCGGTCCGGCCGACCACGAGCCGCGCGCCACGGAATACACCGACAACCGCAAGATCCAGGACATGATCCAGGCGCTCATCGAGCGCGGGCATGCCTACGCCGCTGACAACGGCGACGTGTACTACCGCGTGGCCAGCTTTCCGGAGTATGGCAAGCTCTCCGGCAAGCGCCTGGCCGACCTGCGCGCCGGCGCGCGCGTCGAGGTCGACGAGGCCAAGGGCGATCCGCTGGACTTCGTGCTGTGGAAGGCGGCGAAGCCGGGCGAGCCGGCGTGGGAGTCGCCGTGGGGCCGCGGACGGCCGGGGTGGCACATCGAGTGCTCGGTGATGTCGACCGAGATCCTCGGTGAGCACTTCGACATCCACGGCGGCGGCCTCGATCTGAAGTTCCCGCACCACGAGAACGAGATCGCGCAGAGCTGCGGCGCCACCGGCGGCAAGTTCGTCAATTACTGGATGCACAACGGCTTCGTGCGCGTGGACGAAGAGAAGATGTCCAAGTCGCTGGGCAACTTCTTCACCATCCGCGAGGTGCTGGAGCGCTACCCGGCCGAGGCCATCCGCTACTTCGTGCTCTCCAGCCACTACCGCAGCCCGCTGAACTACACCGAGCAGAACCTCGACCAGGCCGTTGCGGCGCTGCGTCGGCTCTACACCGCCCTGCGCGGCGTCGAGCCTGCTGGCGAGCCCGACGAGAGCTGGGTGGCGCGCTTTCGCGATGTGATGGACGACGACTTCAATACGGCTGAAGCGCTGGCGTTGTTCCAGCAGCTGGCGGGCCAGCTCAATACCGCGAAGTCCGGCGGCGACGAAGCGGCTGCGGAGCGACTTGCTGCGACGTTGCGCAGCATCGGCGGCGTGCTCGGCCTGCTGCAGACCGATCCCGACGCCTGGTTGAAGAGCGGCGGGCGCGGTTTTGGCGCCGACGGCCAGCCGCTGCCGCAGCATGCCGAGGTGAAGTCCGAGGGCGCTGCGGCGCTGGATACTGCTGCGCAGCAGGGCTCGACGGGCGCATCTATGCCGCTCTGCGAACACGAGATCGAGGCGCGCATCGAAGACCGCATGCAGGCGCGCAAGCGCAAGGACTTCGCCGCGGCGGACCGGATCCGTGATGAACTCGCCGCGGCAGGCATCATCCTCGAAGACGGTCCGGGCGGGACCACCTGGCGGCGAAGCTAGAAGACGGCCTGCACCCCGAGGAAGGCGCGATTGCGGTCGTACTCGAACTCGGCGAGTGAAGCGCTGTTATCGGCCCAGTCGTAGCGCAGCAGCCATTCCCAGGCGCCGTAGATCGGTCCGCCCACGCCGGCGCCGGCATTCGTGCGGCGCTCGGTCCAGGAGACCTGGGGCGTCTCGTAGCGGCTGTGGCGCCAGCCGAGCGCCAGGTTGGCATGGAGCCCGCGAGCGAGGTCGCGGCGCCACTCGAGATCGACGCGGTGGCGCTCGGGTGACAGGTCGTCGGAGGCCCGGTCGTTGGTCTCGAAGCGATATTCGGCCTGGAAGCGGTTGGGACCGGCCGCACGCCGCAGCCGCAGCGCCGCCTCGACCCGGTCACCGGTCAGGCCCTCGTAAGGCGCCCGGCCCTCGATGTCCGCGTAGCGCAGCCTGAGCCGGAGCTGCCAGTTCCGGGCGATTGGTCGGTTGGCACCCACCAGCAGGCTGCGCTGGTCCTCGAAGCGTTCGCCGTCGAGCTGGCTCAGGCTGTAGCGCCCTCCGAGCTCCAGTCGCCATGCAGCGACGCGGGGCGTGTACAACAGCTCGACCTGGGCGCCGCGCTGGTCGAGCTCGGGCAGGTCGGCGTAATCGACGAGGAAGGCGCCCGCCTGCAGGCTCAGGTCGGCGGGCAGCGGCGCAGCCACGGCGGCCTGGAGCTCGGCGTACGGGCTGTCCAGCTCGCTTACGCCCAGCAGCTCGCCATCCGCCAGCAGCGCCACGTTGTCGTCGTACCCGGCCGCAGCGGACAGGAACACGGCCGTGGCGCGCCCTGGTGTGGGGACTGCATTGGCGCCTGTCAGGACGGGCGGCAGCGCGGCAAGACCGGCTGCAGCAAGTTGCCGTACGGCATCGTCTTCCCCGGCCGCGTCGAGCGCGCGGGTAAACCATTCCCGTGCAGCCTCGGTGTCGCCGCGGCGACGGCTCACCAGGCCGAGGTTGTAGTGGGCGAGGGCCGCCATCGCGGGTTCGCGCGCAGTCTCGAGAAATGCTTGCTCGGCCAGGTCCAGGTTTCCCAGGTTCCAGGCGCAGACGCCAATGTTGTAGTGGACGGCGGGTCCGTCGAGCCCTGCATCGCGGGCAGCGAGAAAAGACTGCAGCGCCGCAGCGTAGTCGGCTTCCTCGGCCGCGGCGGCCCCGGCGGCAAAGAGCGCCCGGGCACCAGGGTCTTCCTCGGCGCGCGCGGAACCCGCATGGAGCACCAGCGCGCCCATCGACACCAGTGCGACCAGGCCCATGCGGGTGAGCCGGTGCATCAGCGTCTTCGTCCCTGGCGGTCCATGCGATGGATCATAGCAAGCGCGCCGCCGACCCTGGCCCATCCCGCAGGCGAGGTGGGGCGGCGGCGTGCCGGGGGGCAACTATGGTCGCGGCGGGCGCGGCGGTTCGGGTGGCTCAGGCCGTTCGGGACGGATCTCCTCGGCGCGCGAGCGGCCGAATTCCTCGCGCTGTTCCGCCGCCTGCTCCGCCATTTCGCGAGCGCGATCTGCTGCGTCCTGGCCGACCTCGTGCTGGCGTTCGCGCGCCTCCTGTGCGATCTCGTTGCGTTCCGCCTCGCCTGTGGGCGCCTGAGCGCGTTCGCGCTCGCTGCCGCGCTCCTGCGTCTCGGTGCGTGGCGGCACAGGCGGCAGCGCGATGCGCCGCGTGATGGCCTCAGGCGCCACGGCGTCCGGGTTGTCGATCACGCGCATGGTCACGTCCAGCGGCGGCGGTGCAGCAGGCGCTTCCGCTGCGGCGGGACGCTCATCCGCCATCGCGCCCGGAGCGTGTCCCAACGCCAGCAACACGCCGGCCAACAACAAGAAATCGCGTTTCATGGCTTCTCACTTTCGGGCGCATCCGTCCGGATGGCCAGCTCGATCTGTTGCCTGCGTTCTCCATGCTCGACCAGCGCGGTCAGCCGGCCCTGCTCGAGTGAATGGGCGAGCACCGGCAGCGACAGCATGTTGGTGCCCTGGTCCAGGTCCGTCTCCCAGCTCAGCTCGCGCGTATCGCCGAAGCCTACCAGCTCGATCCCGCCCGCGAGGCGCACAGTCAGGCGGGCGCCCGGCATGGCTTGTTCGGCATCGATCGCTATGGCGATGTCACGCGGCTCATACAGGGCCAGTGTCAGCTCTGCCGCTTGGGGGACTGAGTCCACCGGCGTCACGGCATCCTGCGGCAGGCCCCATAGCGCCACCACCAGGAGGCCTGCGGCGACGGCGCCGGCGGCGGCCCCGAGCCAGGGCCAGGCCGGTGAGGCCGGCCATGGCATGAAACCGAAACGGCGTGTACGGCGGCGCGCTTCGCGCGGTGCCGGGACGGCGGCCTGTTTCCGCCCGGCGTCCTGCGCGACAGCGGCCGCCAGCGCAGCCTGGGCAAAGCCGGGACGCATCCCTGGCACGGGCATGGCGCGCAACGCAGCGCGCAGGCCCTCGGCATCCGCGCGCGTCGCTTCACAGGCAGGGCAGCCCGCAATGTGCCGCTCGAGAGCTTCCGCTTCCGGCCGCGGCAAGGCGCCGTCCAGCAGGTCGTCCAGCTTCGAGCGCAGGGTTTTGCAATCCGGCATTTGGCTCATTTCGCTTCCTCTTGCCCTTGATCA
Source organism: Thioalkalivibrio sp. XN279 (assembly GCF_011089885.1). NCBI lineage: Bacteria > Pseudomonadati > Pseudomonadota > Gammaproteobacteria > Chromatiales > Ectothiorhodospiraceae > Thioalkalivibrio > Thioalkalivibrio sp. XN279. Next base: position 317,690 of record NZ_JAANBD010000028.1, on the reverse strand, counting down.
CGAACGGGCGCGGCAAAAGGTTCCCCGGCCAACAGCTCGCGCAGACGGCCGCGGGCGCGGTGCAGCCGGGACTTGAGGGTGCCGACGGGGACATCCAGCAACACGGCCAGTTCTTCCAGGCCGTAACCCTCGATGTCGTGCATGGCCACCACCACGCGCTGGTCCTCGCCGAGCCGCGCCCAAGCCGTCGCGACGCGCTCCCCGGTCAGCTCGCGCTCCACCAGTTCGGGCGGTCCCGGCCCGTCGGCGGCGCAGCGTTCCAGCGGAGATTCGGACGGATCGTTCCGGTTGCCGGGCAGGGCGTCGAGCGAACGTACCGGGGAGTTCATTTCGCGCCGGTGCTGGTCGACGAAAATGCGATACATCACCTTCAGCGCCCAGGGCTGCACGCGATCGAGCCCTGCCAGTTCGTCCATGCGGGGATAAAGCCTGACCAGCAGTTCCTGCACCAGGTCCTCGGCGCGATCCTGCGTGGTCGTCCAGCGGAAAGCATTACGGTAAAAGACGGGGATCAGCGGCTCGAGCAACTCCTTGAACGCACGTGCGCGCGCATGGTCGTCCGGGGAGCGCGAAGTTGGCGGGGACATCAGACCCTACACGAACGGCGCTGCCGGAGGGTTCCGGTGGACTGGCACGCCGCCATAGGGAACCAAAACCCCGGTTGCTTCGTGTAAAGACACAAGGAGCATGTGCTTTGCTCCGGTTCGCGGGCTTCCCTGCGGGGAGCGACCCGATACCTGAATTCTTGCTGATGAAAGGAGACGATTCATGTTAACTCTAAAGACAACCCTTGGGCTGTCGGTCCTCGCCGCCGGTGCGCTGGCGCTTGCGGGGTGCGGCGGCTCGGACGACGGGAACGGTCTCCTCACCGTGCAGTTGACCGACTCTCCCGTGGATGATGCCGCGGAGGTCGTGGTGGTGTTCACTGGCCTCGAGTTGAAGCCGGCTGGCGGCGAGCCGATCAGCGTCGACTATGACGAGCCCAGGTCGATAGACCTGCTGCAGCTGCAGGACGGCACGACCGAGGCGCTGCTTGAAGATTTCGAGCTGGGCGCCGGCCAGTACAACTGGATCCGCCTGAAAGTTCTCGCCGAGCAGGACCTGCAGGACGGTTCCTACATCCGGCTGGAAACAACGGGTGAACGATTCCCGCTGTGGATCCCGAGCGGGTCGGAGAGCGGCCTGAAGCTGGTGCGGCCGTTCATTGTCTCGCAGCAGGGCACGACCGAGATCGTGATCGATTTCGACCTGCGCAAGTCCGTCATCGCGCCCCCGGGCCTGGCGCCGAACTACATCCTCAAGCCGGCCCTGCGGATGGTTGACAGCCTGCTGGTCGGCCGCGTCGTGGGCACCGTGGACCTGGCGTACCTGGCCGAGTTGCAGGAGGCCGAAACCTGCAGCGGCGGCGTGTACGTGTTCGAGGGTGGCGCAGCGAACCCGGACGACATGGATGGCGATCCGGCCGACGGCGACGACCCGCTGGTCTACAAGCTGCTCGAGGCCGACGAGATCGACGGCACGCTGGCCTCCTACGTGATCCCCTTCCTGGAGGAAGGCGAGTACACCGTGGCGTTCACCTGCGACTACGTGGTCGACGTTTCACCGGAAGCCAGCGAGTACGACCCGACGGCGGAAGACGGGGAAGGCTTCGGCACGATGCGCTGGACGACATTTGAGAACGTCCCCGTGGAAGCTCCGGGCGCGACCACGGTTGATGTGCTGCCGGCGGATTAAAGCTGGCGCCTGAGCGTTCCGAAGTGACGGACGATGCCCCCCACGTCCGTTGCGCAGAGGAGGCCCCGCCGGTTCGCCGGCGGGGCTTTTTCGTGGCGCAAACCCTTGCTAGAAGTCGCGCCGCTCCGCCGCGTCCAGCGTGTTCTTCAGCAGCATGGCCACCGTCATCGGGCCGACACCGCCCGGCACGGGGGTGATCCAGCCCGCCCGCTCGGCGGCGGCATCGAACTCCACGTCGCCGCACAGCTTGCCGTCGGACAGCCGGTTCATGCCGACGTCCACGACCACGGCGCCGGGCTTGATCCATGCGCCCTTGACCAGGGCCGGCTTGCCCACGGCCACGACCACGATGTCCGCGTCGGCCAGCTCCGCGGCCAGGTCCTGGGTGAAGCGATGGCAGACCGTGGTGGTGGCGCCGGCCAGCAGCAGCTCGAGCGCCATGGGGCGGCCGACGATGTTGGAGGCGCCCACGACGACCGCGCGCCGGGTGCGCACCGGGATGTCGTAGTGCGCCAGCAGCGCCATCACGCCTGCCGGGGTGCAGGGCCGGAGGAGGGGGATGCGCTGGGCGAGGCGGCCGATGTTGTAGGGGTGGAAGCCGTCGACGTCCTTGGCCGGGTCGATGGCCTCGATGACGCGCCGCGCGTCGAGCTGGGCGGGCAGGGGCAGTTGCACCAGGATGCCGTCGATCACGGGATCGGTGTTTAGCGCGGCGATGAGCGCGTCCAGGGTGTCCTGCGTGGTGTCAGCGGGCAGGTCGTGGGCCACCGAGCGGATGCCGGCGTCCTCGCAGGCCTTGCGCTTGTTGCGCACGTAAATGGCGGAGGCAGGATCCTCGCCGACCATCACCACCGCGAGCCCGGGACGGCGGCGGCCGGCTGCAACGCGGTTTTCGATGCGGGCGCGAAGGTCTCGCTGGATGTCGGCGGCGACCTGCCGCCCGTCGATGATCTGTGCCGTCACGGTGGCTGCACCCGGCCGGAAACAAGCCGCTAGTGTCTCACGCAAGCATCGGAGCGGACAAGAAAAACTGCCCTTTCGCGCGTTGACCGGCCCCGGGGCTGGGCGTATCATTCGCAGCCCTTCCGGTCACGTGCCGGGGCATAGCGCAGTCTGGTAGCGCGTCTGCTTTGGGAGCAGAAGGTCGGGGGTTCGAATCCCTCTGCCCCGACCAGTCAACGTGCCAGGGAGGATGTTGGAAGATTCGGATCATGCGCCCGTAGCTCAACCGGACAGAGCATCGGCCTTTGAGTGAGGAGCCTGGAGCGGAAAACGGAACCGCCCCAGTGGACCGCACCGTAACGGGGAAACCTTAACAGGTCATGCTGATGGCAATCCCGTGGAAACCTGCCGATATCAACCTGATCGACGCGGGGCTCCGTAGAGACTAGACGTGCGGCGCCTGAGATGGCGAAGGGATAGTCCAGACCACAAACTCGCTGTATTGCGGGGCCGCGAAAGCGGTAGTTGGTAAGCTAAGCCGAGGGTTGCAGGTTCGAGTCCTGCCGGGCGCGCCAATTTCCGTGATTCGGGGTAAAATGCCCCGCCGTTCGATGGTGGACGTAGCTCAGTTGGTAGAGCCCCGGGTTGTGATCCCGGTCGTCGTGGGTTCGAGTCCCATCGTCCACCCCATTTTCCGGCGCACGGGAGCAAGCCTTTACAAAGGCCTCCCGCATCGCCAAAATTCCGCCCCTGCCTCGTCGGACGGGGCAAGCGATCCGGGCCGCTAGCTCAATTGGCAGAGCAACGGACTCTTAATCCGCAGGTTGAAGGTTCGATTCCTTCGCGGCCCACCAAAAAATGGAAGACACCGCCGTGAGGCGGTGTCTTTTTTTGTGCCCGCAGCTTGTTGCCCTTGCGCTCAGTCCGTTCTGGCGCCCGCCGCGGACAGCAGGGCCCGCATCGCGCCGAGATGCAGCTTGAGGGCCTGTCGTCCGGCGTCGGTGAGGCGGTACCAGGTCACGGGCTTGCGTCCCTCGAATTCCCGCCGGAGCTCGATATAGCCGGCCTCTTCCAGCTTGCGCATCTGTGCGCCGAGATTGCCGTCGGTCAGTTCGAGCAGGCTCTTGAAGCGGGCGAAGCTCATTTCGCCGTGCCGGGATAGCAGCACGCAGACGGCCAGGCGCGCCCGGTGCTCGAGCACGGGATCCAGGCCTGACAACCCTGCCTGTACCTCTGACTCGCGTGGATTCATCGCTGGCGTGCTGCGCGTATGCCGGCAGCCAGCAGGGCGGCTGCAACCGCGAGGCCGGTCGCGGTCCACACGTAGGGCAGCGGGATGAACAGCACCACGGCTGACGCCAGCAGCATGATGAAGCCGCTCGGCAACAGGGGCGGATTGAGATGAACGCCGGCCAGCGCATAGGCCATGCCCGTGGTCAGGAGGATAAGCCCGGCCATCTGCTGGATCGGCAGTGCGCCGGTCGTGCCCATTACGATGACGAGCCCGATCCCCATGCCCGACAAGAGCCAGTGCAGGGCATAGCGCCGGCCGAGCTGAGGATCTTTCACGCCTTCCTTGCTGGCGCGCCGGCCGCCATACCAGGCGGAAAAGACGCCGCCGCCGATCCCGGCCACAAGCCAGTACGGCAGGGCGAGCCCGGGGGCGAAATCAGGCAGCGCGAAGCCAACAGCAATGAGTGCTGCCCAAAGGAAATAAATCAGGGCGTAGCCTTGATCGCTCTCGGCACGGCGCACGGCGTTGCTGACGAAGTCGAGGTCCTGTTTCAGGCGGTCGGGCGTATGCATCTGTGGCTCCAGTAGGCGGTGATTGCCGGGATGGGCTTGTATTCCAGAGAGGGCCAGAACTCTATAATGCAGAGTACTCTGCGTCAAGCCTGGTGGCATCGGCCCGTGACCGGCCCGGGCGACGGCCGCCGTCGCCGGCCCGGCGACTGAATCGCTGGTTATCAGTTATAATTCGCGGCTTGTCTGGCGCTGGCCGGATCCGGCGGTACCGGCGCATGCGCGAAAGTGGCGGAACTGGTAGACGCGCCGGGTTTAGGTCCCGGTGGGGTTGATCCCCCGTGAGAGTTCGAGTCTCTCCTTTCGCACCAGTTTCACAGCATTGATGGAAGAGGAATGACATGGTGACGGTTTCCGTGGAATCCACCGAGGGTCTCGAGCGACGCATGAAGGTCGAGGTGCCGGCAGACCGGATCGAGGGCGAAGTCGACAAGCGGCTGCAGGACATGGGCCGGCGCGCCAAGATCAAGGGCTTCCGCCCCGGCAAGGCGCCGCTCAAGGTGGTGCGCCAGCAGTATGGCGCCCAGGTGCGCGAGGACGTGGTCACCGAGGTGATCCGTGACAGCTGGATCGAGGCCATCACCGAGCAGAAGCTCCGCCCGGTAGGTACGCCACGCATCGAGAGCCACAGTGCGCCCAAGGGCGAGCCGCTCAGCTTCACCGCCGTGTTCGAGGTCTTCCCGGAGATCGAGCTGAAGGGCCACGAGGGCATCGAGGTCGAGCAGCCCGTCGCCGAGATCGGCGAGAAAGAAGTCGACGAGATGATCGAGAAGCTGCGTGCGCAGCGCTCGCACTGGCACGCCGTGGAGCGGGCTGCTGCGGACGGCGACCGCATCACCATCGATTTCAAGGGCACCATCGACGGCGAGGAGTTCCGCGGCGGCGCCGGGAACGAGGTCCCGGTGGTGCTCGGTGAAGGCCGCATGCTGCCGGACTTCGAGGCGGGGCTGAAGGGCCTGGCGCCCGGCGAGGAACGCACCGTGGAGGTCGGGTTCCCCGAGGACTACGGCAGCGCGGACGTCGCCGGCAAGAAGGCCGAGTTCAAGGTCACCTGCCGCAAGGTCGAGGAGAACCACCTGCCTGTCGTGGACGAGCTGTTCGCGCAGTCCTTCGGCATCGAGGCAGGCGGCGTGGAGAAACTGCGCCAGGATGTCGAGCAGAACATGCGCGACGAGATGGCGGGGCGGGTGCGCGACATCGTCAAGCGCCAATTGCTCGACAAGCTGGTGGCGGCTAACGAGTTCGAGGTCCCCGGCGCGCTCATCGAGCAGGAGATCGAGGCGCTGCGGCGTGACATGGCGCGGCGCATGAACCCCAATGCCGAGCCAGGCCAGGCCGAGCTGCCGCCGCGCGAACCTTTCGAGGGCCCGGCCCGTTTCCGCGTGGCCCTGGGGCTGCTCATCGGCGAGATCGTGCGCAGCAACGAGATTCGCGTCGACCCCGCCAAGGTGGACGAACGCCTGAAGGAAATCGGCGAGAACTACGGCGACCCGGAGGCGGTGGCTCGCGTCTATCGCGCCAACCGCGAGCTCATGAGCCAGGTCGAGACTGCGGTCCTGGAGGAGCAGGTCGTCGACTGGCTGCTGCAGCGCGCCAAGGTGTCCGACAAGCCGGTCAGCTTCAACCAGCTCATGAACCAGGAGGAAGGCGCATGACGACGACGGCGATGAACCTGGTGCCGATGGTGGTCGAGCAGACCGCCCGGGGCGAGCGCGCCTACGACATCTACTCGCGCCTCCTCAAGGAGCGGGTGATCTTCGTGGTGGGCCCGATCGAGGACCACATGGCCAACCTCATCGTGGCGCAGCTGCTGTTCCTGGAGTCGGAGAACCCGGACAAGGACATCCACCTCTACATCAACTCGCCGGGCGGCGTGGTGACCGCGGGCATGTCGATCTACGACACCATGCAGTTCATCAAGCCCGACGTGTCGACCATCTGCTGCGGCCAGGCCGCCAGCATGGGCGCCGTGCTGCTGGCGGGCGGCGCCAAGGGCAAGCGCTTCTGCCTGCCGCACTCGCGCATGATGATTCACCAGCCCCTCGGCGGCTTCCAGGGCCAGGCCTCGGACATCGACATCCACGCCCGCGAGGTGCTGAAAATCCGCGACCGCCTGAACGAGATCCTGGCCCACCATACCGGCCAGACCAAGGAAAAGGTGGCGCAGGACACCGACCGCGATTTCTTCATCGGCGGCGAGGAGGCGGTGAACTACGGCCTGGTCGATCGCGTCCTGACCCGCCGCGGCGAGGCGCTGCCGCTGCAGGGCGAGAAGGGCAGCTGAGGCCGCCCGGACCGGCCTCAGGATGCCCCTGGGGGCGGCTCCGCCGGGGGCCGCCTTTTTGCAGCCGGGCTTGGGCCCGTGCTATATAGTCGCTGCCGGTAACGCGCTGAGCAGCCGGAAAAAGTTCATATCCCCGAGGTCGAGGCATGGCTGACGATTCCCGCGGCAAGCACGAAGACGGCAAGCTGCTTTACTGTTCCTTTTGCGGCAAGAGCCAGCACGAGGTGCGGAAGCTGATTGCGGGTCCGTCCGTGTTCATCTGCGATGAATGCGTCGAGCTGTGCAACGACATCATCCGCGAGGAGCTCGAGGACAAGGAAGAGAGCGGCCACAGCAAGCTGCCCAAGCCGCAGGAAATCTACGGCGTTCTCGACCAGTACGTGATCGGCCAGTCGGCCGCCAAGAAAGTGCTCTCGGTGGCGGTGTACAACCACTACAAGCGCCTCGAGAGCCGCAGCGGTGAGCGCGCCGGGCGTGGCGACGAGGTCGAGCTGGCGAAGAGCAACATCCTGCTCATCGGGCCCACCGGCTGCGGCAAGACGCTGCTGGCGGAGACCCTGGCGCGCCTGTTGAACGTGCCTTTCACCATCGCCGACGCCACCACGCTCACCGAGGCGGGCTACGTCGGCGAGGACGTCGAGAACATCATCCAGAAGCTGCTGCAGAAGTGCGACTACGACGTCGAGCGGGCGCAGACCGGCATCGTCTACATCGACGAGATCGACAAGATTTCGCGCAAGTCCGACAACCCGTCCATCACCCGCGACGTCTCGGGCGAGGGCGTGCAGCAGGCGCTGCTGAAGCTGATCGAGGGCACGGTCGCCTCGGTGCCGCCGCAGGGCGGCCGCAAGCACCCGCAGCAGGAGTTCCTGCAGGTCGACACGCGCAACATCCTCTTCATCTGCGGCGGCGCCTTCGCCGGCCTGGAGAAGATCATTTCCAACCGCTCGACCAAGAGCGGCATCGGCTTCGCCGCCGAGGTCCAGGGGAAGAACGAGCAGAAGTCCACCGGCGAGCTGTTCCACGAGGTGGAGCCGGAGGACCTGATCAAGTTCGGTCTCATCCCGGAATTCGTCGGCCGCCTGCCGGTGGTGGCGACGCTGGAGGAGCTGGACGAGGACGCCCTGGTGCAGATCCTGGTCGAGCCGAAGAACGCGCTCACCAAGCAGTACCGCCGCCTGTTCGAGATGGAGGGCGCGGAGCTGGAGTTCCGCGACGACGCGCTGCGCGCGCTGGCGCGCAAGGCCATGGCGCGCAAGACCGGCGCGCGCGGGCTGCGCACCATCCTCGAGAACGTGCTGCTCGACACCATGTACGAGTTGCCGTCCATGGAGGACGTGACCAAGGTGGTGGTGGACGAGACCGTCGTGAACGGCGAGAACAAGCCCTACATGATGTTCGAGTCCGACGAGTCCCGTCGCGAGGAGCGCCGCCCGACCGGGTCGGCCCTGTAGGATCGCCCCGCCAGGCGCGCCCCGGGCGCCCCCGGACACCCCCGCACACCTGTGCGATCTCTGCGCGCTCTGCGTCTGCGCGCGAAATTCTTTTGAATCTCCGGCCCCCCGCCGGGTCGAACCCTTGATTAATCGCCGCCCGGCCCCCATAACTAGGGCGTGCCGGCTCGCCCCTTGGCGAGTCCGCCGTCCTTGAGCATCCAGGAGAGTATCCACGTGGCAGAAGACATCACCCAGACCCCCGCCAAGCCTGAAGCCCCCGAGTCCGGCGCCCCGTTGCTGCCGTTGCGGGACGTGGTGGTCTATCCGCACATGGTGATCCCGTTGTTCGTCGGCCGCGACCGCTCGGTGCAGGCGCTGAACCAGGCCATGCAGGCCGGCAAGCAGATCGTGCTGGTGGCGCAGAAGCAGGCGGACGTGGACGAGCCGGGTCCCGGCGACGTGTACGACTTCGGCACGCTGGCCACCATCCTGCAGCTGCTCAAGCTGCCCGACGGCACCGTGAAGGTGCTGGTCGAGGGCGGCGAGCGCGTGGCGCTCAAGGACATCCGCGAGGGCGAGTATTTCACCGCCGACATCGAGGTGCTGGAAGACACCGGCGCCCCCGAGGAGCGTGAAGTCGAGGTGCTGACCCGTTCCGTCATCACCCACTTCGAGAACTACGTCAAGCTGTCGAAGAAGGTGCCGCCCGAGATCCTCACCTCGCTGTCCGGGATCGACCACCCGGGCCGGCTGGCGGACACGGTGGCGGCGCACATGTCGCTGCGCCTGGCCGACAAGCAGCGCGTGCTGGAGACAGCCTCCATCCGCGAGCGGCTGGAGCTGGTGATGGCGCTCATCGAGGGCGAGATCGACGTGCTGCAGATCGAAAAGCGCGTGCGCGGCCGCGTCAAGCAGCAGATGGAGAAGAGCCAGCGCGAGTACTACCTCAACGAACAGATGAAGGCCATCCAGAAGGAACTGGGTGACATGAACGAGGAGGCCAGCGAGGTCGCCGAGCTGGAGAAGAAGATCGAGACCGCCGGCATGCCCGCCGAGGCTAAGGAAAAGGCCACCTCCGAGCTCAACAAGCTGAAGATGATGTCGCCCATGTCGGCCGAGGCCACCGTGGTGCGCAACTACATCGACTGGCTGGTGAAGGCGCCGTGGAAGAAGCGCACCCGGATCCTGAAGGACCTGTCCCGCGCCGAGAAGGTGCTGGAAGAGGACCACTACGGGCTGGAGAAGGTCAAGGAGCGCATCGTCGAGTACCTGGCCGTGCAGCAGCGCGTGAAGAAGCAGAAGGGCCCGATCCTGTGCCTGGTCGGGCCGCCGGGCGTGGGCAAGACCTCGCTCGGCAAGAGCATCGCGCGCGCCACCAACCGCAAGTTCGTGCGCATGAGCTTAGGCGGCGTGCGTGACGAGGCCGAGATCCGCGGTCACCGCCGCACCTACATCGGCTCCATGCCGGGCAAGATCATCCAGAACATGTCGCGCACGGGCGTGCGCAACCCGCTGTTCCTGCTGGACGAGATCGACAAGATGTCGATGGACTTCCGTGGCGACCCGTCCTCGGCGCTGCTCGAGGTGCTCGATCCCGAGCAGAACTCGAGCTTCAACGACCACTACCTCGAGGTGGACTTCGACCTGTCGGACACGATGTTCATCTGCACGGCGAACAGCCTGAACATCCCGGCGCCGCTGCTCGACCGCATGGAAGTGATCCGTATCCCCGGCTACACCGAGGACGAGAAGCTCAACATCGCCAAGCGCTACCTGGTGCCGAAGCAGGTGAAGAACAACGGCCTCAAGGAAGGCGAGGTGGTGATCAGCGACGGCGCGATCCGCGACATCATCCGCCACTACACGCGCGAAGCCGGCGTACGCAACCTCGAGCGGGAGCTGGCCCGCATCTGCCGCAAGGCCGTGAAGGAGATGGTGCTCGACAAGGACGTGAAGAAGGTCGCGGTGAAGCCGACCAGCATCGAGAAATACCTCGGCGTGAAGCGTTTCCGCTTCGGCCGTGCCGAGGAGACCGATCGCGTCGGCCAGGTCACCGGCCTGGCGTGGACCGAGGTCGGCGGCGAGCTCTTGACCATCGAGGCCGCCACCATCCCCGGCAAGGGCAAGCTGATCCACACCGGCACGCTCGGCGACGTGATGAAGGAATCGATCCAGGCCGCCATGACGGTGGTGCGCAGCCGCGCCCGGGTGCTCGGCGTCGATCCCGAGTTCCACTCCAAGAAGGACGTGCACATCCACGTGCCCGAGGGTGCGACGCCCAAGGACGGCCCCAGCGCCGGCATCGGCATGTGCACCGCGCTGGTCTCCGCGCTGACCGGGATCCCGGTGCGCTCGGACGTCGCCATGACCGGCGAGATCACGCTGCGCGGCGAAGTGCTGCCGATCGGCGGGCTGAAGGAGAAGCTGCTGGCGGCCCATCGCGGCGGCATCCACGTGGTGCTGATCCCGGAGGAGAACGAGAAGGACCTGGCCGAGATCCCGAAGAACATCAAGGGCAAGCTCGACATCAGGCCGGTGAAGTGGATCGACCAGGTGCTCGAGGTGGCGCTGACGCACATGCCCGAGCCGGGCGAGGACATCACTCCCGAGGAGCCCCCCAAGGCTGCCGAGGCCAAGGGCGAAGGCAAGGGCGTGCACGCGCACTGAGCGGCGGTAACGGACCGGGGGCGCGCGGCGGTGTTGCTGCGCGCCCCTTTTTCATGGGCGCGTGTTCAGGCGCCGACCCGCAAGACCCGGTCGTAGCGCGGCAGCAGCTCCGGGTCGTGGGTGATCATCACCGCGGTCCGTCCCTGCAGCCAGCGGTCCAGGGTCTGTGCCAGCCCCTGCGCGGTGGCGGCGTCGAGGCCCGTGGTCGGCTCGTCCAGGATCACCACCGGGCAGTCGGTCAGCACCAGCCGCGCCAGCGACACGCGCCGCGCCTCGCCGCCCGAGAGGTTGCTGCCGGCCTCGTCGATCCAGGTATCCAGACCGTGTTCCAGGCCGGAGACGAAGCCGCCGAGACCGGCGATTTCCAGCGCGTGCATCAGTTCCCCGTCGCCGGCCCCGGGCCGGGCGATGCGCAGGTTCTCCGCCAAGGTGTCGCGAAACAGCACGGGGCGCTGCGCCAGGAGGCCGATGTGCCGCCTGAGCCCGTCCGGGTCGAGCTGCCGCAGGTCCACGCCTTCGAGCCGCACCGTGCCGGCGTCCGGATCGAGCTGGCGCATCAACAGCATGGCCAGCGTGCTCTTGCCGGCGCCGCTGGGCCCGACCACGGCGATGCGTTCCCCGGCGTCGATTTCCAGCGACAAGTTCTGCAGCACCGGCGGCAGGTCGGCGCGATAGCCGAAGGTGACGGCCTGCAGCGACAGGCGGCGGCCGTGGGGCGCGAGCGCTTCGTCTGCGACGGCGAGCATCGGGGACTGGCCCCAGCTTTCGCCCAGGCGCTGCGCGGCGCCGCGGCACTGCTCCAGGCGGCGCCATGCCGCCGGCAGGGGTTGCCAGGCCTCGCCCAGGGCGAGCACGCCGAGCACCAGCAGCCCGAGCACCGGCCCGCTGATGGTCCCGGCCTGCAGCAGCGCCAGCCCCAGCACCAGCGCCAGCCAGGTGGCGCCGAAGCCGGCCAGCGTAACGCCGGCCTGGCTGGCGGCATCCAGCCGCTGCAGGCGCTCCTGCAGGCTGATCATGTGCGCAGAGCGCGTCTCGAGCGCCTGTCGTTGCACGTCGCCGAGATCGAAGGCCACCAGTTCCTGCAGGCCTTCCAGCCCGTCGCCGGCCTGGCGCCGCAGCCCGGGCAGGGCCGCGACCAGGCCGCGGCTTGCGGCCAGGCCCCGGCGTCGCGCCAGCTCGGCGACCAGCGGGTTGGCCGCCAGCAGCACCAGCGCCACGGCCAGGGCAACACCCGGATCCACCCACAGCGCCGCCAGCAGGGCAGCAAGGAGCGTGAGCAGGAACGCCGACACGCCCGGCCCGATGACGCCGAGGAACAGGTGGTCGAGGGTGTCGACGTCGGCGGTGAGGCGGTTCAGCGTGTCGCCGCGCTGCAGCCCGCGCAGCTGCACCTCGTCCAGGCGCAGCAGGCGCTCGAACAACGCCAGGCGCAGGTCGGCCAAGAGGCGGAACGTGGCCTCGTGCGTGACCAGCCGTTCGCCGTAACGCGCCACCGTGCGGGTGATGGCGGCGAGGCGGATCCCGGCGCCGGGGGCGAAGATATCCAGCGTGGCGATGACACCCAGGCCCGCCAGGGCGCTGGCGGTGATGAACCAGCCCGACAGCGCCAGCAGGGCGACGCCGGCGAACAGGCTGAGCAGGATCAGCGCCAGGCCGGCGATGAGCCAGCCGCGCCGCCGCGCCAGCAGGCGGCCGAGAGGCAGGCGGTCCGGAGTCGGGCGGCTGCTCATGCGGACGCCTCCCCGAGGGCCACGGCGCGGTCGGCCCAGGCCAGCGCCAGCGGGCTGTGGCTGGCGCACACCACGGTCATGGGCTGTACCGCCAGCGCGCGGTCGAGGTCGGCCCAGAAACGCCGCTCGGTGTCCGCGTCCAGGCTCGACGTGGGCTCGTCCAGCAGCAGCAACGGCCCCGGCCGCAACAGCACGCGCGCCAGCGCGATACGTCGCGCCTGGCCCCCGGAGACGCCCAGCCCGTCCTGCCCGAGGCGGGTGTCCAGGCCGCCCGGGAGGCCGGCGAGGAAGCTCGCCAGGCCGGCGAGCGCCAGGGCGCGCTCGAGCGCCGCCGCATCCGCCGGCCGGTCCAGCGTGATGTTCTCGCGGATGCTGCCGGCGAACAGGAACGGCTGCTGGCCGAGGTAGCCGCGCAGCGCGCTGAGCTGGCCGCGCGTGAGGGCGGCCACCGGGACCTCGTCGTAGTGGACTTCGCCCGCGTCCGGCGCCAGGAAGCCGCCGATGATGCCCAGCAGCGTGGACTTGCCGCAGCCGCTGGGACCGTAGAGCACCAGCTTCTCGCCGGCCGCTGCCTCGAGTGACAGGTCCTGGAACAGCGGCGGCCGCCCGGGCAGCGCCAGCTCCACGCCGTGCACGCGCACCCGGCACGCGGCCGCCGGGACCCGTGCAGCCGGCGCGGCAGGCTCAGCGCGCGCCGGCGGCGTGGCCAGCACCTCGCGAATGCTGCGCGCCGCGGCGAGCGCGCCGGCGCGGTCGTGCCAGTGCTGGGCCAGGGTGCGCAGCGGGTTGTAGAACTCCGGCGCCAGCAGCAGCACGAACAGGCCGGAAAACAGGGTGAGGTTTTCCGCGGGGCCGAGCGTGACGAAGCCCAGCAGGCCGAAGCCGATGTAGATGGCGAGCATGGCAATCGCCACCGAGCTGAAGAACTCCAGCACCGCGGAGGAGAGGAAGGCGACGCGCAGCACCTGCATGGTGCGGGCGCGGAAATCCTCGGTGAAATCGGCAATGCGCCTGGCCTCGCGCTGTTCGGCGCCGAAGCGGCGCAGCACGTCCAGCCCGCGCAGGCGGTCGAAGAAGATGCCGCCGAGCCGGGCCAGTGCCGCCTGTTGCTCGCGACTGACCTGTTCCGCGCCCCAGCCGATGAGAATCATGAAGCCCGGGATCAGCGGCGCGCTCAGCAGCAGCAGCAGGCCTGCCAGCCAGTCGGCCCAGGCCACGGCCACCAGGATGGCCACGGGGACCACGCGCACCGTGATCATTTGCGGCATGAAACGGGCGTAGAAGGGATCGAGCGTCTCCACCTGCTCGATCAGCACGGTGGACAAGGCGCCGGTGCCGCGCCGCCCCTTCAGCAGCGGCCCGGCGTCCACCATGCGCGTGAACAGCTCGCCGCGCAGTGCCTGGCGCACGGCGCCGGAAGCGCGCGCGGCGATCATTCCGCGCACGCCGCCGATGAGCGCGCGCAGGATGAACGCGGCGAGCAGGCCGGCGAGCGGCAGCGCGAGGGTCGCCAGCGCGGCGCCGTGGACGATGGCCTGCGACAGGATCCAGGCCAGCAGCCACGCCTGGGCGAGCACGCAGGCGGCCTCGGTGACGGCCAGCGCAAACGAAGCGGGCGCCAGCCAGGCCGGCGCCCGCGTTTTCAGCCAGTCACCCGGACCTGGGGCGGCGCCGGGCGCCGGCTCAGTGGCCAGCGTAACCGGCTCCGCGGCCGACCTTGCCGCGGAACACCCAGTACGTCCAGGCGGTGTAGCCGAGCACGATCGGGATCAGGAACAGGAAGCCGATCAGCAGGAACAGCTGGCTGCCCGGGTCCGAGGCGGCGTCCCAGAAGGTGTAGTTGGGCGGCACGGCCAGCGGCCACATGGAGATCAGGATCCCGAGGTAGAACATCGAGAACAGGATCATGGAGCCGATGAAGGGCGCAATGTCCGCGCGCTGCTTCAGCTTGTAGAACACCCAGGCGGCGAAGGCGAGGGTCAGCGCGGGGAACAGCCACAGCCAGTTGACGTGGTCGAACCAGCGCGACATCACGCGTTCGTTTGTCATCGGGGTCCAGGCGCTCACCAGCACGAAGAACACCAGCACCACGGCGAGCAGCTTGGGCGCCAGCCTGAAGGCCCAGTCCTGCGTCTTGCCCTCGGTCTTCATGATGGTCCAGGTCACGCCCAGCAGGGCATAGCCCGCCACCACGCCGAGTCCGGTCATCAGCGTGAAGGGCGTCAGCCAGTCGAAAGCGCCGCCGACATAGCGGCCGTCGACCACGTTGAAACCCTGCACGTAGCTGCCGATCACCGCGCCCTGGGCGAAGGACGCCACGGTCGAGCCGCCGAAGAAGGAGATGTTCCACCACTTCTTGCCGGTGGTCGCCTTGAAACGGAACTCGAAGGCGATGCCGCGGAAGATCAGGCCCGCCAGCAGCAGGAACACGCCGATGTACAGCGCCGGCAGGAACACCGAGTAGATCATCGGGAACGCCGCCAGCAGGCCGGCGCCGCCGAGGATCAGCCAGGTCTCGTTGCCGTCCCACACCGGCGCGACCGAGTTCATCATCAGGTCGCGCGACTCTTCGCCGGGGGCAAAGGGGAAAAGGATGCCTACGCCGAGGTCGAAGCCGTCCATCAGGACGTACATGAAGACGCCGAACCCAATCAGCGCCACCCACACGAGCGTCAGGTCGATCAGTTCCATGTTCAGCTCCCTGTCGTGCCGGCTGCTTCGAACTTGCCATCCACCGCGGACCAAGGCCGCTTCGGCGTGCCGGTGATGCGTTCGTGTGATTCCTCGACCGGGTCCGGGCCCGCCATGATGACTTTGCGCAGGTAGTACAGGCCGGAGGCGAACACCACCGCATAGACGGCGAAGTAACCGATCAGGGTGGTCAGCGCCATCCAGCCGGTGAGCGACGGGGTCAGTCCTTCGCCGACGGTCATCATGCCGTAGATGATCCAGGGCTGGCGTCCGATCTCGGTCACGAACCAGCCCGCAATCACGGCCAGGAACGGCAACGGAATCATCCAGCTGAGGATCTTAAGGAGCAGCGTCGACTCATAGAGCTTGCGCCGATAGAGCTGCACCGCGCCCCATAGCGACACGGCGATCATCAGCATGCCGATGGCCACCATGACGCGGAAACTCCAGAAGGTCACGCCCACCGGCGGCCGTTCCTCTGGTGGCACCGACTTCAGGCCCGGCACCACGCCGTCCGCGCTGTGCTTGAGGATCAGGCTGGCCCCGTTGGGGATCCCGATCTCGAAGTGGTTGGTCTCGTTCGCCATGTCCGGGATTGCGAACAGCAGCAGCGGGATGTTGGGCCCGGTCTCCCAGTTGCCTTCCATCGCCGCCACTTTGACCGGCTGCTCCTCGAGGGTGTTCAGCCCATGCATGTCGCCCGAGAGCAGCTGCAGCGGCGTGGCCACAGCCAGCATGATCACGCACATCTTCAAGGCCTTCTCGGCGATGTCGCCGTGGCGGCCGTGCAGCAGGTACCACGCGCTCACGCCGGCGACCACGAAGCCGCCGGTGATGAAGGAGGCCAGCAGGAAGTGCGCGAAACGGTAGGGGAAGGACGAATTGAAAATGGCCTGGGTCCACGAGGTCATGTGGATCATGCCGTCGACCATTTCCACGCCCGCGGGCGTCTGCATCCAGCTGTTGGCGGAGAGGATCCAGAAGGAGGAAATCG
The DNA here is from genome assembly GCF_011089885.1 of Thioalkalivibrio sp. XN279. Lineage (NCBI taxonomy): Bacteria > Pseudomonadati > Pseudomonadota > Gammaproteobacteria > Chromatiales > Ectothiorhodospiraceae > Thioalkalivibrio > Thioalkalivibrio sp. XN279. Next base: position 301,409 of record NZ_JAANBD010000028.1, on the reverse strand, counting down.
TCGTGCCGATGGCCACCATGCAGGCGGCGAACAGGTGCAGGCCGCGCGGCACCTTGTCCCGCCCGAAGAGCAGCACGCCGAGGAAGGTCGCTTCGAGGAAGAAGGCCGTCACCACCTCGTAGGCGAGGAGCGGCCCGATGAAGTTCGATGCAGCGTAGGAGTAGTTGCTCCAGTTGGTGCCGAACTGGAAGGCCATGACGATGCCCGAGACCACGCCCATGCCGAACACGATGGCGAAGACCTTGGTCCAGAACTTGGACAGCTTCAGCCACGACGGATCGTCGGTCTTGTAATAGATACCTTCCAGTACGGCGATGTAGGCCGCGAGCCCGATGGAAAACACCGGGAAGATGGCGTGGAAGGAGACGACGAACGCGAATTGCACGCGCGACAGGAAGAGGGGGTCGAGCTCCATGATTCCATCCTCGAATTTAGAACTGGTCCATGATACGGAAATTCGGCTTTGATCGCGTTTCGGTTTTTACGGTTGCGCGGCGTGTTTTGCGCACCGCGGCACGGTATCGAAACCATGGTTTAATTGACCTCACCCGGTGCGCTTGCTATAAAACCGGACCTCTTACGGCGCACTCCCGCACAGCCCGCCGCGTCGGCGGGTTTCGCAGTTTGGGGCCGGGGACACAACACACATACAGAACACGAAGGTACGCTGATGAACAAGGGCGAATTGATCGATGCCGTGGCTGCGGCCGCCGACCTCACCAAGACCGACGCCACCAAGGCTGTCGAGGCGTTTGTTGACACCGTGACCCGCGCGCTGAAGAAGGGCGACCAGGTTTCCATTGTTGGTTTCGGCAGCTTCTCGGTGAAGGCGCGCGCCGCCCGCCAGGGCCGCAACCCCAAGACGGGCGAAACCATCACCATCGCTGCGAGCAAGGTGCCGGGCTTCAAGGCTGGCAAAGCACTGAAGGACGCAGTAAACTAGCGCGCCCTCCCGGGGAGCGCGGGTGCTTAGCTCAGCTGGGAGAGCGTCGCCCTTACAAGGCGAAGGTCGAAGGTTCGATCCCTTCAGCACCCACCAGTCACAGTTTTGGAGCGGTAGTTCAGTCGGTTAGAATACCGGCCTGTCACGCCGGGGGTCGCGGGTTCGAGTCCCGTCCGCTCCGCCATTTTGCAAGGGCGCCCGCGTGGCGCCCTTTCATTTTCCGCTCCCGGCGCAGGCCGGGGCCGCCTGGAGAGCCGAGGCTTTCATGCTGCAGAAAATCCGAGAGAAGATCACCGGCTGGGTCGCCTGGACCATCGTCATCACCATCGGCATCGTGTTCGCCGTGTGGGGTATCGACCTCAGCTTCACGCCACGCCCGATGGCCGCCAAGGTCAACGGCGCCGAGGTCCCGGTGGAGCCCGTGCGGCGCGCCTACCAGGAGCAGGTGTCGCGTTTCCAGCAGGCC
>NZ_JAANBD010000027.1:300000-555672 GCF_011089885.1 Thioalkalivibrio sp. XN279 | reverse complement strand
TGTCCAAGGCGAAATTCGAACGTACGAAGCCGCATGTGAATGTGGGGACGATTGGTCATGTTGATCATGGCAAGACGACCTTGACGGCGGCGTTGACGAAGGTGATGGCGGAGAAGTTTGGTGGTGAGGTGAGTGCTTACGACCAGATTGACAAGGCGCCGGAGGAGAAGGCGCGCGGCATCACGATTGCGACGGCGCACGTGGAGTATCAGTCGGCGGCGCGTCATTACGCGCACGTGGACTGTCCTGGGCATGCGGACTACATCAAGAACATGATCACGGGTGCGGCGCAGATGGACGGCGCGATCCTGGTGGTGTCGGCGGCGGATGGTCCGATGCCGCAGACGCGCGAGCATATTTTGCTGGCGCGGCAGGTGGGTGTGCCTTACATCGTGGTGTACCTGAACAAGGCGGACATGGTGGACGATGCTGAGCTTCTGGAGCTGGTTGAGCTCGAGGTTCGGGATCTTTTGAGCACGTACGAGTTCCCTGGCGATGACACGCCGATCATTACTGGTTCGGCGCTGAAGGCGTTTGACGGTGACACGAGCGAGATCGGGGTGCCCTCGATCGAGAAGCTGGTGGCGGCGATGGACGATTACATTCCGGAGCCGGAGCGTGCTGTGGATGGTGCCTTCCTGATGCCGATCGAGGACGTGTTCTCGATTTCGGGTCGTGGCACGGTGGTGACGGGGCGCATTGAGCGCGGCATCGTGAAGGTGGGTGACGAGGTGTCGATTGTAGGCATCCGTGACACCACGAAGACGACGGTGACGGGTGTGGAGATGTTCCGCAAGCTGCTGGACCAGGGCCAGGCGGGTGACAACGTGGGTGTGCTGCTGCGCGGCACGAAGCGTGATGACGTGGAGCGTGGCCAGGTGCTGGCGAAGCCGAACTCGATCACGCCGCACACCAAGTTCCAGGCCGAGGTTTACATCCTGACGAAGGAAGAGGGTGGACGTCATACGCCGTTCTTCAAGGGATACCGGCCGCAGTTTTATTTCCGCACCACGGACGTGACCGGGATGGTCGAGCTGCCGGAGGGTGTGGAGATGGTGATGCCTGGCGACAACGTGCAGATGCAGGTGGAGCTGATTGCGCCGATCGCGATGGAAGAAGGCTTGCGCTTCGCCATCCGCGAGGGCGGCCGCACCGTCGGCGCCGGCGTCGTGGCGAAGATTTACGAATAAGCCCGCAGGGCTCACTGGATACAGACCATGGCTAACCAGAACATCCGCATCCGGCTCAAGTCTTTCGATCACCGGCTGATCGACACCTCCGCCAAGGAGATCGTCGAGACCGCGCGGCGCACGGGCGCCCAGGTCCGGGGTCCGATCCCCCTGCCGAGCAAGACGGAGCGGTTCACCGTCCTGGTCTCCCCGCACGTCAACAAGGACGCGCGGGACCAGTATGAGCTGATCACGCACAAGCGCTTGATGGACATCCTCGATCCCACCGACAAGACGGTCGACGCCCTGATGAAGCTGGAGCTTCCGGCCGGGGTGGATGTGCAAATCAAGCTGAACTAGGTATTGAACCTGAGGGGTCGCCCGCGTATAGTAGCGGGCTCCCTGCGGCCCGGTGCGGAAAACCCCGCGCCGGGCCGCTGATTTCCGGGCGCAGCGGCGCCTGAACCCGCCCCCCGCCATGGGCGGCCCGGTTTTCGGGCGCATGCGGGAGACGGCATGAACCCAAGGTGCAGCGCCGGCCAAACGAAGTCGGCGCGGTGATAGAGGAACAGACAAGATGGCAATCGGTCTGGTAGGCCGCAAGTGCGGCATGACCCGCGTGTTCACGGAAGACGGCGCCTCGGTGCCGGTCACCGTGATCGAGGCGTTGCCCAACCGGGTCGCGCAGGTCAAGACGGAAGAGACGGACGGCTACCGGGCCGTGCAGGTCACCATGGGCAGCCGCAAGCCGTCCCGCGTGACCAAGGCCCAGGCCGGTCACTACGCGCGCGCCGGCATCGACGCGGGCGAAGGGCTGTGGGAGTTCCGCCTCGGGGCCGACGAGGGCGCCGACCTGGCCCCGGGCGCCGAGATCAAGGTCGACGCTTTCAGCGACGGCCAGGTGGTGGACGTCTCCGGCGTCACCATCGGCAAGGGCTTTGCCGGCACCGTCAAGCGCCACAACTTCCGCATGCAGGACGCCACTCACGGCAACTCGGTGTCGCACCGCGTGCCGGGCTCCATCGGTCAGAACCAGACGCCGGGCCGCGTGTTCAAGGGCAAGCGGATGGCCGGCCACATGGGCGCTGCCAAGGCGACCGCCCAGAACCTCACCGTGGTCCGCGTCGACGCGGAACGCAACCTTCTCCTGGTCAAGGGCGCCGTGCCAGGCGCGCGTGGCGGACGCGTGATCGTCCGTCCGGCCGCCAAGGCGCGGGGTTAAGGACATGGCGATGAAACTGCAGCTGCATGGCGCCGACGGCAAGGACCTGCAGGTCTCCGAGCTGGCCTTCGGCAAGGAATACAACGAGCCCCTGGTGCACCAGGTCGTGACCGCCTACATGGCGGCCGGCCGTGCCGGCACCAAGGCGCAGAAGAACCGTTCCGAGGTGTCGGGCGGCGGCATCAAGCCGTGGCGCCAGAAGGGCACCGGCCGGGCCCGCGCCGGCTCCATCCGCAGCCCCATCTGGGTCGGCGGCGGGCGCGCCTTTGCCGCCAAGCCGCGGAGCTTCGAGCAGAAGGTCAACCGCAAGATGTACCGGGGCGCGATGTGCGCCCTGCTGTCCGAGCTGATCCGGCAGGAACGCCTCCACGTGGTGGAGTCGCTGGAGCTGGCGGAGCCGAAGACCAAGCAGTTCGTGGCGCTGATGAAGGGCCTGGGCGTGGATTCCGGCCTGTTCGTCATCGAGGCCTTCGAAGAGAAGGTCTGGCTGGCCTCGCGCAACCTGCCCCGCGTCGAGGTGCTGGAAGCGGCCGCGCTGGACCCGGTCAGCCTGCTGCGCCACGAGCACGTCGTCATGACCGTCGCCGCGCTGCGCAGTGTCGAGGAGAAGCTGGGATGAGCCAGGAACGACTGATGACCGTGCTGCTCGAGCCGCACGTTTCCGAAAAGGCGACCCTGGCCAACGAGCAGGGCAACCAGGTCGTGTTCAAGGTGCGCCGCGACGCCACCAAGGCGGAGATCGGCAAGGCCGTCGAACTGATGTTCGAGGTCAAGGTCGAGGCCGTGCAGATCGCCGTGGTCAAGGGCAAGACCAAGCGCTTCGGCGCCATGACCGGGCGTCGCTCGGACTGGAAGAAGGCCTACGTCAGCCTGGCTGCAGGCCAGACCATCGATTTCCTGGGCGGCGAATAACCCCGTCGCGCAAGGACAGGACTGAGACTCATGGCAGTACATAAGACAAAACCGACGTCGGCAGGCCGCCGCTTCGTCGTGCAGGTGAAGACCCCGGGCCTCCACAAGGGCGAGCCCTACGGCCCGCTGCTGGCGAAGAAGAACCGCAGCGGTGCCCGCAACAACGTGGGCCGGATCACCGTGCGCCACCAGGGCGGCGGTCACAAGCAGCGCTACCGGATCGTGGACTTCAAGCGCGACAAGGACGGCATCCCGGCCCGCGTCGAGCGCCTCGAGTACGACCCGAACCGCAGCGCACACCTGGCACTGCTGCTGTACGCCGACGGCGAGCGCCGTTACATCATCGCGCCGAAGGGCCTGCAGGACGGCGATACCGTGCTGTCCGGCACCGAGGCGCCGATCAAGACGGGCAACACGCTGCCGCTGCGCAACATCCCGGTCGGTTCGACCGTGCATTGCGTCGAGATGAAGCCGGGCAAGGGCGCCCAGCTGGCCCGCAGCGCCGGCGCGTCGGTGATGATCGCCGCGCGCGAGGGTATTTACGCCACGCTGCGCCTGCGTTCAGGCGAGACCCGCAAGGTGCACGTCGACTGCCGCGCCACGGTGGGCGAGGTCGGCAACGGCGAGCACTCGCTGCGCAAGCTCGGCAAGGCGGGCGCGACGCGCTGGCGGGGTATTCGCCCGACCGTGCGCGGTACCGTCATGAACCCCGTCGACCACCCGCACGGTGGTGGCGAGGGTCGCAACTTCGGCAAGCATCCCACCACCCCGTGGGGCGTGCCGACCAAGGGTTACAAGACCCGCAAGAACAAGCGCACCGACGCGATGATCGTTCGTCGTCGGGGCCGCAAGTAAGGGAACGGAGAGGTAATAGCCGTGCCACGTTCGGTCAAGAAGGGCCCATTCATAGACGCCGCGCTGCTGAAGAAGGCGCGCGAGGCGCAGGACAGGAACGATCGTCGCCCGATCAAGACCTGGTCGCGTCGCTCGATGGTCGTCCCCAACATGGTGGGACTGACGATTGCCGTACACAACGGCCGGCAGCACGTGCCGGTGCTCATCTCGGAAAACATGGTGGGGCACAAGCTGGGCGAGTTCGCGCAGACCCGCACCTTCAAGAGCCACTCCGGCGATCGCAAGGCCAAGTAGGAGTCATTGAGATGCAGGTAGCAGCCAGGCTTCGCTACGCCAGGATCTCGCCGCAGAAGTGCCGGCTGGTCGCGGACATGGTCCGCGGCAAGCCCGTCGGCGCCGCGCTGCAGACCCTCGAGTACACGCCGAAGAAAGCGGCGCGCATCGTGAAGAAGGTGCTGGAGTCGGCCATTGCCAACGCCGAGCACAATCACGGCGCGGACATCGATGAGCTGAAGGTCGCGACGATCATGGTTGACGAGGCGCCGACCTTCAAGCGCTTCCGCGCGCGGGCCAAGGGCCGCGGCAACCGCATCATCAAGCGCAACAGCCACATCACCATCCAGGTGGCGGACGAGTAGACGGGAAAGTATCCATGGGTCAGAAAGTACATCCGGTAGGCATTCGGCTCGGCATCACGCGGGAGTGGGACTCTCGCTGGTTCGCCGACACGAAGAACTTCCCCGACTACGTGCAGAGCGATTTCCAGATCCGCGAGCTGCTGCGCAAGCGCCTGGCGCAGGCGTCGGTGAGCCGGATCCAGATCGAGCGTCCCGCGCGCAAGGCCCACATCACCATCCACACGGCGCGGCCGGGGATCGTGATCGGCAAGAAGGGCGAGGACATCGAGAAGCTGCGCACCGAGGTGGCCCAGATGCTGGGCCTGCCGATGGGCGACGTGCGCATCAACATCGCCGAGATCCGCAAGCCGGAGCTCGACGCCCAGCTGGTGGCCGAGGGTATCGCCCAGCAGCTGGAGCGCCGCGTGATGTTCCGCCGCGCCATGAAGCGCGCCGTGACCAACACCATGCGCCTGGGCGCGCAGGGCGTGAAGATCAAGGTCGGCGGCCGCCTGAACGGCGCCGAGATCGCACGCTCGGAGTGGTATCGCGAGGGGCGCGTGCCCCTGCACACCTTCCGGGCCGACATTGACTACGGCTTCGCCGAGGCGAAGACCACCTACGGCGTCATCGGCGTCAAGGTGTGGATCTTCAAGGGCGAGGTCATCGAGAAGCCCGCGGCCGCGCCGGCTGAAGCCGCGGCCAGCTAGGAGTTACGAGGATGCTGCAACCAAAGCGCACCAAGTACCGCAAGCAGTTCAAGGGCAAGAACCGTGGTCTCGCCCAGCGCGGCGCGGACGTGTCCTTCGGCGAGTTCGGCCTGAAGGCGACCACCCGCGGGCGGCTGACTGCGCGCCAGATCGAGGCCGCTCGTCGCGCCATGACGCGCCACGTCAAGCGCGGCGGCAAGATCTGGATCCGCGTGTTCCCGGACAAGCCGATCACCGCCAAGCCCATCGAGGTCCGCATGGGCAAGGGCAAGGGCAACGTCGAGTACTGGGTGGCCGAGATCAAGCCCGGCAAGGTGCTGTACGAGATGGAAGGCGTGTCGGAAGAGATCGCGCGCGAGGCGTTCCGGCTGGCGGCCTCCAAGCTGCCCTTCGGCACCACGTTCGTGTCCAGGCAGGTGATGTGATGGAAGCGAAGGATCTGCGCGGCAAGACCGCGATCGAGCTGAACGAGGAGCTCATCAAGCTCCGCCGCGAGCAGTTCAACCTGCGCATGCAGCGGGCCACCGGCCAGATGGCCCGCCCGGACCAGTTCGGCAAGGTGCGCAAGGACATCGCGCGTGTGAAGACGGTGCTCGGCGAGAAGGCCCGGGCCGAAGTAAAGGATAAGGCGTGATGAGCGAGACCATCGAGAAGGCGGCCGAGACGACGGCGCGGACCCTGACGGGCCGCGTAGTCAGCGACCGCATGGACAAGACGGCCGCGGTGTCGGTGGAGCGCCGGGTAAAGCACCCGGTTTACGGCAAGTACATCCGCCGCACCACCAAGCTGCTGGCCCACGATGAAAACAACGAGTGCCGCATCGGCGACACGGTGAGCATCGCCGAGACCCGGCCCCAGTCCAAGCGCAAGGCGTGGCGGGTGGTCGAGATCCTCGAGCGGGCCCCCGAGCGTTGAACGGAAGCGGGACGACTTAAGAGAGTGCAGTCATGATCCAGATGCAGACCGTACTGACGGTGGCCGACAACAGCGGGGCGCGTCGCGTCCAGTGCATCAAGGTGCTGGGCGGGTCGAAGCGCCGCTACGCCGGTGTCGGCGACGTCATCAAGGTGAGCGTCAAGGACGCCATCCCGCGCGGCAAGGTGAAGAAGGGCGAGGTCTACAACGCCGTCGTGGTGCGTACGCGCAAGGGCGTGCGCCGTCCGGACGGTTCGCTGATCCGCTTCGACGGCAATGCGGCCGTGCTCCTGAACAACAAGCTGGAGCCGATCGGCACGCGTATTTTCGGGCCCGTTACGCGCGAACTGCGTACCGGGAATTTCATGAAGATCATCTCGCTCGCGCCTGAAGTTATCTAGGGCGCCGGGGAGCCAGGAATGAACAGGATCAGGAAAGGCGACGAAGTCATCGTCATCGCGGGGCGCGACAAGGGTCGGCGCGGGACGGTGCTGCGGGTTTTCGACGACGAACGTGTGCTCGTGGAGAACATCAACGTCGTCAAGAAGCACCAGCGCCCCAACCCGCAGCGTGGCGTGGCCGGCGGCATCGTCGAGAAGGAGATGCCCCTGCACGCGTCCAACGTGATGCTGTGGAACCCCGTCGCCAAGAAGGGCGACCGGGTCGGCATCCGCGCGCTCCAGGACGGCAAGAAAGTGCGTTACTTCAAGTCGAACAACGAGGTCGTGGACGTCTGACGGCGTCCGGGTGAAACATGGCCAGGCTGAAAGAACATTACGAGCAGAAACTCACCCCCGCGCTGATGGAGCGCCTTGGGCTGAAGAACCCCATGGAAGTGCCGCGGATCAGCAAGATCACGGTGAACATGGGCGTGGGCGAGGCCGTTGCCGACAAGAAGATCGTCGACAACGCCGTCAAGGACATGGAGGCGATCACCGGCCAGAAGGCCGTGATCACCAAGGCCCGCAAGTCCGTGGCCGCCTTCAAGCTGCGCGACGGCATGCCGATCGGCTGCAAGGTCACGCTGCGCCGGGAGCGCATGTACGAGTTCCTGGACCGGCTGATCAACGTCGCCATCCCGCGCGTGCGCGATTTCCGCGGCCTGTCGGTGAAGTCCTTCGACGGCCGTGGCAACTACAGCCTGGGCGTGAAGGAACAGATTATTTTCCCGGAGATCGACTACGACCAGGTCGATGCCATCCGGGGCATGGACATCACGATTACGACGACGGCGAAGGACGACGTGGCGGGCAGGGCTCTGCTCGAAGCGTTTGAATTCCCCTTCAGGAAGTAGAGGACCGCAAGCCTATGGCCAAGAAATCCATGCTCGAGCGCGAGGTTCGCCGTGCGAAGCTGGTGGCGAAGTACGCCGCCAAGCGCGCGAAGCTCAAGGCGATCATCGTCGACGAGAACACCACCGACGAGGAGCGCCTCGAGGCGGTCGCCAAGCTCGCCGCGTTGCCGCGCGACGCCAGCCCGTCGCGGATGCGCAACCGGTGCTCGATCACGGGACGGTCACGGGGTTACTACCGCAAGTTCGGGCTCGGCCGCAACAAGCTGCGCGAGAGCACGATGAGCGGCCAGATCCCGGGCCTGCGCAAGGCCAGCTGGTAAGCAGGCGAGAGACAGGGCAAGGATTCTGACATGAGCATGACCGATCCCATCGCGGACCTCCTGACGCGGATTCGCAACGGCCAGAAGGCGGGCAAGGCGCAGGTGCGCATTCCTTCCTCCGGCGTCAAGCAGGCCATCCTGAAGGTGCTGCAGGACGAAGGCTACATCGACGGTTTCAGCGTCGAGGAGGCCGGTCCCGGCAAGCAGGACCTGGTCGTGGCGCTGCGTTACCACGACGGCCGGCCCGTGATCGACGCGGTGCAGCGCGTGAGCCGGCCCGGCCGGCGCGTGTACAAGAGCAAGGATGAGCTGCCGACGGTGTTCGGCGGCCTGGGGGTGGCCATCGTGTCGACCTCCGAAGGATTGATGAGCGACCGCCAGGCGCGCGCCAAGGGTCGCGGCGGTGAAATTATCTGCGTCGTGTCCTGATCCGGACCGACCACGGAAAGCGAGATAGAACGATGTCCAGAGTCGCCAAGATGCCGGTGCAGCTGCCCAAGGGTGTCGAGTTCAAGCTCGACGGCCGGCGCGCCGTGCTCAAGGGGCCGAAGGGAGAGCTCTCCCTCGAGGTGGATGCCTCGGTCGAGGTGGTGCAGGAAGGCGCCGAACTCCACGTGCGCACGCCCGGCACCGAGAAGCCGAAGGGCGCCATGGCCGGTACCGTCCGCGCCCTGCTCGCCAACATGGCGAAGGGTGTCTCCGAGGGGTTCCAGAAGAAGCTCGAGCTGGTCGGCGTGGGATACCGCGCCCAGGCGCAGGGCAAGGTGCTGAACCTCACCCTCGGCTTTTCGCATCCGGTGGCCTACCAGGTCCCGGAGGGCATCACCATCGAGACGCCCAGCCAGACGGAAGTCCTGGTGACGGGAATTGACCGGCAGAAGGTCGGTCAGGTGGCCGCCGATATCCGCGGTTATCGCCCGCCCGAGCCCTACAAGGGCAAGGGCGTGCGCTACTCGGATGAGCGCGTGGTCCTGAAGGAAGCGAAGAAGAAGTAAGGCAGGGCGAGGCATGGAAAAGAAAGTTGCACGCATCCGGCGCGCGCGCCGCGCCCGGTCAAAGATCCGGGAGTTGGGATATAACCGTCTCAGCATCCACCGCACGCCGCGCCACATTTACGCGCAGGTCCTGTCGCCCGACGGCGGCAAGGTGCTCGCGACGGCGTCGACGTTGCAGCCGGCGGTGCGCGAAGGCATCGAGAAGACCGGCAACATCGCAGCCGCCCAGGCCGTGGGTCGTGCGATCGCCGAGGCCGCAAAGGCGGCCGGCGTGAGCAAGGTGGCATTCGACCGTTCCGGGTTCCGCTATCACGGCAGGGTCAAGGCCCTGGCCGACGCGGCCCGCGAAAACGGTCTCGAGTTCTAGGCATACGCCCGGGGACAGTTGAACAATGGCAGCACCAGAAAGAAATAGCGCCGGCGACGACCTGATTGAAAAGCTCGTCACCGTCAACCGCGTCGCCAAGGTCGTGAAGGGCGGCCGCCAGTTCGGTTTCACCGCCCTCACGGTGGTGGGCGACGGCGCCGGCCGGGTCGGCTACGGCTACGGCAAGGCCCGCGAGGTACCGGTCGCCATCCAGAAGGCGATGCAGTCCGCGCGCAAGAACATGCGCCGCATCCAGCTCAGGGACGACACCCTGCAGTACGCCACCGAGGGCCATCACGGCGCCACCAAGGTGTACATGCAGCCGGCCTCGGACGGTACCGGCGTCATCGCCGGCGGCGCCATGCGCGCCGTGTTCGAGTGCGCCGGGGTGCGCAACGTGCTGGCCAAGAGTTACGGCTCGCGCAACCCGATCAACGTGGTGCAGGCCACCATCAACGGACTGTCGGGCATCCGCTCGCCGGAGCAGATCGCGGCGAAGCGCGGCAAGACCGTCGCAGAGATCCTGGGTTAATACCATGGCTGACAACAACGCAAACCCCCGCCAGGTCCGCGTGAAGCTGGTGAAGAGCATCAACGGCCGCAGCGCCAAGCACAAGGCTTGCGTGTCCGGCCTGGGTCTGCGGCGCATGCATCACAGCGTGGTCGTGGCCGATACCCCCGAGAACCGGGGCATGATCAACAAGGTCTCGTACCTGTTGCAGGTAGAGGAAGTCTGAGATGCGTCTCAATGAAATCAAGCCCGCCGAGGGCAGCCGCAAGGAGCCTAAGCGGCTCGGTCGCGGCCATTCCGCCGGCCAGGGCAAGACCAGCGGCCGCGGCGTCAAGGGCCAGCACGCCCGTTCCGGCGGCTACCACAAGGTCGGCTTCGAAGGCGGCCAGATGCCGCTGCAGCGCCGCCTGCCGAAGGTCGGCTTCAACTCGCGCAAGAGCCGCTACGCCGGCGAGTTGCGCCTGGGCGAGCTGGCCAAGCTGGACGGCGAGGTCGACCTGCTGGCGCTCAAGGCTGCCGGCCTGGTGGGCCAGGAAGTCAAGCGCGTGAAGATCATCGCCTCCGGCAAGATCGAGAAGGCTGTAACCGTCAAGGGGCTGGCCGTGACGGCCGGCGCGCGTGCGGCGATCGAGGCCGCCGGCGGCAAGATCGAGGAATAGAGTGGCGAAGTCACCCTCCAACATGAACCCGGCTGCGGCCCTCGGCCAGGCTGCCCGCCTGGGCGACCTGCGCAAGCGGATCTTTTTCCTGCTTGGCGCCCTGGTCGTTTACCGCATCGGGACTTTCATCCCGGTGCCGGGCATCGATCCGGTGGCGTTGGCCCGCTTCTTCCAGGAGCAGCAGGGCACCATCCTGAGCGTGTTCAACATGTTCTCGGGCGGCGCGTTGGAGCGCCTGTCGATTTTCGCCCTCGGCATCATGCCCTACATCTCCGCCTCCATCATCATGCAGATGATGGCGGTCGTGGTGCCGTCGCTGGCCGCCATGAAGAAGGAAGGCGAGTCCGGGCGCCGCAAGATCACCCAGTACACCCGCTACGGCACGCTCGGACTGGCGACCTTCCAGTCCATCGGCGCGGCCGTCGCGTTCCAGAACCAGGGCGTGGTGATCGCGCCCGGCCCGCAGTTCGTGTTCATCGCCTGCGTCACCATGGTGACCGGCACCATGTTCCTCATGTGGCTGGGCGAGCAGGTCACGGAGCGCGGTATCGGCAACGGTATCTCCATGATCATCCTCGCCGGCATCGTGGCCGGCCTGCCTTCCGCCCTCGGCGGGACGCTCGAGCTGGTGCGTAACGGCGAAATGCCCGCGGCGCTGGCGCTGATCCTGTTCTTCCTGGTGCTGGCCGTGACCGCCTTCGTCGCCTTCGTCGAGCGCGGGCAGCGCCGCATCGCGGTGAACTACGCCAAGCGCCAGCAGGGCCGGCGCATGTACCAGGGCCAGACCACCCACCTGCCGTTCAAGCTGAACATGGCCGGCGTGATCCCGCCCATTTTCGCCAGCAGCCTGATCCTGTTCCCGGCGACCGTGGCGCAGTGGTTCGGCACTGCCGACAGCATGGGCTGGCTGCAGGTGATGGCTTCCAGCCTGTCGCCGGGGCAGCCGGTATACACGCTGATCTATGCGGCCCTGATCATCTTCTTCTGTTTCTTCTACACCGCGCTGGTGTTCAACTCGCGCGAGACGGCGGACAACCTGAAGCGGTCCGGCGCCTTCATCCCGGGCATCCGCCCCGGGCAGCAGACGGCGGAGTACATCGACAGCGTGCTGACGCGCCTGACTTTCTGGGGCGCCATGTACATCACGGCGATCTGCCTGCTGCCGGAATTCATGATCATGTACTGGAACGTGCCGTTCTACTTCGGCGGCACGTCCCTGCTCATCATCGTGGTCGTCAGCATGGACTTCATGTCCCAGCTGCAGGCGCACATGATGAGTCACCAGTACGACGGCCTGCTGAAGAAGGCCAACCTCAAGGGCTACGGCCGTGCCGGGCAGATTCGCTGAGCGGCGCGGAACCAGGAGAGAAAGATGAAAGTGCGTGCATCGGTCAAGAAGATCTGCAGGAACTGCAAGATCATTCGCCGCGGCGGGGTCATCCGGGTGATTTGCTCGGATCCGCGCCACAAGCAGCGGCAAGGCTGAAAGACATTGAAGGCGACTGCCGAATCAGGCACAATGATCGGCTTCGCGTGAGCGATAGGAGACGGCGTTAATGGCCCGTATTGCCGGGATAAATATCCCAGCCAACAAGCACACTGTGATTGCGCTGACCCACATTTATGGGGTCGGCAACACGCGCGCGAAGCAGATTTGCGAAGCCGCCGGCATCCCGCCCGACACCAAGGTGAAGGACCTGACGGAGCCGGAGGTGGAAAAGCTGCGTGCCGAGGTGGCGCGGATGGTCGTGGAAGGCGACCTGCGTCGCGAGACCTCCATGAACATCAAGCGCCTGATGGACCTCGGTTGTTACCGCGGTATCCGTCATCGCCGCGGCCTGCCGATGCGCGGGCAGCGTACGCGCACCAACGCCCGGACGCGGAAGGGTCCGCGCCGCCCGGTGAGGAAGTAAGGAATGGCGAAGCAAGCCCCCAGGGTGAGAAAGAAGGTCAAGAAGCAGGTGGTGGATGCCATCGCGCACATCCACGCCTCTTTCAACAACACCATCATCACCATCACCGACCGCCAGGGGAACACCCTGTCGTGGGCGACCTCCGGCGGCTGCGGCTTCCGTGGTTCGCGCAAGAGCACGCCCTTCGCCGCCCAGGTGGCGGCCGAGAAGGCCGGCAATGCTGCGGCCGAGTACGGCGTCAAGAACGTGGAAGTCCGGGTCAAGGGCCCGGGCCCGGGCCGCGAGTCGGCCGTCCGCTCCCTCAATGCCGTGGGATTTCGCGTCACGAACATCGAGGACGTGACCCCGATTCCCCACAATGGCTGCCGGCCGCCCAAGAAGCGCCGCGTCTGATCCCCAGAGGCTCGAATTATGGCTAGATATCTCGGACCGAAGTGCAAGCTCTCCCGCCGGGAGGGTACGGACCTGTTCCTCAAGAGCAGCGTCCGTCCGCTCGAGTCCAAGTGCAAACTCGAGGTGCCGCCCGGCGGTGCTCCCCAGCGTCGTCCGCGCGTTTCGGACTACGGCCTGCAGCTGCGCGAGAAGCAGAAGCTGCGCCGCATGTACGGGGTGCTGGAGCGGCAGTTCCGCAACTACTACAAGCGGGCCGCCCAGCAGAAGGGCTCCACCGGTGAGAACCTGCTGAAGCTCCTCGAGGGGCGCCTGGACAACGTGGCCTATCGGATGGGCTTTGCCTCCACCCGTGCCGAAGCGCGCCAGCTCGTGAGCCACAAGGGCGTCACGGTGAACGGCCAGGTGGTGAACATTCCGTCCTACCAGGTCAGCCCGGGCGACGAGATCGCTGTCCGGGAAAAAGCCAAGAAGCAGCAGCGGGTGCAGAACGCCCTGCAGCTGGCCGGGGAGGCAGGCTTCCCGGAGTGGGTCGAAGTGGATCAGACCAAGATGAGCGGCGTGCTCAAGCAGCTGCCCGATCGCGACGACATCCTGCCCGACATCAACGAGAACCTGGTCGTCGAGCTCTATTCCAAGTAATTGCGAGGCACGAAGCCCATGCAGGCATCGGTCAACGAATTTCTGCGTCCCCGCGTCGTCAAGGTCCAGCCGCAAGGCCGGACCACGGCCCGGGTCACCATCGAGCCGCTCGAGCGCGGCTTCGGACACACGCTGGGCAACGCCCTGCGTCGCATCCTGCTGTCTTCCATGCCGGGGTGCGCGGTGGTCGAGGTCGAGATCGACGGGGTGCTCCACGAGTACACCAGCATCGAGGGCGTGCAGGAGGATGTCGTCGACATCCTGCTGAACCTCAAGCAGCTGGCCGTGAAGATGCACCAGCGCGACGAGATCGAGCTCACCCTGGCCAAGAAGGGCCCGGGCGTGGTGACCGCGGCGGACATCGAGACCGGACACGACGTCGAGATCATCAATCCCGACCTGGTCATCGCGACGCTGACCAAGGCCGGCCAGCTGTCCATGCGCCTCAAGGTGCGTCGCGGCCGCGGTTACCAGCCGGTGACCCAGGTCGAGGACGAAGGCGGCCCGATCGGCCGGCTGCAGCTCGATGCCTCCTTCAGCCCGGTGCGCCGCGTCTCCTACACGGTCGACGCCGCCCGCGTGGAGCAGCGTACCGACCTGGACAAGCTGATCATCGACGTCGAGACCAACGGCACCATCGACTCGGAAGAGGCGATTCGTCGCGCCGGCGCCATCCTCAAGGACCAGCTGGCCGTGTTCGTCGACCTGCAGGGCGAGGGCCTCGGCCCCGAGCCGGGCGACAAGGCCATCGATCCGATCCTGCTGAAGCCGGTGGACGAGCTCGAGCTGACCGTGCGCTCGGCCAACTGCCTCAAGGCCGAGAACATCAACTACATCGGCGACCTGGTCCAGAAGACGGAAGTGGAGTTGCTCCGCACCCCGAACCTGGGCAAGAAGTCGCTCACCGAGATCAAGCAGGTGCTGGACAACCACGGCCTGCAGCTCGGCATGCGCCTCGATGGCTGGCCGCCGGCCACTCTCAGGCACGACGACGACCGGGTCGCCTGAGGCGTCCCAGGCAACAGGATAACGAGTCATGCGTCACCGCAAAGCAGGCCGCCAACTGGGCCGCAACAGTTCCCACCGCAGGGCCATGTACCGCAACATGGCCTCGTCGCTCTTGCTGCACGAGACCATCAAGACCACGCTGCCCAAGGCCAAGGAGCTGCGGCGGGTGGTCGAGCCGCTCATCACCATGGCCAAGGAAGACGGCGTGGCCCAGCGCCGCCGTGCCTTCGACCGCCTGCGTGACAAGGCCGTGGTCGGCAAGCTGTTCAACGAGCTGGGGCCGCGCTACCAGGCGCGTCCGGGCGGCTACCTGCGCATCCTCAAGATGGGCAACCGTCCCGGCGACAACGCCCCCATGGCGCTGGTGCAGCTGGTCGACCAGCCGGAGAAGGCGGAGGCTGCAGGCGAGTAAGCGCGAGCCGCTGGAGCAGACGAAGGAAGGCCGGGCCCACGCCCGGCCTTTTCTTTTCTGGCTGCCCGGCTTTGTACGCCTGGCGGCAGTGGATGCCATAATCCCTGCATGGAGCGGAACATTGGCTGAAGATCTCTCCGAGTGCCTGGTCGTGGGCATTTCTTCGCGCGCCCTGTTCGACCTGCGCCGGGAGGACGCCCTGTTCGTCTCCGCCGGTCTCGACGCTTACCGCGAGGAGCAGCTCAGCCGCGAAGACGAAATCCTGCCCCCGGGCACCGGGTTTCCCCTCGCCCAGGCCGTGCTGGCGCTGAACACCCCGGACGCCCCGCGCCGGGCCGAGGTGGTGGTCATGTCGCGCAACTCCACGGAGACCAGCCTGCGCATCTTCAACTCCATCCGCCACTACGGCCTCGACATCACCCGCGCGGCGTTGTCGGGCGGGGCCTCCTTGGCGCCTTACCTCAAGGCCTTCCACGTCGACCTGTTCCTGTCGGGCTACGAGGACGACGTGCGGCGCGCCCTCGACGGCGGCGTGGCGGCGGCGCTGCTCTACGATCGTCCCGACGACCCGCTGGAGCCGGCGGAGGAGATCCGCATCGCCTTCGACGGCGACGCCATCCTGTTCTCCGACGAGGCGGAGCGCGTCTTCCAGGCCGACGGCCTGGAAGCCTTCGCCCGGCACGAGGCGGAGCGGGCGCGAGAGCCGCTCCCTGCCGGTCCCTTCGCCAACCTCCTGCACAAGCTTTCTCATTTGCAGCAGGCGGCACGGCGCGAAGGCGTGACGCCAATCCGCACCGCGCTGGTGACGGCGCGCGGCGGCCCGGCTCACGAGCGCGTCATCCGCACTCTGCTGGCCTGGGGCGTGGAGGTCGACGAGGCGTTCTTTCTCGGCGGCGTGCCCAAGACCGAGATCCTCGCGGCTTTCCGGCCGCACATTTTTTTCGACGACCAGGCGGCGCATTGCGAGCGGGCGGCGCCGCGCGTGCCCACCGGCCGTGTGCCCCCGGTCGCCGCAGACGGCGAGAGGTGAGTCCATGAGCATCCCCGACCCGCGCGAGTACCGCGCCCTCGGCTACATGATCGACGGCACGCCGTTCTTCCTGCGCGCTGTGCGCGAGTGGGACCGCGAAGTCCTGCGCGACCTGTTCGAACGTTCCAGCCAGCAGTCGCGCTACTTCCGCTATTTCGAGAACAAGAACTCGCTTTCCGACAAGGAACTGGATTACTACACGCGGCTCGATTTCGAGCACCATGCCGCCCTCGCGGCCGAGGCGCCTGAGGAGGACGGCATCATCGCCGTCGGGCGCTACATCGAGATCCAGCCATTAACGGAGCCGCGCCGGGCCGAGGTGGCTTTCCTGGTGCGCGACGACTACCAGGGCAAGGGCGTGGCGACGCAGTTGCTGAAACATCTCACCCGGATTGCGCGTGACAACAACATCGTCGAGTTCGAAGCCGAGATGCTGCCGTCCAACCGCAAGATGATCGAGGTCTTCGACCATTCCGGCTACGAGATGAAACGCAGCCGCGAGCCCGACAGCGTGCGGGTCGTCTTCCCCATCCACGACGAGCGCATCCCCTTCTGAGCCTACGCCCGGAGCACCGAATGTCCCGTAGAATGTCCCGCATCACCGCAACCCTGGTCCTGGGCCTCGCCAGCAGCATGTCCCTGAGCGCCGATCGCGTCACCGGTCCGGAATTCGTCACCCGCTCGGAGGTCATGGCGCCCGGCGTCATGGCGGCGACCAGCCAGCCGCTGGCGACGCAGATCGCGCTTGAAGTGATGCGCAAGGGCGGCAACGCCATCGACGCGGCCATCGCCGCCAACGCGGCGCTCGGCCTGATGGAGCCGACCGGCTGCGGCATCGGCGGCGACCTGTTCGCCATCGTGTGGGACGCGCAGAGCAAGGAGCTGCATGGCCTGAACGCCAGCGGCCGCTCGCCGCGCGGGCTGTCGCTGCAGTGGTTCAAGGACAACGACTACCAGAGCATCCCGCGCTTCGGCCCCTTGCCGGTCAGCGTGCCGGGCGCCGTGGACGGCTGGTTCGAGCTGCATGGCCGCTTCGGGCGCCTGCCCATGAAGGACGTGCTGGCGCCGGCCATCCGTTACGCGCGCGAGGGCTTCCCCGTCACCGAGGTGATCGCGCACTACTGGGCGCTGAACGCGGAGCGCATCGGCGAGTACCCGGGCTTCGCCGCGGTGTTCCTGCCCGGCGGTCGCGCCCCGAAGAAGGGAGAAATCTTCCGCAACCCGGCGCTCGCCGACACCTACGAGAAGATCGCCGCCGGCGGCCGCGACGCTTTCTACAAGGGCGAGATCGCCCGCACCATCGCCGACTACATGCAGGCCAACGGCGGCTTCCTGTCCTACGAGGACCTGGCGACGCACAGTTCCGACTGGGTCGAGCCGGTCGCGGTGAATTACCGTGGCTACGACGTCTGGCAGCTGCCGCCCAACGGCCAGGGCATCGCCGGGCTGCAGATCCTGCAGCTGCTCGAGGGCTACGACGTCGCGAGCATGGGCTTCGGCAGCGCCGATTTCATGCACCTGTTCGTCGAGGCGAAGAAGCTGGCTTTCGAGGACCGGGCACGGTTCTACGCCGACCCCGACTTCATGGACGTGAGCGTGGCGAAACTCATCTCCGACCAGTACGCGGATGCGCGGCGTGCCCTGATCGACCCGGAAAAGGCGGCGGCCATGTACCCGCACGGCGACCCGGAGGTGCTGCGTGACGGCGACACCATTTACCTCACGGTGGCCGACGCCGAGGGCAACATGGTCTCTCTCATTCAGAGCAACTACCGCGGCATGGGCTCGGGCATGACCCCGCCCGGGCTCGGCTTCGTGCTGCAGGATCGCGGCGAGATGTTCAGCCTCGACCCGGCTCATCCCAACGCCTTCGCCCCGGGCAAGCGGCCCTTCCATACCATCATCCCGGCCTTCGTGACGAAGGACGGCGAGCCCTGGCTGAGCTTCGGCGTCATGGGCGGCGGCATGCAGCCGCAGGGACACGCGCAGGTGCTGGTGAACATGATCGATTTCGGCATGGACCTGCAGGCCGCGGGCGATGCGCCCCGCATCCGCCATGACGGTTCCAGCGAGCCCACCGGCGAGCGCATGACCGACGGTGGCGTGGTGCGGCTGGAGCGGGGCTTCCCGCCGGAGGCCATTGCCGAGCTCGAGCGCCGCGGGCATCGCGTCGAGGTGCGCAACGACGGCGGCTACGGCGGTTACCAGGCCATCCGCAAGGACGAGGGCAGCTGGACCGGGGCGTCGGAGTCGCGCAAGGACGGGCACGCTGCGGGTTACTGAAGGCGGCCCGCCGCGGACGCTGCAAAAGGAGCTTGACGAGTATGAAATCGCTGCCGGTGCACCAGGGTGCGTTCAATGTCTTGCTGGTCTTCGACTGCAAGCCAGGTGAGAGCGAGCAATTCGCCAACGAACTGGGGGACTTCGTCGCGCAGCGCATGCGCTTCCATCCGGGTTTCATTTCCGGGCTGGTCTACCTGAGCGAGGACGCCCGCAAGGTCGTAGAGGTGTTCCAGTGGGCGCGTGCGGAGGACTGGCAGGCCTACCGCAGGAGCGAAGACGGCCAGGAAGGGCTGCGCTGGCTGGCTGCGCGCACGCCCACCACCGATTTCCTCGAACTGGTGCGCTGCGTGGACGCGCCGGCGCCCGGCGACTATGCTGGGTCTCCGTATACCATCGAGGAATGAAGCCATGACTCTCTGCCCCGTCGCTCTGGCCACAGGGTGCAAGAACTGCGCAATTTTCTCGATGTGCCCGGTCAAGGGCCTGATTGGCGACTACCGCAAGGATTCCGGCGACGCGCCCAGGGGCGGGGCCGGCTCCGGCAAGAAACCGCGTTGAACTCCGTCCGGACGCGCCAGTGAGCGCGCCCGCGCATAGCCTGGCGTCCGACCTCCGCGGCGCCAGCCGCCTGCTGGTCGACGCGGCGACCGGCGTGACCGACCTGGTGGAATCGATGCACGGCACGATCGCCGGGCTCGCGGGCATCCTGCCTGGATCCAGCAACCAGCGCACGCGCGGCATCACCGGGCTCGTCTATCGCTGTGTCGGCGGCGGCATCCGCCTGGTCGGCGCAGGTATTGACCGGGCGCTCGCGCCCATCTCGGACTGGCACCAGGCCGGCAACGACTTGGCGCAACGCGCGTCGCAACATGAAGCAGTGCTGGGCGTGATCAACGGCGTGCTCGGTGATCACCTGGCCGCCACCGGCAACCCGTTGGCGGTCCGCATGGGGCTGCGCCGGGACGGCGTGCCGCTAGAACTCAGCCGCGCCGCGCTGCGCGAGACGGTGCCCTGTGCCGGTCCCCGCATCCTGCTCCAGGCGCACGGCCTGTGCATGCATTCCGCGCACTGGGGGCGCGCCGGTCGCGACGAGATTGCGGCAGCCGGCGCCGGGCTGGGCTACACCTCCCTGCAGCTGCATTACAACACCGGCCTGCATATCGCGGCCAACGGGCGGGCGCTCGCGGCACTGCTGGAAAACCTGCTTGGGCAGTGGCCGGTCGAGGTCCAGGAGCTCGCCATCGTCGGCCACAGCATGGGTGGACTGGTGGCACGCAGCGCGCATCACTACGGCACGGCCGCGGGTCACGCCTGGCCGGCGCGGCTGCGAAAGCTGGTTTTCCTCGGCACGCCGCACCATGGTTCGCCGCTGGAGCGCGCCGGCAACGGGTTGGACACGCTGCTGGGGTTGAGTCCTTACACCCGGCCGTTCACGCGCCTCGGCCGCATCCGCAGCCACGGCATCACCGACCTGCGCTTCGGCATCCTGCTGGAACAGGACTGGGCAGCGCGCGATCGCTATGCGCCGATGCGCAAGGATCCGCGCACGCCGCTGCCACTGCCGGCGGGGGTGGAGTGTTACACCGCCGCCGCACTGCGCGCGGAAAGTGACGCAGCGCGGTCCGCGCGCCTGCTCGGCGACGGCCTGGTGCCGCTGGCCAGCGCGCTGGGCGAGCATGAGGACGAGCGTTTCGCGCTGGGCTTCCCGCGTAGCAACCGCTGGGTCGGCACGGGACTGAGCCATTTCGACCTGGTGTCGAGCCCGCGCATTCTGGCGCAGCTGGAGCGCTGGCTCGGGAACTAGCGCTCGCCGTCCCGCAGCCGGGAGCGGCTCAGCCTCGCAGCACCGCCTGGCCAGTGGCCCGGGCCGCGTCGAAACTCTCCACCCGCAGGTCGATGAGCTGGTCCACCTGCCCGGGCGCGGCCCCCGTAACCTGCAGCACGGTGTCGCCGATGCGCGCCGTGCCCTGGCCGGTGGCGGGGTCGAAGCCCGTCAGGTAGGCGCGGATTTCATCGCCCGCCGCGAACCCGGGCCGGCTGCTGCGGAAGCGCCAGTTGGCGAACAAGCCCCTGATCACAGCGTGGCCCCTCCCTTGCTCACCCGGTCGGTGGTGTATTCACGGCCGAAGCCGGTCCAGGCGGAGAATAGGAACACGGCGACCAGCAGCCAGCCATGGAACACCCAGGGCCAGGCCTGGATCGGTTCCACCACCATGTCCGGCGTGAACCACTCGTAGGTCGTCGCCAGCGCCTGCATCTGGGTGTAGCCCACCAGCACGCCGCCGGCCCAGGGGAAGATGTAGCCCAGCGCCGAGGTGTTGGCGTCCAGTATGTTCGCGCGGCGGTAGCCGTTCAGGTTGAAGCGCTTGCCGATGGTGGCAATGTAGGGCGCGATGGCGATCTGCGCCGCGGTGTTGATGGTGATGGCGGCGTTGATGCCGGCGGTCACCGTGACCATGGTGACTTCCGCGGAGCGCACCGAGCGGGCCACTTTTCTCAGCAGCCAGTCCTGCAGCGCCTGGAAACCACCGCCGCGGATCATCACCTGGGCGCCGCCGAGCACCAGCAGGATCAGCACCGCCAGGGTGGCGAAGCCGACGGGCCCGTCGTACAGGCTGCCGCCGACGCCGGCCGCAGCGGCGGGGACCACCTGCACCAGCGGCCAGCCGCCGAAGATCGCGGCGGCCCAGCTGTCCGCGGCGACGCGGAAGGCCAGCATGTCCGTCCCGGCGGCCAGGCCAAAGACGAGGTTGATGACAATGGCGAGGATCAGGCCGGCGGAAATCGCCTCGATGATGTGCCGGCCGCGAATGGCGAGACCGATCACCAGCGCGATCGGCAGCAGGTGCAGCAGCCCGGCGGCATTGCTCTGGGCGCGGAACAGGGCGGCCGCATCGGCGTCGACGGCTGCGCCGCTCGAGGCCAGGCCGAAGCCCAGGTAGGCGATGAAGGCCAGCACTGCGGCGATGATGGCGTACTTGAAGCGGCTTGCGACCACGCCGCCGACGTCGGAGTCCTGCGTCACGGCGCTGACGATGGTGGTGTCGCTCACGGGGGCGAGGTTGTCGCCGAACACGGCGCCGGACAGGATCGCCCCGAACATCAGCACGGGATCTGCGCCCAGCGCCACGCCGGCCGGGAAGAACAGGGCGACGAAGGCGATCACCGTGCCGTAGCCGGTGCCGATGCCGGTGGCGAGCAGGGCGGCGAGCAGGAAGGTCACGGCGGGGAAGAGGGCCGGCCCCAGCCCCAGCGCGTCGGCGAGCCAGCCGAGCCCGTCCACGAAGCCCCCGACCTGCAGCGTGGCGGCGAACATGCCGGCCCACAGCCAGGCCACGATCGCGGTCACCGCCACCTTCTGCGCCATGCCCTCGACCACGGCATCGGCGTACGTTGCCCAGTCACCCTTCACCAGCAGCATGCCGAGCACCAGTCCCACCAGCATGCCCACCACCAGGCCGGCGGTGTCGCCGATGCCCAGGAGGCCGGATTGCACGATGGCCCACGCGATAAAGAACAGGATCGGCACGGCGCTGACGGCCTTGCCGCCGCGAAACCGGATCGGCGCCGGGTGTGGCTGCGCTGCGCCGGCGGTGGGGCCAGTGGCCTGGATCATGTGCTTTCCTTTGCGCCGCTGATGAACACCCAGAAGGGCGTGTTGTGCTCGCGCCAGCCGCGCGCTGCAGCAGCGAACACCTCGGTGACCGTGGCGTAGTCGTGCGCTGCGGCGCGCCGCAGGTCGTCGGCGCCCTCGAGCAGGAGCACGTAACCCGCGGCCGGCAGCCACTCGAGATCGCCCAGGCAGTCTGCCAGTGCGTCCCAATTCTGGCCGAACCACCAGGGGAACTCCAGCGCATCGGCGATGCGTGCCAGCAGTTCGGCCTTGCTGCGGCAGCCTGCAAGATCGATGCGCACGCTGCACAAGCCCGCGGCGGCGGCGGCCTCGAGCACCCTCTCGGTGTCCCCGGGGGCGACTTCGATCACGCCGCCGGCTGCCGCGTCCCGCAGCAGCTGCGGGGTGACGGGCGGGTTCACGGCGACAGCTCCAGCTGCCGGAAACTGCGGTAGTGGTCCTCGGTGTAGTAGTACACCTCGGGTGGGTCGCCGCCGGTGACGATGCGGCGCGCGCCGCGATGAGTTACGCCCGGCGTGCGCACCGTGAATTCGCGATAGTAGCCGGTGGGTCGCTGCGGCAGCAGCCGCTCGCGGTTGTGGAACACGGTGCCGTCCTGGCGGTGCGGGAACGGGCCGCCCTGTGCGATGAGCTGCAGGGTGGCGCGGGCTTCCGGCGGCAGGCTTGCCGCGGCGCCCGTGTCCGGCGCCGGGCGCCAGACGCTGAGCAGCGCCGCCACGGCGAGCAGGAGCAACAGCAGCGGCAGGCGCAGGCGCATCAGGCTAGCCGCTGTTCCGCCGTCGGCGCGGCCTGGCCGGCGCGGCCGCCGCAGCGAGGATCGGGCCGAGGAACTGGCCGGTGAAGGAGGCCTTGTTGGCGGCCACCTGCTCCGGCGTGCCCGCGGCGACGAGCGTGCCGCCGCCGGCGCCGCCCTCCGGGCCGAGGTCGATGATCCAGTCGGCGGTCTTGATGACGTCGAGGTTGTGCTCGATCACCACCACCGTGTTGCCGTGGTCGCGCAGCCGGCCCAGCACGCCGAGCAGCTGGGCGATGTCGTGGAAATGCAGGCCGGTGGTGGGCTCGTCGAGGATGTACAGCGTCTTGCCGGTGTCCCGCTTGGACAGTTCCTTGGCCAGCTTCACGCGCTGCGCCTCGCCGCCGGACAGGGTGGTGGCGTTCTGGCCGAGGCGGACGTAGGACAGGCCGACGTCCATCAGCGTCTGCAGCTTGCGCTTGACCACCGGCACGTTGGCGAAGAAGGCCAGCGCATCCTCGATGGTCATCTCGAGGATCTCGTGGATGTTCTTGCCCTTGTAGCGGATCTCCAGCGTCTCGCGGTTGTAGCGCTGCCCGTGGCAGGCGTCGCAGGCGACGTAGATGTCCGGCAGGAAATGCATCTCGACCTTGAGCACGCCGTCGCCCTGGCAGGCCTCGCAGCGGCCGCCCTTGACGTTGAAGCTGAAGCGGCCCGCCTTGTAGCCGCGCGAGCGGGCTTCGGGGGTGCCGGCGAACAGCTCGCGGATGGGGGTAAACAGCCCGCTGTACGTCGCCGGGTTGGAGCGGGGTGTGCGGCCGATGGGGCTCTGGCTGATATCGATGACCTTGTCGATGTGCTCCAGGCCCTCGATGCGCTCGTGCGGCGCGGGCGTCACCGCGGCGCCGTTGAGCTTCTGCGCGGCCGCCAGGTAGAGCGTGTCGTTGATCAAGGTCGACTTGCCTGAGCCGGACACCCCGGTAACGCAGGTGAGCAGGCCGATCGGGATGGCCACGTCGATGGCCGCAAGGTTGTTGCCGTGCGCGCCCCGCACGACGATGTCGCGGCCCTTCTGGCGTGGTGTCCGGGCCGCGGGCACGGCGATGGACTTGCGCCCGGACAGGTAATCCCCGGTGAGCGAGTCGGTACTGGCCATGATGTCCGCCGGCTTGCCCTGCGCCACGATGCGGCCGCCATGCACGCCGGCGCCGGGGCCGATGTCGACGATGTGGTCTGCGGTGGCGATCGCTTCCTCGTCATGCTCGACCACGATCACGGTGTTGCCCAGGTCGCGCAGGTGCAGGAGGGTGTTGAGCAGGCGCCGGTTGTCGCGCTGGTGCAGGCCGATGGAGGGCTCGTCCAGGATGTACATGACGCCGACCAGCCCCGAGCCGATCTGGCTTGCCAGGCGGATGCGCTGTGCCTCGCCGCCCGACAGGGTCTCGGCGCTGCGATCCAGCGTCAGGTAGTCCAGCCCCACGTCCACCAGGAAGCGCAGCCGGTCGTTGATCTCCTTGATGATCTTGCGCGCCACTTCACCGCGCCAGCCGGGCAGCTCGAGGGTCTCGAAAAAACGCAGCGCCTCGCCCACGGCGTCCGCGGTGACCTCGGCCAGGCCGCGCTCGGCGACGAAGACGTGGCGGGCCGCCTCGTTCAGGCGCGTACCCTTGCAGCTCGGGCAGGGATGGGTGCCGAGGTACTTCGACAGCTCGTCGCGCACGGCGCCGGACTCGGTCTCGCGGTAGCGCCGCTCCATGTTGGGGATCACGCCCTCGAAGCGGTGCTTGCGCCGGGTCACGCCGCCGCGGCCGTTGAAGTAGGAGAACTCGATCTCCTCCTCGCCCGAGCCGAACAGGATGGTCTTGCGGGTACGCGCCGGCAGCTTTTCGAACGGGGTTTCGACGTCGAAGCGGTAGTGCTCGGCGAGGTTGCGGATGAGCTGGAAGTAATAGGCGTTGCGCCGGTCCCAGCCGCGCACGGCGCCGCCGGCGAGGGAGAGGTGCGGATGGGCGACCACGCGCGCGGGGTCGAAGAACTGCTGCACCCCGAGCCCGTCGCAGGTGGGGCAGGCGCCGGCGGGGTTGTTGAAGGAAAACAGCCGCGGCTCGAGCTGCGGGATGCTGTAGCCGCACACGGGACAGGCGAAGCGGTCCGAGAACACCATCGGCTCGCGTTCGGGCTCGTCCATGAAGGCCACGGTGGCGCTGCCGTCGGCCAGCTTGAGGGCGGTCTCGAAAGACTCGGCGAGGCGCAGCCGCAGGTCGCTGCGCACGCGGAAGCGGTCGATCACCGCCTCGATGGTGTGCTTGCGATGCAGGTCCAGGTCGGGTGGGTCGTCGAGCTCGCAGACCTCGCCGTCGATGCGGGCGCGGATGAAGCCGCGGCTGCGCAGTTCCGCGATCAGCTGGGCATGCTCGCCCTTGCGATCGCGCACCACCGGCGCCAGCAGGATCAGGCGGGTGCCCTCCGGCAGCGCCAGCACCTGGTCCACCATCTGGGTGACCGTCTGCGCCTCCAGCTTCTCGGCGTGGCGCGGGCAGCGCGGCGTGCCGGCGCGGGCATAGAGCAGGCGCAGGTAATCGTAGATCTCCGTCACCGTGCCCACGGTCGAGCGCGGGTTGTGCGAGGTGGACTTCTGCTCGATGGAGATGGCCGGTGACAGTCCCTCGATGGATTCCACGTCGGGTTTTTCCATCATCGACAGGAACTGGCGCGCGTAGGCGGAGAGCGACTCCACGTAGCGCCGCTGCCCCTCGGCGTAGATGGTGTCGAAGGCGAGCGAGGACTTCCCGGAGCCCGACAGGCCGGTGATCACGATGAGGCGGTCGCGCGGCAGCTCGAGGTCCACCGACTTGAGATTGTGGGTGCGGGCGCCGCGGATGCGGATGGTGTCCATGGGTACCGTGTGACTGGGCCGAACTCGTTACTATACGCACAAATGTCGCCGCGGCGCTCACCGCGTCCCAGCCTCCCGTTTCGACCCCGGTCAAGGGCCGGTTTCCGGCCGGCGCGCGTGAGATTCGGGGCTGTTCAGGCTAGACTAGACGGCTATTCTTTGAGTCCGGGCGAGCGGCCCGGCAACACGACGAGCGAGGGACGCACATGGCGCGCGGTATCAACAAGGTCATCCTGGTGGGCAACCTGGGCGCGGATCCGGAGTCACGGACCACTCCCGGCGGGCTGACCGTCACCAACTTCAACGTCGCGACCAGCGACCGGCGCCGGGACAAGCAGAGCGGCGACTGGGTCGAGGAGACCGAGTGGCATCGCATCGTGATGTTCGACAAGCTGGCCGAGACCGCGCGCGAATACCTGCGCAAGGGCTCCCAGGTGTACGTCGAGGGTCGCCTGCAGACGCGCAAGTGGCAGGACAAGGACGGCAACGATCGGTACACCACCGAGATCGTCGCCCGCGACATGCAGATGCTCGGCGGCCGGCCTGGCGGCGGCGCCCCGGCGAGCCGGGACGACGACTACCGCTCGTCCGCGGGCAGTTCCTCTTCGGGCGGCCGCAAGGAAGAGCCCTTCGAGGACGACATTCCTTTCTGACCGGGGACCGATGAACGCGCACAAGCCCGGCGGCAAGCTCTTCATCCGCACCTTCGGGTGCCAGATGAACGAGTACGACTCCTCGAAGATGGCGGACGTCCTGCGCGAGTCGCACGGCTTCGAGCCGGCGGCGTCGCCCGAGGAAGCCGACGTCCTGCTGCTGAACACCTGCTCCATCCGCGAGAAGGCACAGGAGAAGGTGTTCTCCCTGCTGGGCCGCTGGCGCGAACTGAAGGCGGCGCGGCCCGGGGTGGTGATCGGGGTCGGCGGCTGCGTGGCGAGCCAGGAGGGCGAGGCCATCCTGGAGCGTGCGCCTTTCGTCGACGTCGTTTTCGGCCCGCAGACCCTGCATCGCCTGCCGGCGATGCTCGAGGATGTGCGCCGCAGCCGCAAGCCGGCGGTGGACATCTCCTTCCCGGAGATCGAGAAATTCGACCGCCTGCCTGAGCCGCGCGCGGAGGGTCCGACGGCGTTCGTCTCCGTGATGGAAGGCTGCAGCAAGTACTGCAGCTTCTGCGTCGTGCCCTACACGCGCGGCGAGGAGGTCAGCCGGCCCTTCGACGACGTCATCGTGGAAGTGGCGCAGCTGGCGGCCCAGGGCGTGCGCGAGATCAACCTGCTCGGCCAGAACGTGAACGCCTACCGCGGCCCCATGCACGACGGCACGACGGCGGACCTCGCCGCCCTGATCCGCTTCGTCGCCGCCGTGGACGGGATCGACCGGATTCGCTTCACCACCTCGCACCCGGTCGAGTTCACCGACAGCCTGGTGCAGGCCTATGCGGAGGTGCCGGAACTGGCGCCGTACCTGCATCTCCCCGTGCAGAGCGGCTCGGACCGCGTGCTGGCGATGATGAAACGCGGCCACACGGCGCTCGAGTACCGCCAGAAGATCCGCCGCGTGCGCGAGGCGCGCCCCGGCATCAGCATCAGCTCGGACTTCATCGTCGGCTTCCCCGGCGAGACGGCGCAGGATTTCGACTACACCATGAAGCTCATCGAGGACGTCGGCTTCGACCAGTCCTTCAGCTTCATTTACAGCCGCCGCCCCGGTACGCCCGCGGCCTCGCTGCCCGACGACGTCACCACGGCCGAGAAGCAGCGTCGCCTGGCGCTGCTCCAGCACCGTATCAACCAGCACGCTGCGGCGATCAGTGCCGCCATGGTCGGCGGCGTGGAGCGCGTGCTGGTGGAGCGCCCGTCGCGCAAGAGTCCGCGCCAGCTGGCGGGACGCACCGGCAACATGCGCTGGGTGAACTTCGACGGCGAGCCGGGCCTGGTCGGCCGCTTCGTCGACGTGCTGGTCACCGAGGCCCTGCCCAATTCCTTGCGCGGCCGCGTGGTCGGCGTCGAGGACGTCCTGCCCCGTTCAGCCTGAGGTCCGACAGCGAACTTGAACGCCAACCTCGTCAGGGACCTGGTACTCGAGCCAGATGACAACCAGCGTCTCGCCAACCTGTGCGGCCAGTTCGACGAGCACCTGAAGCAGATCGAGCGCCGCCTCGGTGTGCAGGTCCGCCCGCGCGGCAACCTGTTCCAGCTCGAGGGCCCGACGCCCGCAGTGGAGGCGGCAGAACGGCTGCTGGTGTCGCTGTTCGAGCAGGCGGCAGAGGAGAACATCAGCCCGCAGGTCGTGCACACGGCCTTGCAGGAATCTGGCCTCTACGCGGCGCCCGACGAACATGCGCCGGGGGAAATCCGCACCCGCCGCGGCGTCATTCGCGGCCGCGGCCCGAACCAGGGCCGGTACCTGGAGTCCATGCGCGAGCACGACCTGTGCTTCGGCATCGGGCCCGCGGGCACCGGGAAGACCTACCTCGCCGTGGCGCGCGCGGTGGAAGCGCTGGAAAGCGACGAGGTGCGGCGCATCGTGCTGGTGCGTCCGGCGGTCGAGGCCGGCGAGCGGCTCGGTTTCCTGCCCGGTGACATGTCGCAGAAGGTCGATCCCTACCTGCGCCCCATGTACGACGCACTGTACGAGATGCTCGGCTTCGAGCGCGTCGCGAAGCTCATGGAGCGCCACGTCATCGAGGTGGCGCCGCTGGCCTTCATGCGCGGCCGCACCCTGAACGAGGCCTTCGTGATCCTCGACGAGGCGCAGAACTCGACTGTCGAGCAGATGAAGATGTTCCTCACGCGCATCGGCTTCGGTTCGCGCGCGGTAGTGACTGGCGACGTGACCCAGACCGACCTGCCCGCCAACAAGGTCTCGGGCCTGCGCCATGCCTCGCGCGTGCTGCAGGACGTGGAGGGCGTCGGCTTCACCTGGTTCACCGCGCGCGACGTGGTGCGTCATCCGCTGGTGCAGCGGATCGTCGAGGCCTACCAGCGGCACCAGGAGGACGAGGCGTGAGCGTGCGCATCGACGTGCAGGTGAGCGGCACGCGCACGGGCCTGCCCGCGGTGGCCAAGCTGCGCCACTGGGCCCGTTCCGCACTTGCCGGCCGCCGCAGCGCGGCCGAGCTGAGCATCCGTATCGTGGACGCCGCCGAGAGCCAGGCCCTGAACCGCCAGTTTCGCGCCAAGGACAAGCCGACCAACGTGCTGGCGTTCCCCGCCGACCTGCCGCCCGAGCTGGGGCTGCCCCTGCTCGGTGACGTGGTCATCTGCCGCGAGGTGGTGGCGGCCGAAGCTGCGGCGCAGGGCAAGGCGCCGGAGGCACATTGGGCCCACATGGTGATTCACGGTACCCTTCACCTGCTTGGGTTCGACCACCAGGATCCGGCGCAGGCGGCGGAGATGGAGGCCCTGGAGACGGAGCTTCTCGCCGAGCTGGGCTGGCCCGACCCCTACCAGGAGACGGACGCGCACGATGGCTGACGACCAACCTCCGAGTACCGGCGGGCGCCGCACGGGCCTGATGGCCCGCCTTGCCGGCGCCTTGCGCACTGCACCGCGCGATCGCGCCGACCTGCTCGAAATACTGCAGCAGGCGCGTGCCCAGCAGATCCTGGACGCCGACGAACACCAGATGCTCGAGGGCGTGCTCGAGGTCTCCACCATGCAGGTGCGCGACATCATGATCCCGCGCGGCCAGATGGTCGTGCTGGAACGTGACGCCACCCCGCAGGAGATGCTCGAAGTCATCATCGAATCCGGGCATTCTCGTTTCCCCGTCATCGCGGACGACCGCGACGAGGTCACCGGCATCCTGCTCGCGAAGGACCTGCTGCGCTTCTTCGCCGAAGGCGACCGCACTCGTTTCCGCATCAAGGAATGCCTGCGCCCCGCGGTGTTCATCCCCGAGAGCAAGCGTCTCAACGTGTTGCTGAAGGAGTTCCGCCACAGCCACAACCACATGGCCATCGTGGTGGACGAGTACGGCGGCGTCTCCGGCCTGCTCACCATCGAGGACGTGCTGGAGCAGATCGTGGGCGAAATCGACGACGAGCACGACCCGGACGAGGAGGTCCTGATCGTGCCCGAGCGGGAAGACATCTGGCGGGTCGATGCCCTCGCGCGCATCGAGGACCTGAACGAGGAGCTCGGCACTGACTTCAGCGACGAGGACTACGACACCGTCGGCGGGCTGGTGATGCACGAGCTCGGCCGCTTGCCGCGCAAGGGCGAGTCGCTGTCCTTCGGCGGCATGCGTTTCACCGTGCTGCGCGCCGACCGGCGCCGCATCCACGCGGTGCGACTGCGCCGCCTCACCGACTGAGGTGATGTTCCCGCGGTCGCAACTGCCGGCCTGGTACCGGTCGCGCCTCATCGAGCTTTGCGTCGTCACGGCGGGCCTGTTGCTGGTGCTGTCCTTTGCGCCGCAGGGCTGGTGGCCTGTTGCCCTGCTGTCGCCGGCCGTCCTGTTCCTGTGCTGGCAGGGGGCAAGCCCGGGGCGGGCGGCATGGCTGGGCTTCCTCTACGGCTTTGCGGCCTTCCTTGCCGGCACCTGGTGGACCTTCGTCTCGGTGCACGATTTCGGCCAGGCGCCGGCCGTGCTGGCCGGCTTCCTGACCGTGGCGCTGGCCGCGCTGATGGCGGCCTACTATGCGCTGCTCGGCTGGGCTGCGGCGCGCTGGCTGCCGGCCGCCGGCACGACGCGCTGGCTGATCGGGCTGCCGGCCGCCTGGGTGTTGCTGGAGTGGGTCCGGGGCTGGTTCCTGAGCGGCTTCCCCTGGCTCAGTCTCGGCTACAGCCAGGCCGATTCCGTGCTGGGAACCCTGGCGCCGCTCGGCGGCGTGTATGGCCTGGGCTGGGCCTGTGCGCTGGGCGCGGGCGCGCTGGTGAC
Source organism: Thioalkalivibrio sp. XN279 (assembly GCF_011089885.1). Classification (NCBI taxonomy): domain Bacteria; kingdom Pseudomonadati; phylum Pseudomonadota; class Gammaproteobacteria; order Chromatiales; family Ectothiorhodospiraceae; genus Thioalkalivibrio; species Thioalkalivibrio sp. XN279. The sequence goes on along the minus strand of NZ_JAANBD010000027.1, from coordinate 525,304 downwards.
GCTGCTGCGCGAGGACCTGCCGCGTCGCGCTGCGGCCATCGCCGTGCTGTTCGCGCTGTTCGCGGCCGCCGGCGCCGCCGCGCGGCAGGCGTGGACGCAGCCGGCCGGCCCGCCGCTGCAGGTGGCGATGATCCAGGGCGCCGTGGGCCAGGACGAGAAATGGCTGCAGACGCAGCTCGAGCCCACCCGCGAGCTTTACCTGCGGCTGACCGAGCCCTACTGGGGCACCGACCTCCTGATCTGGCCTGAGGCGGCGCTGCCGGCGCTGCTGCACGAGGAGATCGAGTTCCTCGAAACGCTCGACGCGCGGGCCCGCGAGGCGGGCAGCGAACTGCTCATGGGCATCCTCGAGCGGGACCCGCGCGACGGGCGCTACTACAACACCCTGGTGTCCCTCGGCGGCGAGCCGGAGATCTACCGCAAGCGCCAGCTGGTGCCCTTCGGCGAGTATTTCCCGGTGCCGGGTTTCGTGCGCGAGGTGATGCGCATGATGAGCCTGCCCTACAGTGACATCGCACCGGGGCCGCCCGACCCGGGGCCGATGACGCTGGCCGGTGTGCCGGTCGCCCCCACGATCTGCTACGAGGACGCTTTCGGCGCCCAGCAGCGCGTGTTCTTCCCGGCCGCACAGCTCCTGGTCAACGTCAGCAACGACGCCTGGTTCGGCGACACCATCGCGCCCCACCAGCACCTGCAGATCGCCCGCATGCGGGCCATGGAGACCGGGCGCTGGATGCTGCGCGCCACCAACAACGGCATCACGGCCGTGATCGATCCCCATGGCCAGGTGGTGGCGCGCTCCCGGCAGTTCGAGCCCGAGGTCGTCATCGGCGCGGTGGTCCCCATGCAGGGCATGACGCCGTGGCTGCGCATGGGCGATACACCCCTGGCGGGGGCGGCGGCGCTGCTGTTCCTGCTCGCGGCTTTGCGCCGCAACAGCGCGGGGCGGTAATCTTGGCAGCTTGATTTGAGCGAAGCCGCCATGGACCCCATCTACAAGCCGGAAATCATCGAGCCCGAGGCCCAGCGTCACTGGGACGACACGGGATGTTTCGAGGCGCATGAAGACGCATCGAAAGAGAAGTTCTATTGCCTGTGCATGTTCCCCTATCCCAGCGGGCGGCTGCACATGGGCCACGTGCGCAACTACACCATCGGCGACGTGGTCAGCCGCTACCAGCGCATGCAGGGCAGGAACGTGCTGCAGCCCATGGGCTGGGACGCCTTCGGCCTCCCGGCCGAGAACGCCGCCATCAAGAACCAGGTGCCGCCGGGCAAATGGACGCGCGAGAACATCGCCCACATGCGCGCCCAGCTGCGCCGGCTCGGCTTCGCCTACGACTGGCGCCGCGAACTGGCGACCTGCGACCCCGACTACTATCGCTGGGAACAGTGGTTTTTCCTGCGTCTGTACGAGAAGGGGCTGGTCTACAAGTCCTCTTCCACCGTCAACTGGGACCCCGTGGACCAGACCGTGCTCGCCAACGAGCAGGTCATCGACGGTCGCGGCTGGCGTTCCGGTGCGCTGGTGGAGCGGCGCGAGATCCCGCAGTGGTTCCTCAGGATCACGGCCTATGCCGACGAACTGCTGGAGTGCCTGGACAAGCTGCCCGGCTGGCCGGAGCAGGTGCGCGCCATGCAGGCGAACTGGATCGGCCGTTCCGAGGGCCTGGAGCTGGATTTCGCCCTCGCGGGCGGACCGGTCGCCGGTTATGAGGCGCTCACCGTTTACACCACCCGCCCGGACACGTTGCACGGTGTGACCTACATGGCGGTCGCGGCCGAGCACCCGCTGGCGGTCCAGGCCGCCGAGGGCCGCCCCGAGCTGGGCGAGTTCCTCGCCGAGTGCCGCCGCGCGCACACCACCGAGGCGGCCTTGGAGACCATGGAAAAGCGCGGCATGCCGCTCGGCGTGAACGTGGTCCACCCGCTGACCGGGCAGGAAGTCCCGGTCTGGGTCGCCAACTTCGTGCTCATGGGCTACGGCACCGGCGCCGTGATGGCCGTGCCGGGCCACGACAAGCGCGACTGGGAGTTCGCCACCAAGTACGGCTTGCCGATCCGCCAGGTCATCGCGCCGGCCGACGGTGCCGCGGTCGACCTGTCCCAGGGCGCTTACGTCGAGTACGGCGTGCTGGTGAACTCGGGCGAGCTGGACGGCAAGACCTCGGCCGAGGCCTTCGTGGCCCTGGCGGACAAGCTTGGGGCCGAGGGTCGCGGCCGCCGCCGGGTGAATTACCGCCTGCGCGACTGGAGCGTGTCGCGGCAGCGCTACTGGGGCTGCCCGGTGCCCATGATCGACTGCCCGTCCTGCGGCTCGGTGCCGGTGCCGGACGACCAGCTGCCGGTGCGCCTGCCGGAGGACGTGACCCTCTCCGGCGCCGGCTCGCCGCTGAAGCACATGGACGACTTCGTCAAGGTGGACTGCCCACGCTGCGGCGGACCGGCACGGCGCGAGACCGACACCTTCGACACTTTCTTCGAGTCGTCCTGGTACTACGCGCGCTACTGCTGCGCCGACCAGGACCAGGCCATGCTGGACGAGCGGGCGCGCTACTGGCTGCCCGTGGACCAGTACATCGGCGGCATCGAGCACGCCATCCTGCACCTGCTGTACTCGCGTTTCTTCCACAAGCTGATGCGCGACGAGGGCCTGGTGGACAGCGACGAGCCGTTCACCAACCTGCTGACCCAGGGGATGGTGCTGGCCGACTCCTTCTACCGCGAGGACGAGAAGGGGGGGCGCACCTGGTACAACCCGGCCGAGGTCGAGGTGCAGCGCGACGAGAAGGGCCGCGTGGTGAGTGCCACGCTGGCCGCCGACGGCGCGCCGGTGCAGCTGGGCGGCATGGGCACCATGTCGAAGTCGAAGAACAACGGCGTCGACCCGCAGGCGCTCATCGATCGTTACGGCGCCGACACCGTGCGCCTGTTCACCATGTTCGCCGCGCCGCCGGAGCAGAGCCTGGAGTGGTCCGACACCGGCGTGGAGGGCGCGCATCGCTTCATGAAGCGGCTGTGGCGCCTGGTGCACGAGCACGTCAGCGCCGGCCCGGCGGCTGCACTGGACGTGGACGCCCTGGATGACGCCCAGCGCGAGCTGCGCCGCCAGCTGCATGCCGCCATCGCCAAGGTCAGCGACGACGTCGGCCGGCGCTACACCTTCAACACCGCCATCGCCGCGGTGATGGAGCTGCTCAACGCCCTCGGCCGCCACGCTGGCGACGGCCCCCAGGACCGCGCCCTGCGCCAGGAGATCTGCGAGGCCGTGGTGCTATTGCTCTCGCCCATCGTGCCGCATGCCTGCCATGCGCTGTGGGCAGCCCTGGGCAAGAGCGGCTCGGTGGTCGACCAGCCCTGGCCCCGGCACGATCCCGCTGCGCTGGTGCAGGACGAGGTCGAGCTGGTGGTGCAGGTGCAGGGCAAGCTGCGCGGCCGTATTCGCATGGCGCGCGACGCCTCCGAGGAGTCCATCCGCGCCGCCGCGCTGGCGGAGGACAACGTGGCGCGCTTCGTCGACGGCCGGTCGGTGCGCAAGGTGATCATCGTGCCCGGTCGTCTCGTCAACATCGTGGTCTGACGCATGCGCCGCATCATCGCCCTGCCGCTGGCCTGTCTCGCCCTTGCCGCCTCGGCCTGTGGTTTCCAGCTGCAGGGCGTCAGCAGCTTTCCGCCGGAGCTCGCCAAGGTCTACCTGGCCGTGCCGGATCCGAACTCCGACCTGGCGGTGCAGCTGCGCCGCTCGCTGGCGGCGGCGGGGGTGGTGCTGACCCAGGATGCAACTGCGGGGACGGCGACGTTGCGCATCGTCGACGAGCGCTACGGCCGCCGGGTGAAGTCGGTGTCGGCGCAGAACCGGCCGACCGAGTACGAGGTCTTTTACGTCGCCCAGTACGAGGTCGAAGGCACGGCAGGGATCCTGCTCGCCCCGCAGCGCGTGAGCCGCAGCCGGGTGTTCCCCTACAACGAGCGTGACATCCTCGGCAAGCAGCAGGAGGAAGAGATGTTGCGCGAGGCGCTCGCGCGCGACATCGCCGGGCTGATTACGCGCCAGCTGGCGGGTCTCGATCCTTGAGCGAGCCGGAAGTCGTCGTGCTCGGCGACGGTTTCGAATCAGGCGTGCAACGACTCCTCGCCCGCTACGGCATGACGCTGGCCCGGGTTCCTGCCGGTGCCGAGATCCCGGGCTCGTGGTGGGGCGAGCGCGAGGCGGGCCTGCGCGGCGACGTGCTGTATGCACGTGCGGATACGCCGCTGCACTCGGTGCTCCACGAAGCATGCCACTATGTCTGCATGTCGCCCGAGCGACGGTCAGCGCTGGATACCGACGCCGGCGGCGGTTACGACGAGGAGAACGGGGTCTGTTACCTGCAGGTCCTGCTCGCGGACGAGCTGCCCGGCTTCGGCCGGGCGCGCATGTTCGCGGACATGGATGCCTGGGGCTACTCTTTCAGGCTCGGCGCGACGCGCGCCTGGTTCGAGCAGGACGCCGACGACGCGCTGCAGTGGCTCCAGCAATATCACCTGGCGGATGCCGACGGCCGCCCGACCTGGCGGCTGCGGGAGAGCTGAAGGCTGCCGGCCCTTACTGTTCCAGGGTGCCGCTGCGATCGAAAGGAATGCTGCGCAGGAACATCCCGCCAAGGTGCAGCCGGCCACGCAAGCGGTATTCCAGGGCCTCTTCCTGGCTGCCCAGCTGCATGGCCTGGCGCAGCACGTCGAACAGCGAGGTGGTGACCACCACGGTAGTCTCCGCCTCGCCGAGCCGCGGCAGCAGGAAGCCGCTATCGCTCACGCCGCGCGCGAGGCGGCGGCCGTTCAGGTCGAGACTGAAGTCCAGGCCCTGGATGTCGATGTCGCGGTTGTTGGGATTGATCACCCGCAAGCCGACCGCGAAGCGCTGTTCGAGGGCGTCCTGCTCGTGCTCGAGCACGCGAAAGCTCGTCAGCTGCAGTTCGGGCGTCTCCAGCGAGCTCACGCTGGCGCAGCCGCCGGCGGACAGCAACAGCCCCAGGGCGGCAAGCAATGCAATCAACCTCGACATGGCGTTCTCCGGTGCGCTCAAGACCGCCATTATAGGTCGCGGGCGCGCGTTGCGGGCGCGGGGCGGCGCTGCCACACTCCGGGCTGGCATCCACGGCAGCGACAAGGAGAGCGACGCATGCCCACTTTGTTCGAAAAGATCATTGCCGGCGAACTGCCCGCGGATTTCGTCTACCGCGACGAGCGGGTCGTGGCCTTCCGCGACATCCATCCCCAGGCCCCCGTGCACGTGCTCATCATCCCGGTGAAACCGATCCCCACGGCCAACGACATCGAGGACGGTGACGCGGAGCTGGTCGGGCACATGTTCTGCGTGGCCCGCGACATCGCGCGCCAGGAGGGCCTGGCCGAGGACGGCTACCGGCTCATCATCAACTGCAATGCGCATGGCGGCCAGGAGGTGTATCACCTGCACCTGCACCTGGTGGGCGGTCGCCCGCTCGGCCGCATGCTGCAGCCGCAATGAGCGTCGCGGCACTGGCGCTGGCCGGCATGATGCTCGATCCCTCGGTCGCGGGGCGCTTCGCGGAGCTGGCGCTGTCCTGCGTGCATCGCGAATACCCCAACAAGATCGCGCACGTGCTCAACGATGACGCGGACGCGAGGCCGCCGCGCGAGCTGACGCCCGTGTTCTGGGGTTGCTTCGACTGGCACTCCTCGGTGCATGGTCACTGGCTGCTCGCCCGGCTGGCGCGGCTGGAGCCCGACGCCGCGTTCGCGCCCGCGGCGCGCGCCGCGCTGGCGCGCAGCCTCACGGCCGCGGGCATCCTGGCTGAAGTGGCGTATCTCGAGGCCCCGGGACGGGAGGGGTTCGAGCGCCCCTACGGACTGGCCTGGCTGTTGCAGCTCGGCGCGGAGCTGCGCGAGTGGGACGACCCCGAGGCGCGCCGCTGGTCACAGGCGCTCGCCCCGCTGGAAGCCGTCGCCGCGCAGCGCCTGAAGACATGGTTGCCGAAGCTGGCCTATCCCATCCGCTCCGGCGAACACTCGCAGACGGCCTTCGCCTTCGGGCTGGCCCTGGACTGGGCGCGCCTGGCGGGCGACGCCGAGCTTGCCGCGCTCATCGAGGACACTTCGCGCACACTGTACCTCGGCGACCGGGACTGCCCGCTGGCCTACGAGCCCTCGGGCCACGATTTTCTTTCGCCCTGCCTGGCCGAGGCCGACCTGGTGCGCCGCCTGCTGCCGCCGGCAGAATTTGCGGCGTGGCTGGCGAATTTCATGCCCGGCCTGCCGGAGGACGGCGACGCGGAGTGGCTCCCGGTGGCGCGGGTCACCGATCGCACGGACGGCAAGCTGGCGCACATCGACGGCCTGAACCTGAGCCGCGCGTGGATGCTGGAGGGCATCGCCGCCGGGTTGCCGGCCGGCGACCCCAGGCGCATCAGCCTGCGCGCCGCGGCCGCGGCGCACGCCCGGTCGGGCCTGGCCGGCGTGAGTGATGCGCATTACGCCGGCAGCCACTGGCTCGGCAGTTTCGCCACCTACCTGGTGACGGGGCGGGGTTTGCCCTCAGGCGCCGAGGCGCGTGGGCAGGAGGCGCAGCGGGACGAGTAGCGCCAGCACCGCGGTGAGGGTGGGCCCGAACGGCAGGTCCAGGCCCAGCGCCAGCAGGAAGCCGGCCATGCACGCGACCAGGCCGAGGGCGGCGCTGAGCGCCAGCGCCCGGTACCAGCCACGGGCCAGGCGGAAGGCCACCCACGGTGGCAGCAACATCATGGCGAAAGTGGCCATCACGCCCATGGTGCTGATTCCGAGCACCACGCCGCACGCCACCAGGGCCTCGAAGCCGAACTCGTGCGGCCAGGTCGGCAGGCGGTTGGCGGTGTAGTGATCGGGAAACAGGCGGCCCAGCACGAGCCGCCGCGACAGCCACCGCCCCCCCGCCAGCAGGCATCCCAGCAGCGCCGCCGCGCCGGCCAGGTGCGCGGCGGTGGTGAAGTACAGCTGGCCGTTGAGCAGCCGGGTCGCCACCAGGTCGGCGTGGTGTCCGCGCGTCGCCAGCAGCAGCACGGCCGCCCAGCCCGCCAGCAGCATCACGGCGTAGTGCTCGTTACGCGCCCGGCCGGTGAAGAAACGCACCAGGCCCGCGGCCAGGGCGCCGAGCAGCGCGAAGACGAGCACCGGCGCGTGCAGCAGGGCGCCCGCCACGCCGCCGGCGGCAGCTGCCTGGGCGACGCCGAGGCTGGACAACCACTGTTCCCGCAAGCGCAGCCCGGCGCCGAGCAGGGGCAGGGCGAGCGCCAGCAGCAGCCCGGTTGCCAGCGGCAAGCGGAACAGCGGGTCCCAGGCGAGGCTCAGGGACATGGCGACACGATCCGGTGGCAGGCGGCCTCGAGAAACCCGGCGTCGTGGCTCACCATCAGTACCGCGCGCTGCGGCGACAGGCGGGCGATCTCCGCCAGCAGCAGGTCGATGGCGTCGGGGTCGAGGTTGTTGGTCGGCTCGTCCAGCAGCACCAGTCTCGCCGGCCCGGTGAGGCAGGCCCAGGCGTGCAGCAGCTGGAACTCGCCGCCGCTCATTTCCTCCAGGCAACGCCCGAGCAGGCCTGCCAGCCGCAGCGGCAGCGACTCGCTGCGGGCACCCGCGGCGCGCAGCACCTCCCGGCCGGTGAGCGGCAACTCCGGGGGGCGCTCGGGCCGCTGCCGATGATGCGCCACCGTGAGCCCGGGCGCGCGCTCGAGCCGGCCGCCGTGCAGCACCGCAGTGCCGGTGATGAGACGCAGCAGCGTGGTCTTGCCCTGGCCGTTGGCGCCGCTCAGCCCCAGGACTTCGCCGGGCTCGATGCGGAAGGACACGGGCCCGACCACCGGCCGGGCGTACCCGGCCCGTGCGGCCACCAGTTCCAGCAGCGGGTGCCCGGCGTTCAGTTGCCCTCCAGCCGCAGCACCCAGCTTTCGATGAGCGCCACGTAGTCGTCGGCGGTGCCGTCCACCGGCACATTGTTGCGCATGCGGTGCACCGGCCAGCCCAGCGCAGCGCCGACCCGCTGTGCCCCTTCGGCCGGCTCGTACTCCATGTGGAACACCACGCCGTCGCGGCCTTGCAGCTCGGTCACGAGCGCGGCGATGTGCCGCGCCGTCGGGGGTATGCCGGGCAGGGGCTCGAGATAACCCAGCACCTCGACGCCCAGCCTGCGCATCAGGTACACCGCGTCCTTGTGGTGCAGCAACACCCCGGGGGCGCCGGCGGCCCGCTGCCGCCATCCCTCGGTCTCCTCGCGCATGCGCGCGGCGAAGGCCGCGGCGTTGGCGCTGAAGAGCGCGGCATGCGCCGGATCCAGCACCGCCAGCTGGGCGGCCAGCGCCTCCGCCGCTACTCCCATGCGCAGCGGGTCGAAGTAGACGTGCGGATTGCCCATGGGGTGCACGTCGCCCAGCGCCCGGTCCGCCGGCGTCCCGGCATCCTCCAGCGTCACCGCGGCGGCCGCCTCGAAGTAGCCGGGCCGGCCGGGCAGGACGCCCGGATTGCGCGCGGCCTGCAACGCGGCGGGGAGCCAGCCGAGCTCGAGCTCGGCACCCACCGCCACGGCCAGGTCGGCCTGTCGCAGGGCCACCATCATGCTGGGACGCGCCTCGAAGTGATGCACGTCGCGGTCGCCCGGGGCGAGCACGACGACCTCGACGTGCTCGCCCCCGACGGTGCGCGCCAGCATGGCCATGTTGGGCGTGGTGGCCGCCACCTGCAGCGCGGCCGCGGCCGGCAGCGCGCTCGCGAGCAGCGCGCATCCGGCCAGCAGTCGTTTCAGCACATGCATGCCTGGCTCCTAGAACGTGTGTGCGCCGTGCGCGCCGAAGTTCATCTGGAACTGGAGGAAGACCTGGTTATAGGTCTCCCGCTCGCCGTCGTCCACCGAGATGTCGCCGCGGCTGAGCTGCAGGCGCAGGCGCGAGTACTCCGTGGGCAGGAAGTTCAGCGCTGCCGTATAGCGCTTCGAGCTGTCCCATTCCTCGCCGCCGGCGCGGCCTGTGCTGTTGGTGAGGCCGACCTCGTCGTAGCGCAGGCCCACCGTCCAGCGCTGGGCGATGCCGTACACGCCCTGCACGTAGAACCCGTCCTGCTTCTCCTCGAAGGATTCCTCGACGCCGATGTCGCCGACCTGGAACTCGTTCAGCGGGTCGTCGCATGCCAGGTCTTCCGGCTCGCAGGCGAAGAAGACGTCGCGCCGGTCGATGTCGCGCGTGCGGTAGTAGTACTCGCCCTGCAGCTTGAAGGCGCCGCGCAACCCCGTGCCGCCGGAGGGCAGGTACTTGTAGACCGCGTCGAGGCCCCAGAAGGTGGCGCTGCCTTCATGATCCTCGTAGAAAGTCTCGCGCTCGATACTGTTCTGGAAGCTGCTGGCGTACCCTGCCGAGGCGCCGAGCTGCAGCGCATGCTCGAAGCCGAGGTCGGGCGCGTACTTGGCGAAGCCGGTGAACAGCCGCGGGCCTGCCGCGTCCTCCAGGATACGTGCCGTCCCCTCGACGTCGTCCTGCTCGCCGAGATGGTTCGCGATGCCGGCGGTCTCGCCCTGCAGGGCTTCCACCCCGAGGCGCAGGTATTGCGAGGTCGGTGCCAGCCAGCTCAGCTGGACGCCGGTCTCCTGGAGGCCGTGGTCGCCGAACAGCAGCTCGTTGACCAGCGGGCGGTCGAAGAAATCCCAGCTGTGCGGGTGCTGCTTGTTGATATAGCCGACATCGCTGAGGAACTTGCCGAACTTCGCCTGCAGGCCCGCCGGCAGCGCGCGCGTGGTGATGAACGCTTCCTCCAGCTCGACCTCGTCGCCGTCGAAGACGAACATCACGAAGGCGTCGAAATAGGGATCGACCGTGGCGGCCAACGCGATCTCGACTTCGCGCAGATTGAAGCCGCGCTCCAGCTCGCCGTGGCCATGGTCGTGTTCGTCCTCGTGTCCGCCGCCGTGCTCCTCGCCTTCCTCCTCGTGGCCGTGGCCGGCGGAAAAGCCGTCCGCCTCGGAGAGAATCTCGAAGGCTTCGCCGCCGACGTTGTCGCTGTAATAGACGCCGTCGACGATCACCGAGATCGCCGGGTTGAAGCGCGAGCCCGCGCTGACCTGCTTGCCCAGCGGTTGCGGGGCGGGACGCAGGTTGGCTGGGTCCAGCGGATCCTTCTGCGGGCCGGATGCTGCGGCGGGGGACGCGGTCATGCAAAGCGCGGCGGCGATGCCGCCGATGAGAATACGGTTCATGTCTCTGCCTCTCGGATCAGTCTTGGTCTTGTGCGGCAGCCTGCCACCGCCGCGAGCGACCGCGGGCGCGATCGCTCCACCGGCAAGGTGGCGAGCTGCGTGTCGCGGGGCCATGAGCCCCTTGGTGCGGCGCGTCGCGCCGCAGCGCTCAGCTGGAGAGGCGAGGGGGTCCCCGCGGCAGCGGGGTGAGCGCCGGCGCAACAGCCGTGGGCGCGGGCAAGAAGACCGGGTCGGCGTTTGCACGGAGCGGGACGAGCGAGGCGAAGCCTGGCGCAGGCAGCGCCTGGCCGCCGCGTTCGAGCACCAGGCAGGCTTCGCAGGTTTCTCCGGGACCGTGGGTCTCGAGGACATGGTGCAGCTCGGCGCCGACGAAACGCAGCACCAGCACCAGCGCCCCGATCCAGGCGAGGCGGGCGAGATACTGCGGTACTTTGGCGTGGCGCTGCGACATGGACCCTCCGGGGCGCACTAAGATACCCCGCCGACCGACATGCTCCAAGCCCTTGTTTGTGTGGCTTGCGCCGGGATTGGGCGTGCTACACTGCCGCTGCGATGAAAAACCCCGGGAACATCCTACCAACCCGTGTCACTCTCGCCTGAACAGCTTGAGGCCGGCCTCGCCCGTCGCCTCGCGCCCGCCTACCTGATCGCCGGAGACGAGCCCCTGCTCACGCAGGAGTGCGCGGACGCCGTGCGTCGTCGCGCCCGGCAGGATGGCTTCAGCGAGCGCGAAGTGCATTACGTGGAGCGCGGCTTCGACTGGAATGCGCTGGCCGGAAGCCTGTCCAGCATGTCGCTGTTCGCCTCCCGGCGTCTGGTGGAGCTGCGCTTCCGCACGCCCGGTGCCGGTGAAGGCGGGACCGACCTGTTCGCGCGCCTCGCGCAGTCGCCGCCGGACGACGTGGTGCTGCTGGGCATGGCGCCGAAGATGGACCGTCGGCAGCAGCAGAGCGCATGGGTGCAGGCTTTTGTCGGCGGCGGTGTCCTGGTGGAGGCGCGGCCCGTCGAGCCGCCCGCGCTGCCGGCATGGATCGAGGCTCGCTTGCGACGTGCCGGCCTGCGCGCCGACGCCGAGGCGGTACGGCTCCTGGCCGAGCGCGTCGAGGGCAACCTGCTGGCGGCGCACCAGGAGATCGAGAAGCTGCGCCTGCTGTACGACCAGGGCGACCTCGACGCCGAGCGCGTGCGTGCCGCGGTGGCAGACAGTGCGCGCTACGACATTTTCAAGCTCGCCGATGCGGCTCTCGCGGGCGACCTTGGCCGCGCATTGCGCATCCTGGCAGGGCTGCGGGCCGAGGGACTGGCGATCCCGCAGGTGCTGTGGCCCCTGGTGCGGGAGATCCGCAGCCTGGTGCGCCTGCGCTGGTTCCTGGACGAGGGCATGTCGGCGCAGGCCGCGATGGCCAAGGCCGGCGTCTGGCGCAACCGGGCCGGGATGGTGCAGCGGGCGGTGGCGCGGCATGATGCCGCCGCCCTGCGCGCCCTGGCGCGCAAGGCGGCGCTGGTCGACAGGGTGGCGAAGGGCGACTTGCCGGGCAATGCCTTGCGGCTGCCGCCGGGCCTCGGCGGCGTGCGCACCACGGCACTGGCGGACGGCTGGCTGGAACTGTCCGAGCTGGTGATCCAGCTGGCCGGACCGGTGCGGCGGGCCGCGTGAGCAGCGCGCAGGGCTCCGGCGCCATGGGCGTCTTCGGCGGCACTTTCGATCCCGTGCATTACGGCCACCTGCGCACGGCGCTGGAGTTGCTGGAGTACGCGGAGCTGGCGCAAATGCGTTTCATGCCGGCCGGCGTACCGCCGCATCGCGCCACGCCGCACGCCGACGCCCGCACGCGGGTGGCGCTGGTGCAGGCGGCCATAGAGGGCGAGTCGCGCTTCTGCGTCGACGACCGCGAGCTGCGCCGCGACGGGCCGTCCTGGACGGTGGATACGTTGCGCGAACTGCGCTCCGAGCATGGCGCGAGGCCGATCTGCCTCGTCGTCGGCATGGACGCGTTCATCGGCCTGACCTCGTGGCACCGGTGGGAGGAGATCCTGGACCTCGCCCACCTCCTGGTGGCACACCGTCCGGGCTGGCAGGCGCCGGCCGACGGCGTGCTCGGGCAGCTGCTGCGCGAACGCCGCGTCGACACGGGAGCCGCGCTGCACGCGTCGCGCGCGGGGCGCATCGGCATCTGCGCGGTGACCCAGCTGGAAATCTCTTCCAGCGCCATTCGCGAACTCGTGAGGGCGGGGCGGGAGCCTCGTTACCTGGTACCCGATCCGGTCTGCCGGCTGCTGGCCGCCTCGGGATGTTACAAGGCAGCCGCAGAGAGGCATTGATGACGGAAGATTCCTTGCAGGATACGGTGGTCGCGGCGCTGGAGGACCTCAAGGCGCGCGACGTCAAGGTGCTTGACGTGCGCGGCCTGACCAGCATCGCCGACAGCATGATCATCGCCAGCGGCACCTCCGACCGGCACGTGCGCTCGCTGGCGGAGAACGTGATCGAGAAATGCAAGGAGGGCGGCCATCGACCGTATGGTGTCGAGGGGTTGAAGGAGGGCGAGTGGGTGCTCGTCGACCTGCACGACATCGTGGTGCACGTGATGCTGCCGCGCATGCGGGACTTCTACAACCTGGAGAAGCTCTGGGCCGTTCCGGCTGGCGCAGACCGGGTCAAGGTCGAGGCCTGAGGGCGTGCGGCTGCGGCTGGTGGCCGTGGGCACCCGCATGCCGTCGTGGGTGGAGCAGGGCTTCGCGGAGTATGCCGGGCGCATGCCGCGCGAATGCCGCCTCGAGCTGCGCGAGCTGCCGCTGGGCAAGCGCAGCAAGCAGTCCGATCCGGCGCAGGCGGTCGCCGACGAGGGTCGCCGGCTGCTCGCTGCTGCCGACGGCTGCACCCGGGTCTGCCTCGACGTGCGTGGCCGTGCCGTGGATACCGCGGCACTGGCGCAGCGGCTCGCTGCCTGGCTGCAGTCGGGCCGCGACGTGGCCCTGCTGGTGGGTGGCCCGGACGGGCTGGCCCCGGAATGCCTTGCCGGCGCCGACTGGCGCTGGTCTCTGACGCCCCTGACCCTGCCGCACGGGCTGGTGAGGGTGATGGTCGCTGAGCAGCTCTACCGCGCCTGGACCGTGCTGTCGGGCCATCCCTACCATCGCGCCTGAGGCCGGTGCGGTCCCGCTTGTAACCACGCTCCGCAGCGGGGAAACTGGCGCCATGAATTCCTGCGCGCTGGTGCTCGCCTCGGCTTCGCCGCGGCGCCTCCACCTCCTGTCTTCGCTCGGGCTGCAGCTCGATGTATCGCCCGTGGATATCGACGAGACGCCGGGTGCCGGGGAAGACCCGGCCGCCCTGGCGCTGCGCCTGGCGGAGGCGAAAGCTGCAGTCGCCGCCGCGCGTCATCCCGGCCGGGTGGTCCTGGCCGCCGACACGGTGGTCGCGCTGGGCGCGGACACGCTGGGCAAGCCGGCCGACGCTGTCGAGGCGAACCGCATGCTGCAGCGCCTTTCCGGGGTGCGCCACGAAGTGTTCACCGCCGTGGCGGCGCGCCGGGACCGTCAGGCCGGGTCCCGCCTGTCGCGCAGCGAGGTCGACTTTCGTGTTCTCGCGCCGGAGGAGATCGAGACCTATGTCGGCACGGGCGAGCCGCTGGACAAGGCGGGCGCCTACGGCATCCAGGGCGTGGCCGCGGTCTTCATATCACGACTGTGCGGGAGCTACAGCGGGGTGGTCGGCATTCCCCTGCACGATACCGCGGAGCTGCTGCGTGATTTCGGCATCGACGTGCTGCGCTGCGCCGGGGGGGGGAGGTGAGCGAAGAGATCCTGGTCAACGTCAACCCGCGCGAGACGCGTGCCGCGCTGCTGGAGAACGGTGTGGTGCAGGAGGTGTTCATCGAGCGCGACAGCCGCCGCGGCCTCACCGGCAACGTCTACAAGGGCCGCGTGCGCCGCGTGTTGCCCGGCATGCAGGCTGCCTTCGTCGATATCGGGCTGGAGCGCACCGCCTTCCTGCATGCCTCGGACATCCTGCGCGCGGAGGAAGTGGTGGCGGAGGGCCTGGAGCCTGCAGCAGAGGTCGGCATCCGCGACCTCCTCGTCGAGGGCCAGGAGATCCTGGTGCAGGTGGTCAAGGACCCGCTCGGCAGCAAGGGGGCGCGCCTGACCACCTTCGTCACCATTCCCTCGCGTTACCTGGTGTACCTGCCGTTCGGCTCCGGTATCGGGGTCTCCGCGCGCATCGACGAGGAAACAGAGCGCGCCAGGCTGCGCGACATCATGGCAGACATCGTCACCGGTCCGGGCGGCTGGATCGTGCGCACGGCGGCGGAGGGCGCGCCGCGCGACGCCCTGCGCGCCGACATGATTTTCCTTTGCCGGCTGTGGGAGGCCGTGTCGCGACAGGGCCGCACCGCGGCGCCCGGCACGCTGGTGCACGCCGACCTCGACCTGTCGCTGCGCCTGTTGCGCGACCTGCTGGCGCCGCGGGTGGAGCGCGTCCGGGTCGACGACGCCGACGCCTACGCCCGCATGAAGCGCTTTGCCACCACTTTCATCCCGGAGATGGCGCCGAAAATCGAGATGTACGCGGAGGCGCGACCGATCTTCGACCTGCATGGTGTCGAGGACGAGATCGTGCGTGCGCTGGAGCGCAAGGTGCCGCTGAAGTCCGGCGGCTACCTGGTGATCGACCAGACCGAGGCGATGACGACCATCGACGTGAACACGGGCGCCTACGTCGGCCACCGCAATCTCGAGGAGACCATTTTTCGCACCAACCTCGAGGCCGCGCAGGCCATCGCGCGGCAGGTACGCCTGAGGAACCTCGGCGGCATCATCATTGTCGATTTCATCGACATGGAGGAAGAGGAACATCGCGAACAGGTGCTCGCCGCGCTGGAACGCGCGCTGCAGGGCGACCACGCACGCAACCAGATCACCGAGGTGTCGCGGCTCGGGCTCGTCGAGATGACGCGCAAGCGCACGCGCGAGAGCCTCGAGCACGTGCTCTGCCACGCCTGTCCGAGCTGTCGCGGGCGCGGCTCCGTGAAGACGCCCGAGACCGTCTGCTACGAAATCTTTCGCGACATCCTGCGCCAGGCGCGCCAGTTCGACTTCCAGGAGTTGCTGGTGCTGGCGCATGCGGAAGTGCTCGACCTGCTGGTGGACGAGGAGGCAGCCGGACTCGCCGAGCTGGAGTCGCTCACGGGCAAGCCGATCCGCCTGCAGGCCGAATCGGGCTATTCACACGACCAGTACGATGTCGTGCCCATCTAGCGCCGGCCCGGCGCGAGGCACAGGCTGCGGAAGGCGATGCGCGGAGTGATACGCAAGCTCTGGCGCATCCTGGGCGCCACTGTCGCCGTGCTGGTCATCCTGGCTGCAGTGCTGCTCGGGGTGTTGCGCCTGCTGCTGGTGCAGGTGCCGGAATATCGCGCCGATGTCGAAGCGCGCGCGGAGGCGCTGCTGGGTTTCCCGGTCGCGATCGGCGCCATCGATGCACGCCTCGGTTTCAGCGGCCCGGAGTTCCGCTTTGAGCGCATCAGGGTCCTGACCCGGGACGGGGCCCGCACCTTGTTCCTCGCCGAGCACGGCGCGATCCAGTTCGACCCCTGGTCCCTGCTGCGCGGCCGGCCGAGCCCCGAGCTGGTGGGACTGACAGGGGTCTCCCTGCGGGTGGAACGCGCTGCCGAGGGTCGCTGGCAGCTCTACAGCGAAGGTGAGCCGCTGCTGCCGGACAGCGCCGGTGCGGAGGGGCGCGGGCCGCTGCCGCGGCTCGACCACCTGCCTGCAGGGCAGTTGCAGCTGAGCGAAGTCACCCTCGAATTCGAGGACCTGCAGCGCGGCACGGGGCCATGGACACTGTTCCTGGAGGAGTTCGACCTCGACCTGCAGCCCGGGCGCGTGGCACTGGCCGCGAGCGGGCGCTTGCCGGGGGAGCTCGGCAATGCCCTGGACCTGTCGCTGGCGGTCACGGCACAGGACGAACGCGGCTGGCCGCGCGACTGGGAGGGTGGCGTCTCCGCCACCGCGCTCGACCTGGCAGTCCTCGCCGCGGCGCTGGGCCCCGACGGCGAATGGCCGCAGGCCGGGATCGTGGATGTAAGCATCTCGGCCGCCGTCGCAGGCGGCGTGCCGGAGCGCGTTGCCGGCGACCTGCGGGCACGCCAGCTTCAGTTGCCTGTTGCGCAGAGCCTTGCAGCAGGTGCGCCCGGGGTCGCCGCTCCGGCCTACGGCCAGCTCGGATCCAGTTTCGAGTGGACGCGCTCTCCCGGCGGCTGGACGCTGGTCCTGGGCGAGCTGGAAGTGGGGCGCGAGGGACGTCGCTGGCGCAGCCCGTCCGCCACACTGGCGCTGGGGAACGACGGCGGCATCCGGCGCCTGTTGTGGTCGGCCGACCGCCTGCAGCTGGAGGACCTGCTCCCCGCGGCCCGCTGGCTGCCGGAAGCCTGGCGCGACCCGGTGCTTGCCCTGGCCCCGGCGGGACAGCTCGAAGGCCTCGAAGGGCGGGCAGCCTGGCCTGCCGGTGGTGGCCGCCTGCAGGAGCTCGGTGTCGAGGCGCGCTTCGCGGCGCTCGAGGTGGCGCCCTTCGGGCGCTGGCCCGGCGTGAGCAACCTGTCCGGCATGATCGCGGGCGACCTCGACGGCGGCTCGGGAGAGATCTCGAGCCAGGCGAGCCGCCTTGAACTGCCGCAGATGTTCCGGGCGCCGCTGGCGCTCGACAGGCTGCAAGCCGCTTTCGAATGGCGCCGCGAACCGGGTGCGCTGCTGCTGCGCCTGCCGCAACTGGAGGCCGGGAACGCGGACGCCGTGGTGAGCGGGCGCGCGCTGTTGAAGCTCCCCGAGGGGGATGCTTCTCCCGAACTGGACATGAACGCCGTGGCGCGCCAGGTATCCATGGCGGCCGCGCCGGGCTATCTGCCGGTAGGGGTCATGCCGGAGCGGGTCGTGGCCTGGCTCGACCGCGCCTTGCAGGGGGGGCGCGTGCCGGAGGCTCGCTTCGAGTTGCGCGGCCCGACGCGTGCATTTCCATTCCGGGACGAGACGGGCGTTTTTCGTGTCGACTTCGACTGGGAGGACGGCGTCCTCGACTTCAGCCCCGGCTGGCCGGCGGCCACGGCGCTCGCGGCAGCGGTGCGCTTCGAGAACGAGGGCTTGTACGCGGAGGTTGCGCGCGGCGAGCTTGCCGGGGTGCAAGCCGGCCCCGTGGAGGTCGCGATTCCGGACCTTGCGCGCGGCGAGCTCCGGGTGCAGGGACGGGCGGCGGGAAGCCTCGCTGCGATGCGCGAGTTCGTCCTCGCAGCCGACCTGCTCGAACGCACCATCGGCCCGGGGCTGGCCCCGGCGCAGATCCAGGGCGGGTCGGCCGAGGCGCAGGTGGACCTGGAGTTGCCCTTGCGTGCACTGGCGCAGAGCCGCGCCCGCGTCGAACTGGACGTGCGCGACGGCGCGATCGCGTACGGATTCCTCGGCGCGCCCCTGGAAGAGATCAACGCGCGCCTGAGTATCGACAATGCGCGCGTGACCGCGGAGAGCGTCAGCGCCACGCTGGCGGGCGCAGCGGTTTCCGCTGCTGTGTCGGTCCAGCCGGACGGGGCGGTCCGCGTGGACGGCAGCGGGCGCATGACCGATGCCCGGCTTGCCCGCGTGCTGCGCCTGCCCCTGGAGCGGTGGCTGGCAGGCGAATCGCCATGGCAGGGGCATATCGTTTTCCCTGCCCCCGGTACCGACGAGCCGCTGCGGATGGAGGTCGTGTCGGGGCTCGAGGGCATGGTGGTGGGCCTGCCGCAGCCCTTCCGCAAGGCGTCCGCAGGACAGCGCAGGCTGCGGGTGCAGGCCGAGTTCGCCGACCCGGCGTATTACGACGCCGTGCTGGAATGGGACGAGGCCCTGCGCGCGAAAGTCCGCGTGGAGCGTACGGGGCCGGAACCGCGACTTGGCGTCGTGCCGGGCGGTGTCGACAACACTGTGCCCGGCGTGGTGCTCAGCGGGGCCGTCGCCGAGCTGGACCTCGGCGGCTGGTTCGGGCTCGACTGGCCGGAACAAGTCGACGGCGATGGCCTGGGACAGGCGATTGCCGGGGGGCGCCTGCTCATCGGCCGGCTCGTCACGCCGTGGGCGGAATTCGAAGACCTGCTGCTCGAGGCGACGCACGAAGAATCCCATTGGCGCTTGGCCGTGGATGCGGAGCGCGCGGCGGGACAGCTGCGCTTCCCGCACGCACTTTACGGCGACGATCCCGTGATCGTGAGGCTGGACCGACTGTGGCTCGCATCGCCCGCGCGGGAGGAGGCCACGTCCGGGTCAAAGGACACCACGCCGGAGGGGATCGCGCCGTCGCTGGTGCCGGGCCTGGACCTGCAGGTGGACGACCTGCGCTGGGGCAACATCCGCGCCGGAAGCGTGTCGGGACTGGTGCTGCACGAGGGTGACGGCTTCGAGCTGGTCGGACTGGAAGGCATGGGCGACGGGTTCCTGCTCAAGGCCCAGGGTCGCTCGCGCCTTTCCGATGCGGTCGACGCGTCCAGCCTCGCCCTGGAGCTGGAGAGCGAAGACGTCGGGCAAGCACTGGAGTTCCTAGGCTTCAAGCGCAGCATGGACGCCCGCAGCGGGCGCTTCGAAGCCAGCGTCGAGTGGCAGGGCGGCCTGCGTCGTGACTGGCTGGGCGCCATCGAGGGCACGGCGCGAATCGACATCCGCGACGGTGCGCTGGTGGGGGTCGAGCCGGGCGCCGGGCGGGTGTTCGGCCTGCTCAGTATCCAGGCGCTGCCGCGCCGGCTGGCGCTCGATTTCAAGGACGTATTCGGCGCAGGCACGGCTTTCGATCGCATCACGGGGGACTTCAGCATCGAGGGGGGCGACGCCTACACGGAGAACCTGGTCATGCGTGGCCCCGCGGCAGACATGGGCGTGGTCGGGCGGACCGGCCTCGTCGCGCGCGACTACGACCAGACCGCGGTGATCGCGGCCGACCTGGGGCGCACCCTGCCGGTGGCCGGCACGGTCGTCGGCGGCCCGGTGGTGGGCGCCGCCCTGTTCATTCTTTCCGAGATGCTGCGCAAGCCCTTCGAGGCCCAGCTGACTTACCGCATCACCGGGCCCTGGGAGGACCCCGTGATCGAGCGCCTGGGCGCCGCGCAAGCGCCATCGGGGCCCCGCGACGCTGCGCCTGAAGCGCCGCGCGAGGAACCTCGATGAGCACGCGGGTCGCCGTGGTTCAGATGTGCTCGGGCCAGGACCGGGAGGCCAACCTGGCATCGGCAGCCAGCCTGCTCGAGTCGGCGGCGCGCCAGGGGGCGCAGCTGGTCGTGCTGCCGGAGAACTTCGCTTTTCTCGGTCGCAGCGAGACCGACCGCATTGCGATGGCGGAGTCGCCCGGCGCCGGCCCGGCGCAGGATTTCCTCGCCGCGCAGGCGCGCGAACTCGGGGTGTGGATCGTCGGCGGCACGCTGCCGGTGCTCGAGGCGGGCGAGTCGCGCCCGCGTGCGGCCTGCCTGTTGTTCGACGACCAGGGGCGGCTCGCCGCGCGCTATGACAAGGTGCACCTGTTCGACGTCAGCGTGCCCGGTGCGGGCGAGGGCTACCGCGAGTCCGCGGGCACGGCGCCGGGGACGGCGGCCGTGGTGGCGCAAGTGCCTCTTGGCCGGCTCGGCCTCGCGGTCTGCTACGATGTGCGCTTTCCCGAGCTGTTCCGGGTCATGTCGGCCGCCGGCATGGATGCCGTGGCGTTGCCTGCGGCCTTCACCGCGCCGACCGGCCGCGCCCACTGGGAGTTGTTGGTGCGGGCGCGTGCCGTCGACAACCTTGCCTGCGTGCTTGCCGCCGCCCAGTGGGGCGAGCACCCCGGCGGGCGGCGGACCTGGGGCGACTCGATGATCGTCAACCACTGGGGCGAAGTGCTGGCGCGTCGCCGCGAAGGCGCAGGCGTCGTCGTCGCGGACCTGGACCTCGCGGCGCAGCGCGAGGCGCGACAGAAATTCCCGGTGCTGGAACACAGGCGCGCGCAGGGTGTCCTGCGCATGCGCACGGAGACCGACTGATGAACGATACAGCGATGCAGGCCACCGTCGACCGCCTGCTGGCCCCGGCGGGACTGCAGCAGCGGGATCTCGACCGCCTGCTCGGGCGCATCATGGGGCGCGCCGTCGACGCGGCGGACATCTACATCCAGTCCCTGCGCCAGGAAGCCTGGACGCTGGAGGACGGCAAGGTCAAGGATGCCAGCCACACCATCGAGCAGGGTGCCGGCATCCGCGCCGTGAGCGGCGAGAAGACGGGTTTTGCCTATTCCGACGAGCTCGTCATGCCGGCGCTCAGCGCCGCCACCGATGCGGCGCGCGCTATCACCCGCCAGGGCGGGGACGGTGCGGTGCAGGCCTGGCACTCGCCGCGTCCGGCGCCGCTCTATCCGGCTCTCGACCCGCTGGGCACGCTGGCCGACGAGGCGAAGATCGAGTTCCTCGAGCGGCTCGATGCCGTCACCCGCGCCGTCGATCCCCGTATTCGCGAGGTCGTGGTCAGCCTGGTGGGCGTGCATGAACTCATCCTCGTCGCCGCCAGCGACGGCACGCTGGCCACGGACGTGCGGCCGCTGGTGCGGGTCAACGTCATGGCGATCGCGGAGCAGGGCGGGCGGCGCGAGCAGGGCTACGCCGGCGGCGGCGGGCGCTTCGGCTACGGCTGGCTGCTGGAGGACGCCCGGGCGGAGGAGTTCGCGCGCGAGGCCGCGCGCCAGGCCCTGGTGAATCTCGAGGCCGTGCCCGCGCCGGCCGGGACCATGCCCGTGATCCTCGGCCCCGGCTGGCCCGGCGTGCTCCTGCACGAGGCCATCGGCCACGGCCTGGAGGGCGATTTCAATCGCCGCGGCACCTCGGCTTTCGCCGGCCGTATCGGCGAGCAGGTGGCCTCTCCCCTGTGCACGGTCGTGGACGACGGCACGCTGCCCGGCCGCCGCGGGTCGCTGACCATCGACGACGAGGGCACGCCCACCAACTGCACCACCCTCATCGAGAACGGGATCCTCAAGGGATACCTGCAGGACAAGATGAACGCGCGGCTCATGGGCACGCGCTCGACCGGCAACGGCCGGCGCGAAAGCTTCGCCCACCTGCCGATGCCGCGCATGACCAACACCTACATGCTGGCGGGGCCGCACGACCCGGCCGAGATCATCGCCAGCATCGACCGCGGCCTGTATGCGGTCAATTTCGGCGGCGGCCAGGTCGACATCACCTCGGGCAAGTTCGTGTTTTCCGCCAGCGAGGCCTACCTGGTGGAGAACGGCCGTATCACCACGCCGGTGAAGGGTGCGACGCTGATCGGCAACGGGCCCGACGTCCTCACCCGCGTCTCCATGGTCGGCAACGACCTGCGCCTCGACGCCGGCATCGGCGTGTGCGGCAAGGAGGGACAGAGCGTCCCGGTGGGCGTCGGCCAGCCGACGCTCAAGATCGACGCGCTGACGGTGGGCGGCACGAACTGAGGCGGGGGCAAGCCCGCCTTCAGTACCGTCGCGCGCGCGCGTCACGGTAGGCTTCCGCCGCCGCCACCAGCGCACTGAACAGGCTGCGTTGCGCACCCAGGTAAAGCAGGAACTCGGGATGCCACTGCACCCCGAGCAGGAACGCATGGCCCGGGTCCTCCACGGCCTGGACAATGCCGTCGAGGTCGCGTCCTGACACCCGCAGCCCGGTGCCCAGGCGGTCGATGGCCTGGTTGTGCAGGCTGTTGACCTGCCGCGGCCCCGGACCGAGCAGCCGCGCCAACCGCGTGTCCGGCTCGATGTGCAGCGTCTTCAGCGGCAGCACGGTCCAGCGGTTCGAGGTCTTGCTGCGGCGGGACGCAAGCTCCTGGAACAACGTGCCGCCCCGGCGCACGTTAAGCAGCTGCGCGCCGCGACAGATGCCCAGCAGCGGGAGGCCCGCGGCCAGCGCATGGTCGATCACCGCCGACTCGAAGGCGTCGCGCGCCGGGTCGTGGCGTGGCTCGACTTCGGGCTCCGCCGCATACAGCACCGGGTCGACGTCGTGGCCGCCGGTGACGACGACACCGTCGAACTGCGGCAAGGCAGCCTCCTGGCCCGGCCTGAGTTGCAGCGGCCGCGCGCCGTAGCGCCGCAGGGCAAGGCTGACCAGCAGGCGCGGACCAAAGGCGCCGCGCCGCGGACCGGTGACGGCGATCAGCGGCGCAGCCATGTCGAGGCGACCTCGTGGGCCCAGTCGCCGAGCCAGCGCTGCAGCGGGCGGGAGAGAAACCGGGCGTAGGCGTCACAGCAGGACGCCAGGCGACGGGGGCTCGCCGCCAGGGATTCCACTTGCAGCCAGTCGTTCCACGCGACGCGGAAGCCCCATTCGGGCCGGTGGATGTCGCAGTTGGGCAGGCGGTAATGCAGGGCCGGCCGCGGTTTTACCAGCGGATCGTCCACCACTGCGCGCACCCGCTCTTCGTCCAGGTGCAGGAACAGGGGCAGGAAGTCCAGGGCCCGGTTCCGCGTCGGGTTGAAGGCCAGGTAATCATCGATCAGCGTGTCGAGATCCGGCGCGTAACCCGGCCGCACCACCTGGCGCACGTAGTCCAGGGGGAAGGGGTCGATGTAGCTGGTGATGCGCCTGGTGAGGTCGACTTTCGCGCGCATGAGGAGCCAATCGTACAGGCACAGGAAAGCCTGCAGGTACGGCGTGACGTCGCGCGCGGACAGGCCCGGCATCTCGGGATTGAACTGCATGGCGAAGGCATAGCCGACGCTGTCCGAGGTGCCCCTTGCTCCGGCCTCGCGCAGCAGTCGGATGACGTCCTCGATCTCGTGCAGGCGGTGCAGCGGCAGCGGCGGGCTGACGAGTTCCAGCGGCACGACCAGGTCGGCCAGCGCCTTGAGCAGGTCTTCGGCGGAGTCACGCAACTCGTCCAGCAGGTCTTCGGCGCCGCGTTCCTCGTGCCCGAGGCGCTGCAGGAAATCGAAGTCCAGCTCGACGGCCCACTCCCCGGCCGGATCGCCGGCGAGAACGCGACGATAGCGCCCGTCGGTGCTGATGGAGAGATTCAGCCGCGCGGCCACGAGCTCGGCGATATCGTTGAGCTCGAGCCCGGTCATCTCCAGCTCGACGCCGACCCTGCGCTCGCGCCCCCGCGCTGTGCTGCGGCGGCGGGGCAGTCGCAGGCGGGTGTGGCTGCTGGCGGGTACGCGCTTGCTCAGTCTTCTTCCCGCTCTTCTTCCAGCTCGGCGTCGAATTGCGTGCCGGTGGCCGAGCCGTCGAAATCCCCCTCGCGATAGAGCAGCTCGTGCTCGCCGATGATGACGGCGTCACCGTCCTTGAGGGTCTTGCGACGCACGCGCCGGCCACCGAAATAGATGCCGTTCGTGCTTTTCAGGTCCTCGATGATGGCCGAGTTGTGTCCCACCGTGAGGTGGGCGTGGTGCCGGCTCACGAAACGGCTGTCCAGCTGGATGTCGTTGTCGGGCGTGCGACCGATGACGAAGCGCCCCCGCGGCAGCGGATATTCCTGCGGTTCTTCGCCACGGCAGGACACCACGATGCGCGCGATGATGTCCTGGTCCAGCGTGACCCCGGCGCGGAAACGATTGGTGCGGCTGGCGTAGTCGGTCCACTGCAGCTCTTCTACGGCCTCGCGCAGGTCGTCAGCGCTTACCGTGCCGCGCTCCTCGCTGAAAGCGACCAGCATCGCCGTGTCACACAGCGTGTTGATCAGCCGGGGGACGCCGCCGGTGTAGCGGTACACGAGCGGGAAAACCTCGGGTGCGAAGATCTCTTCCTCGGCGCCGGCGATAGTGAGCCGATGCCGGATGTAGGCCTCGGTCTCCGCCTCGGTGAGCGCCTTGAGGTGGAAGCGCAGGCGCGTGCGTTGCGCGAGCTGCTCGAGTTCCGGCGAATCCAGCGTGGCGTTGAGCTCGGGCTGCCCGGCGAGGATGATGCTCACGACCCTGCCGGCGCCGGGGCCGACGTCGGAGAGCATGCGAATCTCCTCCAGCACGGTGGTGTCGAGGTTCTGCGCCTCGTCCACGACGATGACCACGCGCCGCCCTTCCGCCAGCAGCTCGCGCAGGTGGGTGCTCAGTGCATCGAGCAGCTCGGCCTTGCGCATGTTGAAGGGGCGGATGCCGAACTGCGCCAGGACACTCTGCAGGAACTGGACCGCCGTGACCTGCGTCTGGTGGATGCGGGCCACGGTGACGCCGTCGTCGAGCTCGGAAAGGAATTGTTCCAGCAGTGTCGTCTTGCCGGCCCCGATCTCACCGGTGACGACCACGAAGCCGTCGCTGAACCACACCGTCGACTCCATGTAGGCGCGAGCACGCGCGTGCTGCTTGCTGAGAAACAGGAAGCGCGGGTCGGGGCTGAGCCGGAACGGGTGTTCCTTGAGGCCGAAGGATTCCAGGTACATGCGTCAACCGTCTGGCGCCTTGCGGCGCGGGATCAGGCGACCACTATAAGCGGCCCGCCACCGCGCGCAAGCGACGCGGTTCATGTTTCAGGCCAGCGCCGCCAGCCGCGCCAGGGCCGCATCGCGTTCCACGGCAGTGGCGCATACCACGGTGCAATGCCCCAGCTTGCGGTTTGGCCGCGCCGTCTTGCCGTAGTCATGGTAGTGCGCGCCCTCGATCGCCAGCACGTCATCGAGCGGCGGCATGCGCCCGATGAAGTTCACCATGGCGGCGTGGCCCGTGGCCTGCGTCGAGCCCAGCGGCAGGCCGAGAATGGCGCGCACGTGGTTCTCGAACTGGCTGGTGACGGCGCCCTCGATGGTCCAGTGCCCCGAGTTGTGCACCCGCGGCGCCATCTCATTGGCAAGCAGGACGCCGTCCAGCAGGAAGAATTCCACGGTCAGCACGCCGACGTAATCGAAGCGTTCGAGCAGGGCGCGCAGGTGGCGTTCGGCCAGCGCCTGCAGCGCGGCGTCATCCCAGGGCGCGCGCGTCTGGCGCAGGATGCCGTGCGCATGGCTGTTCTCCGCCAGGGGCCAGAACGCCGTCTCGCCGTTGCGGCTGCGCACGCCGACCAGGGAGAGCTCGCGCTCGAAGGGGACGAAGCCCTCGAGGATCGCCGGCACGCCGCCCAGCGCAGCAAAGGCGCCGTCCAGGTCGGCCGTTGTCTCGAGCCGCAGCTGGCCGCGGCCGTCGTAGCCGAGACGCCGGGTCTTGAGTATGGCCGGCAGGCCGACCGCAGCGACGGCGGCCTCCAGCCCGGCCTGCGAATCCACTGCCGCATGGGGCGCCGTGGGTATGCCGAGCTCGGCGAACAGGCGCTTCTCCGTCAGCCGGTCCTGGCCCGCGCCGAGGGCCGCGGGCGGCGGGAAGAAGGGCACGCGGGCGGCGACTGCTTCGGCGGCGTCCTGCGGCACGTTCTCGACGTCGAAGGTCACGATATCCACGGCCTCGGCGAGCGCGCCCAGCGCAGCCGGATCGTCGAAATGCCCCGGGATGATGCGCCCCACCTGCGCCCCGGGCGCATCGGGGTCGAGGTCCACGAAGACGAAGCGCTGGCCGAGCGGATAGCCCGCGAGTGCCAGCATGCGTCCCAGCTGGCCGGCGCCGATGATGCCGATGTTCATTCGGTGTCGGGGGCGGCGGGATCCGGCGCCGCCAGCACCTTGCGGGTCTGCTCGGCGCGGAAGCCTTCCAGCGCGGCGAGGATTTCGGGCCGCCCGGCGGCGACGATCGCCGTCGCGAGCAGCGCGGCGTTGACCGCCCCGGCGGTGCCGATGGCCAGCGTCCCGACCGGCACGCCGGCGGGCATCTGCGCAATGGAGAGGAGCGAGTCGAGCCCGTTGAGCGCCTTCGACTGCACCGGCACCCCGAGCACCGGCAGGCTGGTCTTGGCCGCCGCCATGCCAGGCAGGTGAGCGGCGCCGCCAGCGCCTGCGATAATCACTTCGAGTCCGCGCCCGCGCGCGCTCTCGCAGTACTCGAACAGGAGGTCGGGCGTGCGGTGCGCGGAGACCACCCGTGTCTCGTGCGGCACGCCGAGGGTCTCCAGCGTCCGGGCTGCGTGCTGCATCGTGCTCCAGTCGGAGCGCGAGCCCATGATGATGCCGACCAGCGTTTTCATCGCGCTATTCTAGCAGCGCCGCGCCGGCTGGTGCGCCATCCCCGTGCGCGCGCTCGACCAGCGTCTTGAGCTCCCGGAACAGGCGGCGGGAAGCCCCGCTGCGGCCCTCGCGTGCGGCTGCCAGCGTTTCTTCCAGCCGCTGTCGTTCCTCCGGCGTCACCACGGCGTGCGCCGCCACGAAGTCCCGCAGCACCGCGTCTCCGCCTTCGAGCATGCGGTCGCGCCACTGCTCGGTGAGCTTGAACAGGCGCGCCTCGACGCGGCTCGGGCGACTGCGCGCCTCAAGGAAAGCCTGCAAAGGCGCCGGGTCGACGTCGCGCATGAGGCGGCCGATGAACTGGCAATGCCGGCGCCGCGCCTCGTGCGACCGGATCGGCCCCAGTTCCTCGAAGGCCTGCAGCAGGCGCTCCGGCAGTTGCAGCGGCGCGAGGTCTGCGCGCGGCAGGGCAGCCAGTGCTTCGCCGAGTGACTGCAGGGCCTCGGCGTCGCGCTTGCGCCGGCTCTTGCTCGGCCCCTCGTGATCGCTCACAGTGCCGCCTCGAGCGCCTGCAGCAACTGCTCGACCTCGCCCAGGGTGTTGTAGTGCGCCATGGAAATGCGCACCACGCCCTCGTCGCGCGGCAGGCCCAGCGCTGCGACCAGCCGCGGGGCATAGAAATGGCCGTGCCGGATGCCGATCCGCGCCGCGTCCACCGCGGCGACGATTTCCCCGGGCCGCTTGCGCGCGGAGACGAAGGAGATCGTCGGCAGCCGGTCCGGACCGGCCTCCGCCGCACCGATGACGCGGACGTCGCGCCGGGTCGCCAGCCAGTCGAGCACGGCGGCGGTCAGCGTGCGCTCGTGCGCGCTGATGACATCGAACGCCGGCTGCCCATGGCGGGTCTCGAGCGCGTCGAGGTACTCGGGCACGGCCGCGGCGCCCCAGGCCAGCTCGTAGGGCCACGCGCCCGGCTCCAGTCGCGTGGCCGGCGCCGGCGCCGACATCCACTCATGGTTGAGGTTGGCCAGCATCGCGGCGCCGTCTGCCGAGCAGGACAGCAACGCGCAATGCGGGCCGAAGACCTTGTAGAGGCTGAAGGCGTACCAGTCGATACCGAGTTCCGCCGGCGCGAGGGCGCGGTGCGGCGCGTAGGCGACGCCGTCCACGCAGCAGCGCGCGCCGACGGTGCGTGCGCGCGCCACCACCGGACGCGGGTCGATCACGCTGCCGAGCAGGTTCGAGGCGTGAGTGAAGCACACCAGGCGCGTGCGCGGGCCGAGCAACTCGTCGAGGTCCTCCGCTTCCGGCCGCATGCTGTCCGGGCGGACGCGCCACCAGCGGATGCGGATGCCGTGCGCCTGCAGCCGCAGCCATGGGCCGATATTGGCCTCGTGGTCCGCCTCGCTGACCACGATCTCGTCGCCCGGCGAGAGCGTGGGCAGCAGCGCCCGCGCGAGCCGCGACAGCAGGGAAGTCGTCGCGGCGCCCATGGCCAGCCGCTCGGGTGGCAGGGCTGCGCCACCGCCGCGGCTGAACAGGCCTGCCAGCGCCGTCCTGGCCCTGGCCTGGAGCTCGCCTGCCTCGGCCGAGGGGCCGTAGGTGGCGCCGAGCTGCACCGGCCAGCGCCGCATGTACTCCGCCGTGCGCGCGGCGACAGCCTCGAGCGTGGCCGCGCCGCCGGCATTGTCCATCAGCACCCAGCCACCCTGGAGCGCCGGGAAGTGCCCGCGCACCCAGTCGAGATCCAGTGCTGCAGTGTCCAGTCGCGTCACGCTCATATCCCCTGCGAGGGGCCGGGATGATAGCACGGGGGTTTGCTACACTGCGGCGCCTGTTCCGGGCTCTCCGGACCGAGAGGAAACACGATGTCGTCGTCTGATCTGAGCGATCTCGAGGCCGCGCGTGCGCGACTCGAGGCGCTGGCCGAAGATGCGCTGGCGCGCGCCCGCAAGGGCGGCGCCTCGGCCGCCGAGGTGGGCGCGAGCCTGGCCGGCGGCCTGTCGGTGACGGTGCGCAAGGGGGAGGTGGAAACGCTGGAGCACCAGCGCGACCGTGGCTTCAGCGTCACCGTCTACTTCGGGCAGCGCAAGGGCAGCGCCAGCACCTCGGACCTCGCGCCCCGGGCCATCGAGGAAACGGTCGACAAGGCCTGCACCATCGCGCGCTACACGGCCGAGGACGCCTGTGCGGGCTTGCCTGACCCGGAATGCATGGCGGTCGATCCGCCCGACCTGGACCTGGACCACCCCTGGCACATCGATCCGGACCAGGCGGTCGCCCTGGCGCGCGACTGCGAGGCGGCGGGACTGCAGGCCGACGCGCGCATCACCAACACCGAGGGTGGGTCACTCTCCAGCCACCGGGGTTTGCGGGTCTACGCCAACACCCACGGTTTCAGCGGCGGCTACGCCAGCACCAGCCATAGCCTCAGCTGCGCGCTCATCGCCGGCAAGGGCGACCAGATGCAGCGGGATTACTGGTACACCCTGTCGCGCTGCGCGGACGTGCTGGAATCGCCGGAAGCGGTCGGACGCCGTGCCGCGGAGCGCACCTTGCGCCGGCTCGGCGCGCGCAAGCTGGCCACGCGCAGCGTGCCGGTGATTTTCGTTGCCGAGCTGGCACGGGGCTTTCTCGGCCACCTGGTCGGCGCGGTCAAGGGCGGCGCGCAGTATCGCAAGGCGAGCTTCCTGCTGGATGCGGCCGGCACGCAGGTGCTGCCCGACTGGATGAGCCTGGAGGAACGGCCGCACGTCGAGCGCGCGATTGGCTCTGCGCCCTTCGATGCCGAGGGCGTCGCCACGCACGACCGCGTGCTGGTCGCAGCGGGCGTGCTGCAGGGCTACGTGCTTTCCAGCTATTCGGCACGCCGCCTGGGATTGCGCACCACGGGCAATGCGGGCGGCATACACAACTTGCGCGTGCTCGGCGACGGGCGGGATTTCGACGCCCTGTTGCGGCAGATGGGACGCGGGCTGGTGGTGACGGAACTCATGGGCCAGGGCGTCAACGGCGTGACCGGCGATTACTCGCGCGGCGCCAGCGGCTTCTGGGTCGAGGGCGGCGAGATCGCGCACCCGGTCCACGAGGTGACGATTGCCGGCAACCTGAAAGACCTGTATCTCGACATCCAGGCCATCGGTTCCGACGTGGATACGCGCGGCGTCATCCAGTCGGGTTCGCTGCTCGTCGGACGCATGACGGTGGCCGGCGACTGACGGTACCTGGCTTCAGACCAGGTCGGCCAGGGTGTGGCCGTCGAGGCTCCGGGTTTCCGCTTCTCGCGCCGAGCGCAGCACATCGGCCGCCGGCTGCGCGTCGCTGCGCATTTCGCCGCGCACGGCGGCGAGAATTTCCGCCACGCTGATGGCGGCCGGCGCGCGCCCCGGCACGAAGGTTTCTTCTTCGGTAAGCAACAGCAGTCCCGCCTGCTCGAGGTGCGCGGTGATCTCTTCCAGCGCGCGCGCCGGGTACTGCAATGCCTGGGCCAGCTGGGCAAAGCCCGGCCGGCGGCCGTGGTGGAAGCCGCGCGCCACCTGCTGCATGATCGCCAGCGCCAGGTTCTCCACCTCGGTGATGGACAGTTGCAGGCGCGAGTGGCCATAGCGCAGTCGCCCGGGGTTCTGGACGTAGAACGCCACCTGCGCGCCGAGCAACAGGATCAGCCAGGACAGGTAAAGCCAGATCAGCGCCACGATGGCGATGGCGAAGCTGGAATAGATGGCGGCGTAACGCGTCGAGCCCACCACTATGGAGGCGAACAGCGAGCCGCCCAGGGTCCATGCGATGCCGGCCACGGCGGCGCCCACCAGCGCAGCGCTGATGCGCACCCTGGTGTTGGGCACGAAGGCATAGACGAAGGCGAACACCAGCACCACCAGCACGAAGGGCGCGAGGCGGCTGAGCAGCGCGATGAGCGAGCCGAAGGGCTCGATGCCGGTGATGGCCTGCATGGCGGCGCTCGAGTTGATGGTCGCGAGCATGCCCATGGCCGTGACCATCAGGATCGGCCCCACCAGGATCACGCTGAGATAGTCGCTGAAGCGCCGCGCGATGCTGCGCGACTGCTGGACCTGCCAGATGTGGTTGAAGGTGTCCTCCACCTTCTGCACCATCGAGATCACGGTGAACACCAACAGCGCCAGGCCGATGCCGCCCAGCACGCTGCCGCGCACGTTCTCGACGAACGCGATGATCTGGCTGGTGATCTCTGCGCCCTTGTCGCCGAGCGGCGCGAGGAACTCGTACAAGAGGGGCTCGACCTGCCGGTGTACGCCGAAGCCCTTCAGCACCGAAAAACTGAACGCCAGCAACGGGACGACCGAGAGCAGGGTGGTGTAGACCAGGCTCATGGCGCGCAGGGTGAGCTGGCCCTGGGACAGGTCGCGGGCGACGGCGTAGGCGAAGCGCGCCGGCAGCAAGAGCAGGCGCCGCAGCGGCTGGCGGGTGGCGCCGGAATCCTCCCACAGCAGCCGTTCGCAGCGCGCCAGCAGGGCACGGCTCATGCCGGGAACAGCTCTGTGTCGCCGGTGAGTCGGCGGTAGGCCTCGCGGTACTTCGCGGCGGTGCGGGCGATGATCTCCGCTGGAAGCCGCGGCCCCGGCGCCTGCTTGTCCCAGTCCAGGGTCTCGAGGTAGTCGCGCACGAACTGCTTGTCGAAACTGGGCGGGCTCGAGCCGGGCGCCCACTGGTCGGCCGGCCAGAAGCGCGACGAGTCCGGCGTCAGCGCCTCGTCGATGAGGTAAAGGGTGCCGTCGTCGTCGCGGCCGAACTCGAACTTGGTGTCGGCAATGATGATGCCGCGCTCGCGCGCGTAGCGGGCGGCCTCGTCGTAGATGCGGAGGGTCAGGTCCCGCACCTGTTCGGCGAGCTCGGCGCCGACGATGCCGACCATGCGGTCGAAGCTGATGTTTTCGTCGTGCTCGCCGACCGCGGCCTTGGTGGCGGGCGTGAAGATCGGGTCCGGCAGGCGGTCGGCCTGTCGCAGCCCGGCGGGCAGCGGGATGCCGCACACGGCTCCGCTGGCCTGGTAGTCCTTCCAGCCGGAGCCGATGAGATAGCCCCGCGCCACAGCCTCGACCGGCAGCGGCCGGAGCCGGCGCGTGACGCTGCTGCGCAGCCGGTAGTCCTCGCCGCAGACACCCGGCGGGAGGACCGACTCCACCGGCCTGTCCAGCAGGTGGTTGGGGACCAGTGCGCGCGTGCGCTGGAACCAGAAGCGCGCCGTCTGGGTCAGGATCTCGCCCTTGCCGGGGATCGGATCCGGCAGCACCACGTCGAAGGCCGAAAGGCGGTCGGTGGCGACCATGAGGAGGGTGTGCGCGTCCACTGCGTAGACGTCCCGCACCTTGCCCCGATGCAACAGCTCCAGTCCGGGCAGGGCGGATTCGAACAGCGTGCTCATGCTGCGGCCGCGCCCGGATGGCCGAGGCCGGACCGGCTGGCGGCGAATGCACGTGCTGTTAACATTGGGGCTCCCGTAGAGGCACAGGCCGTGATCCCCCGAATTCTCACAGCGCCCCGGCGCGCCCGTCAAATGCGCCCGTCGCGCGCACTGCTTCCGGGAGCATGCCGATGAGGTGGGCCGGCAAGCTCACGGGCGCGATTATCGGTTCGCTGGCCGGTCCCGTTGGCGCTGCGGTGGGGCTCTTCCTCGGGCACCAGTTCGACCGCGGCATGGAACGTCCGGCCGGCGGCGGTGGCCTGGGATCCGGCGATGTCGGCCAGGTGTTCTTCGCTGCGACCTTCGGCGTCATGGGCCACGTCGCCAAGGCCGACGGACGCGTCAGCGAGGCCGAGATCCAGGCAGCGCGCGGCATCATGAGCCGCATGCGGCTGACGCCGGAACAGGTGCAGGCGGCCATCGGTATCTACACCGCCGGCAAGGCGCCGGACTTCCCCCTGCAGGACACGCTGGCAAGCCTGCGCGCGGCGCTCGGTTCGCGGCGGACGCTGCGCCGGGCGTTCCTCGAGATCCAGATGGAGGCCGCGCTGGCCGACGGGCAGCTGCGTGCGCAGACACGGGAGGTGCTGTGGCGGATCGCGTCCGCGCTGGACCTGGGACGGGTCGAGATGGCCCAGGTGGAGGCGTTGCTGCGGCTGGGGCGGGGCTTCGGCGATCGGCGCACGGCCGTCGCCCCGCGGCCTTCCGCCGCGGACGCCTACCGCGTGCTCGGGCTGGAACCTGGCGCCAGTGATGCCGAGGTCAAGCTCGCGTACCGGCGCCTGATGAACCAGCATCATCCCGACAAGCTGCGCGCCCGCGGCATGCCGGATTCCATGATCCCGATGGCGGAGGCCAGGACGCAGGAGATTCGCGCCGCCTGGGAGACGGTGCGCGCCGCGCGCGGCATGCGCTGAGCCCCGGTGGCGACACAGGGTGGGGCGCGGGGCCGGGTTGGGGTAGAGTGTCGACGCCATGACTGACCCGCAGGACCCTGCCATGTCGGACTACCGCATCGCTCCCTCCATCCTGTCCGCCGACTTCGCCCGCCTCGGCGAGGAAGTAGACGCCGTGCTCGAGGCCGGCGCCGACATGGTGCATTTCGACGTGATGGACAACCATTACGTGCCCAATCTCACCATCGGGCCGATGGTCTGCGAGGCCCTGCGCAAGTGGGGCGTCGAGGCGCCCATCGACGTGCACCTGATGGTGCGCCCGGTGGACAGGATGATCGAGTCCTTCGCCAGGGCGGGGGCCAGCTGGATCACGTTCCACCCCGAGGCCAGCGAGCATCCCGACCGCAGCCTGCAGCTGGTGCGCGACCTCGGCTGCAAGTCCGGCCTGGTGTTCAACCCGGGCACGCCGCTGCACTGGCTGGACTACCTGGCCGACAAGGTCGACATGATCCTCATCATGTCCGTGAATCCCGGCTTCGGCGGGCAGAAGTTCATTCCCTCCGCCCTGCGCAAGATCGCCGCGGCACGCCGCTTTATCGACGACAACGGCTTGCCCATCCGGCTCGAGGTGGACGGCGGCGTGAAGGTCGACAACATCGCCCAGGTGGCGCAGGCCGGGGCGGACACCTTCGTCGCCGGTTCGGCGATTTTCGGTTCGGCAGATTACGCCAGCACCATCACCGCGATGCGGCGCGAACTCGCGGGTGTAGACGTCGACGTGGACTGAAGCGCCCGGTCGGGCTGGTCAGGAGGTGCGCTGCGCCCGTTGCTGGGGCCGCACGCCGTGCACCACGATGGTCTTGCCGCGCGCTCGCAGCAGGCCCTGCTCTTCGAGCACCTTGAGGACACGCCCCGCCATTTCGCGCGAGCAGCCCACGAGGCGCGACAATTCCTGGCGACTCACCTTGATCTGCATGCCGTCGGGATGGGTCATGGCATCCGGCTCCGCGCACAGGTCCATGATGGCATGCGCGATGCGCCCGGTGACGTCGACGAAGGCGAGGTCGCCGAGCTTGCGATTGGTGCGCTCCAGGCGCATGGCGAGCTGGGTGGCCAGCTCGAACAGGAGGCCGGGATTGTCTGCAGCGACCTGGCGGAAGCGGGCGTAGGTCATCTCGGCGATTTCGCAGGCGGTGCGCGTACGCACCCATGCGCTGCGGGTCGGCTGTTCGCCGAACAGGCCCATCTCGCCGAAGAACTGGCCCTTGTTGAGGTAGGCGAGGACCATCTCGTTGCCGTCGGCGTCCTCGATCATCACTTCCACCGAGCCGTCGACGATGTAGTAGAGCACGTCGGGCAGGTCGCCGGCATGGATGATGACCGTCTTGGACGGTATGGACCGTATGCGACAGAGCCCCAGAAAGCGGCTCATGGCAGGAATCTCGTTCCCCCTCCCCACGGACTCAACCATTCGCTGGCCTCGCTGCTTCTTATGTAAAAAGCCTTATGGCGCGCACCCTTTTAACCCACCGCCGGGGCAAGGGCAAGGGGAGCCGGGAGTCGGCGGGGTCAAATCCAGTACGCGGTGCGCGTCATGACCTTGGACATGAGCGTCATCAGGCCCCTGGCCGGTGCAGGCAAGGGCAGGCCGCCCGCGGCTCGCGCCTCGGCGCCGTGATGCGCCTCGTCGACCTTCATCTGCTCGATGATGGCCCGGCTGCGCTGGTCGCCGGGGGGCAACCAGCCGAGATGCTCCTCGAGATGGTTGATGACCTGCGCCTCCGTCTCGGACACGAAGCCGAGGCTCCAGCGGTCACCGGCCAGGCCGGCTCCGGCGCCGAGCACGAACGCCCCCGTGTACCACAAGGCGCCCAGCCGGCTGGGGGTGTCCCTCAGCTCCTCCAGGCGTTGCTCGCACCAGGCCAGGTGATCGAACTCTTCCACGGCCGCCTGTGCCATCGCCTCGCGCACCGTTTCCAGGCGCGCGGTGAGCGCCTGGCCCTGGTAGAGGCCCTGTGCCATGACTTCGCCGGCGTGGTTGACGCGCATCAGCCCGGCGGCATGGCGCCGCTCGCGATCGCTGAGCGTGTGTTCCGGGATGTCGCCCGCCGGATTGGGCCGGGACGGCGGCGGCGGCGGGCCGAACACCGTGCGTACCGCCTGGTCCAGTTGTTCCAGGGCGCGATCGACCGGCGTCAGCTTGCGTGCGTTCATGAGTCGGA
Source organism: Thioalkalivibrio sp. XN279 (assembly GCF_011089885.1). Classification (NCBI taxonomy): domain Bacteria; kingdom Pseudomonadati; phylum Pseudomonadota; class Gammaproteobacteria; order Chromatiales; family Ectothiorhodospiraceae; genus Thioalkalivibrio; species Thioalkalivibrio sp. XN279. The sequence continues at coordinate 490,489 of NZ_JAANBD010000027.1, read as the reverse complement.
TTCTAGCGCAGCGACGACCAGCGAGGCGGGATGCAGCACCGCGACGTCGAGCCCCGCGCGCGCCAGGCCGGCCTTGAAATGCAGGGCGCAGCCGACATTGCTGGTGACCAGCGCATCGGGCGGAGCGTGGCGCAGCTCGTCGAGTAAAGGTTCGAGCAGCGCGTCCGCGAGCGCGGGCTGGCTGAGGAAGGTCTCGCCGGCCGCGCCGCAGCACCCCGCGGGGAGCTCGCGGAAGGTCACCCCCGGCAGCCGGTCCAGCAGGCGGCGCACGCTGTCGCCGGATCCGGTGACGTTGCGCTGGGTGCAGGGCACGTGCAGCACGACTTCGCGGTAGCGGCCCGGGTGCAGGTCGAGGCGGGCGTCGGCGAGCAGCTCGGAGGGATCGACGACGCGGCGTGCAAGTGCCCCGCCTTCAGCGCCCGCAAGACGTTCGTAATCCATCAGCGTGGCGGCGCAGCCGCTGGCGCAACTCACGAGCGGGGCGTCGCCCGCGAATGCCTGCAGGTTGCGTCGCGCCAGCTGCGCGGCGCGTTCGGGCCGGCCCGCATGCTGGTCCAGGGCCCCGCAACAGCGCTGGCGCCGCGGCGACTCGACGCGCCAGCCCGCCGCCTCGAGCGCTTGACGGACGTCGTCCAGGGTGGCGCCGTCGAGCGCCGCGCCCACGCAGCCCGTGAACAGCTGGACACGGGTCGCCGGCCCGTTGCGCGAGGCCGCCTGCAGCGTGCGCGGCGCGCGCGCGTCTCGCGGCAGGAGGCCGGCGGCGCGGCCAGGGAGCCTGCCGATCATGTGCGCCAGCCTTCTCATGCCCGGCAAGCCGCCGAGCCGGGCCGCAATCCGCAGCAGCACCGGCCGGCGCAACAGCGCCGCGAAAGCCCGCTGCATCGGTGCGTCGCGCACGCCCCGTTGCGCCAGCAACGCGCGCCCGGCATCGATCAGTTCGCCATAGGGCACCTCGGCGGGGCAGGCGCGCTCACAGGCGCGGCAGCCCAGGCAGCGGTCGAGATGCCGCACCAGCGCCGCATCGGCGTCGAGGCGGCCGCGCGCCAGTCCCTGCATCAGGGCGATGCGTCCGCGCGGGGACTCGCCCTCGATGTTGTCGACCGCGTAGGTGGGGCAATGTGGCAGGCACAGGCCGCATTTCACGCAGCGGTCGGCGAGTTCCAGCGGGAAGCGGGTCGTGGTGACGGAAGGCGGCATGGAGCAGGTCCACGGGCTGGGTCGTGCATGGGTACTTTTGCTATTCTATCCGGCTTCGGTTGGAGGGCGTGGCGCCCACAGGGAGACAACTAAATTGGACAACAGGATATTTCGTCTGTCGGCGCTGGCGCTGGCAATCAGTGCGCTGGCGGCACTGCCGGCGGCGGCCGGCGCGGAAGAGACTCCGGTCGGCCTCAATGGACGCGCGGCTTTCAGCTTCGCCGAGTCTCGTGGCAACACGGACAACCAGGCGATCACCGGCGAGGCCGAGGTCCAGTACAGGACGGACGGGCGCTGGGTTTACGACAGCCAGTTCGGCTTCGTCACGCGCGAGGAGAACAATATCCGCACCGAGGAGCGCTATGATTTTCGCGCCACGGCGAACTACTTCTGGACGCCGGACAACTATTTCTTCGGGCGGCTCGCCTGGCGCAAGGACAACTTCGGCTCCGTACGGGAAGAAACAGTGCCCAGCGTCGGCTATGGCCGCGTGCTGATCCAGAACGACAAGCATTCCCTCAAGGGCGAGATCGCTCTCGGCTACCGCTTCGCCGAGCTTTCGGATGGCACCGAGGAAGAAGGTGTCGCGGTGACTACCGGGGCGCGCTACCTGTGGAACCTGTCCGAGACCACCGACGTATTCCAGAACCTGCTGGTGCAGTGGTCTTCCGACAACACCTTCCTCGAGAGCGAAACCGGGCTGACGACCAACCTGGTCGGCAACCTCAACGGCCGCGTGAGCTATCGTGTGCGCCGTAACAGCGACGTGCCGGTCGGCACCCGCAACTCCGACTTCCTCACCACCATCGGTGTCGAGTACAGGTTCTGAGTCATGGCCTGGTACCGCCACCACCTGTTTTTCTGCACCAACCGGCGCGAGGACGGCCGGCCATGCTGCCAGGAGGCGGGCGCCGAGCCGGCGCGGGCCTGGACCAAGGCCAGGGTGAAGGAGTTGGGGCTGGCGGGACCCGGCAAAGTGCGCGTCAATAACGCGGGTTGCCTCGACCGTTGCGCAGAGGGCCCGGTGGCGGTGGTCTACCCGGAAGGCGTCTGGTACACCTACGTCGACCAGGAGGACCTGGAGGAGATCATCCAGGAGCACCTGGTCCACGGTCGCGTGGTGCAGCGCCTCATGCTGCCTGCGGAGCCTCCGGGCGAGGGAGACTGAAGCCGTCGACCCATGTTTTGTATGGGTTTTTACCGCAGGACAGGCCGGGCGAGAGGTCCAGGCCCTTGCATGGCAAGGGGTCGTGGATTATATTTCCCTGCTTTTCGCCTGCCGCTCATCCTTTTTGGAGCTGGGACATGAAGACTTTTTCCGCCAAGCCGGAAACCGTGCGCCGCGACTGGTTCGTGGTGGACGCCTCGGGCAAGACGCTGGGCCGGCTGGCCACTGAGCTGGCGCGCCGCCTGCGCGGCAAGCACAAGCCGGAGTTCACGCCGCACGTCGACACCGGCGATTACATCGTGGTCATCAATGCCGACAAGGTGCGCGTCACCGGCAAGAAGATGTCGGACAAGGTGTACTACCACCACACCGGCTACATCGGCCACATGAAGTCCGAGACGCTGGACAAGCGCCTGCAGCGCGCCCCTGAGCAGGTGCTCGAGGAAGCCGTGAAGGGCATGCTGCCGAAGAACTCGCTCGGTCGACAGATGCTGAAGAAGCTGCGCATCTTCGCCGGTGCGGAACACACCCATCAGGCCCAGCAGCCCCAGGCGCTGGAGATCTGAGCTCGCCAGGTAAAGATATGAGCATCGACATGAATTACGGCACCGGCCGTCGCAAGACCTCCACGGCGCGGGTGTACATCCGCCCCGGCAAGGGCACTATCACGGTCAACAGCAAGCCGCTTGACGAGTTCTTCGGGCGCAAGACGGCACGCATGATCGTGCGCCAGCCGCTCGAGCTGACCCGCATGGACGATCGCTTCGACGTGGAAGTGACCGTGCACGGCGGCGGCACCACCGGCCAGGCCGGCGCCATCCGCCATGGCCTGACGCGGGCGCTGGTAGACTACGACCCGTCGCTGAAGACGTCGCTGCGCCAGGCCGGGTTCGTCACCCGCGATGCGCGCGAGGTGGAGCGCAAGAAGGTCGGCCTGCGCAAGGCGCGTCGCGCCACCCAGTACTCGAAGCGCTGAGCAGAGCAACGCGCTTCCCGAATTGGGGGATCGTCTAGCGGTAGGACTACGGACTCTGACTCCGTCAACCCAGGTTCGAATCCTGGTCCCCCAGCCAAACGAGAAAACGGGGCCCCGCAAGGGGCCCCGTTTTTTCGTTGGGGGAGCAGGATTAGAACCTCAGGTTCGATCGGGAGCTGCGCGTCAGCGCGGCGACCAGACGGTGGAGCGAAGCGACGCCGCCCGCAGGGCGAGGGCCGCAGGCCCGAGTCAATCCTGGTCCCCCAGCCAAACGAGAAAACGGGGCCCCGCAAGGGGCCCCGTTTTTTTTTGGCTCAGTATTCGATGCGGCGCACGCCGTCGTCGGTCGCGGCCAGCGTAAGGTGGGCTTTCTGGTGTCCGAAGATGCCGACGGTGACCACCCCGGGGATGCTGTTGATACGGTCTTCCAGTCGCACCGGGTCGACGATATCGAGGTGGCGCACGTCGAGGATCACGTTGCCGTTGTCGGTGACGAATCCCTCGCGGTATTCGGGCAGGCCGCCGAGCTTGACCATCTGGCGCGCAACGTAGGAGCGCGCCATCGGGATGACCTCCACCGGCAAGGGGAAATCGCCGAGCACCCGCACGACCTTGCTGTCGTCGACGATGCAGATGAAGCGTCGTGAGGCGGCCGCGACGATTTTCTCGCGCGTCAGGGCGCCGCCCCCGCCCTTGATCATGTGGCCGGCGCCGTCGATCTCGTCAGCGCCGTCGATGTAGAGATCCAGGTCGCCGGTGCTGTTCAAATCGCTGACGGCGATCCCGTGTCCCTGCAGACGGGTCGTGGTGGCCTCGGAGCTCGATACGACGCAGGCCAGCGCCACGCCGCGCTCTGCCAGCGCATCGATGAAGCGGTTGACGGTCGATCCCGTGCCGACACCCAGCCGGCATCCGTCCGGCACCTCGGCCGCTGCGGCGCGGCCCACTGCGGTTTTCTTGCTGTCCTGGTCCATGGTTTCGTCTTGCCTCCAGTTATCAGGTGCCGAATAAAGCGAGGGCCGAGCCGCTTAGCGCGGACCCGGCCCTCGAATTTCGCTATGGCCCCGGAAACAGCCGGGGCCGCGAGACGGATACGCCTACTTCTTCTTGGAAGCCACCTTCTTCTTCGAGGCTACTTTCTTCTTCGTAGCCGGCTTCTTCTTGGCAGCGGGCTTCTTCTTCGCCGCAGGCTTCTTCTTCGCCGCAGGCTTCTTCTTCGCCGCAGGCTTCTTCTTCGCCGCAGGCTTCTTCTTGGCAGCCGGCTTCTTCTTCGCCGCAGGCTTCTTCTTTGCTACCGCCTTCTTCTTCGCAGCAGGCTTCTTCGCGACCGCCTTCTTGCGAGCAACCGGCTTCTTCTTCGCAACTGCCTTCTTGCGAGAAGCCGGTTTCTTCTTGCTGGCAGCCTTCTTCTTTGATGCAGCAGCCATGATCATCTCCGTGTAGTGGGTTCGCGCTGCTGTATATACAACAACGCGAAACTTCCAGCAAACATATCAACGCATTCTTTCGTCCGGCATCTCGAGTGCCGCGGCGCGGTCGCGCCCGCGACAACCCGCCGTGTCGTGTAAAGAGTCTTGAGGATATCGATTTCGCCAGCTATTTGCCTTGCGAAAGCGATTCGATGAATTTCCATTGCAGCGCAGTCACCGGCATCACCGACAAGCGGTTGCCCTTGGCAAGCAACTGGAACCCGGACAGTGACTTGTCGGCGCAAGACTTCAGTTCGCGCAGACTTACGACGCGTGAGAACTTCTTCTTTAGCTTCACGTCGACCATGAACCAGCGTGGATTTTCCGGATCGCTCTTGGCATCGAAGTGGTGGTCTTCGGGATCGAATGCCGTGTGGTCGGGATAGCCCTCGCGCACGATTTCGACGATGCCGGCGATGCCCGGCACCTCGCAGTTCGAGTGATAGAAAAAGGCGAGGTCGCCTTTTTTCATCTGGTCGCGGAGCATGTTGCGCGCCTGGTAATTGCGTACGCCATCCCAGCAGGTCGTCTTCTGCGGCGCCCGCGCCAGGTCGTCGATGGAGAACGCCTCCGGTTCCGACTTCATCAGCCAGTAATTCATGCTCGTGTTCCTCTCTTGTGCAGACCTCGTTCAGTGACCACGAGGTGCAACGGTACGTCCCAGGGTTGTTGCGGCAGTGTGCCGACCTGTTGCAGGGCGAAGGCGGCCCCGATGAGTACGGGGCGGCGCCAGCGGCGCTGCAGCGCGCGATCATAGTAACCGCCGCCCATGCCGAGCCGGTTGCAGTGCGCATCGAACGCCACCAGCGGAATGATGACCAGGTCGAGCCCGGCAACGCCGACTTTGCGCCGGCCGACCGGCTCGGGGATGCCGAAGCTGTTGCGGCGCAGCCGGCCTTGGCTGCTCCACGGCGCAAAGCGCATGGCGCCCGCATGGCCGACCACCGGCAGGTAAAGGCGCTTCCCGCGCCCCCATGCATGTGCCGCCAGCGCTCTCAGGTCGGGTTCGCCATCCGCGGGCCAGAACAGGGCGATGCGGCGCGCGGCATGGAAGGCGGGCAGGCGCCGGATGCGCGCGATGATCGCGCGCGTAGCCAGCGTGCGCCGGCTGCCGCTCAGCGCCCGGCGCCGCAGGCGCATCTCCCGGCGCAGGGCCGGCAAGGCGTCGACTGGGGGGTTGCTGGAGAGAATAGGGTGGCGCCTCCCGCCTGTGCCGTTACGAACCATTGCTCTCGAACCAGAGCAATAGGTGGGGCCGGCAATCGCGCCTAAGGCTTTCCGCTTGCAGCGGGCTTGCGCACTGGCATCGACTGGTCCCGGCCCCTGGGTGGTTAATTAGGGTCGAGAGGAACCCGGCCCATATCGAACACCGCAGGAGGCGCCAAGACTTATAGACTCGCCGCGGGCAGTTACAGTTCCAACTGCTTGCCATCCTCGAGCGCCGCCTCGACGCGCTCGCGCAGCGTCTTGAGCCGCACCCCGACACGCGTCTCGTGAGACTGGTCCCGGTTGCGCCCCTTGAGGAGGTCGTTGGCGAGGTTGAGCGCGGCCATGACCGCGATCCGGTCGGTACCGACCACGCTGCCGGCGTCACGGATCTGTTTCATGCGGGCGTTGAGGTACTCCGCCGACCGCAGCAGGTCGTTCTGCTCATCGGTGGCGCAGGCGAACTGGTATTCCTTTTCCAGGATGCGCACCGACACGCGTGCGGTGTCGCCGCTCACGAGCCGTGCTCCATGGCCTTGAGCCGGCCGATCATCGCTTCCACGCGCGTCCGCACCTGCTCGTTCTTCTGCATCAGCGAGGCGCGCTCCAGCATGAGGTTCTCCTGCCGCTGGCGCAGCGACCGATTCTCCTCCTTCAACTGGCGGCATACCGCCACCAGCTCCTCGAGTCGGTGCTCGAGGCGCTTGAGTTCGATGTCCACTGCCTGGGCGCTGCCTTCGTCCATGGCCGCAACTATAGTTAGGCCCCCGGGGACGGTCAATCAGCCCTGGCGCCATGCGGCGCCGGTCCCCGCGGTGGTAGCATCGCGGCGAGGGCCGCAGCTGGCGCGGCCGCCCGCGCGAGGCGAGCGAACGATGACCATGCCTTACTATGGCGAGCTACAGGCGGCGCTGGGTGATTCGGCCTCCGGGAGCATGGCTGCGGAAGCCCACGGCACGCTCTGCGGGCTGCTGTGTGCCGGCGCCGAGGACGTGCCGGAAGCCTGGATCCACAACACCCTGGCCGACGTCGAGGAGTACAGCTTCGGCGCTGCCGGGGATGCGCGCGCGCTGCTGGAAACGCTCCACCAGTCCACCGTCGCGGCGCTCGCGGGCGACCAGATGGGTTTCGCACTCCTCCTGCCCGACGACGACGCCCTCCTGGATGATCGCGCCGCGGCGCTCGCAGCCTGGTGCAATGCCTTCCTCTACGGCCTGGCGATGCGGGGCCTGCGCCCGATGGAGGAGCTGCCGGACGAACTGCGCGAAATCCTCGCCGACTTTGCCGAAATCGGCCGCGCCGGAGTGGCGGAGGAGGAAGCGGAGGAGGTTGGCGAGAGCGCCTACGCAGAGCTGGTGGAATACGTCCGGGTGGGCGTGCAGATCGTGTTCGACGAGTGTCGCGCGCCGCGCCAGGCCGAGTCCGCCGCGAGTCTCCACTAGCGCCCCGCTCCGCCGGGCGTGCCACCGGTTATCATGGTCGGCGACTCCCAAAGACGCAGGATATTTCCGCCGATGAACCAGAAGGAATTTGCCCGCCGGCGCCGGCAGCTGATGCGCATGATCGGCAAGGGGGGCATCGCCATACTCCCCGCGGCGCCGACCCGCGTGCGCAATCGCGACACCGAGTACGCCTACCGCCAGGACAGCGATTTCCATTACCTGACCAACTTTCCCGAGCCGGAGTCCGTGGCGGTGCTGATGCCCGGCCGGCCCCACGGCGAGTACGTGCTGTTCTGCCGCGACCGGGATCCGGAACGCGAGACCTGGGACGGCTACCGTGCGGGGCCGGAAGGCGCGGTGCGCGAATTCGGCGCGGACGACGCGTTCCCCATCTCCGACATCGACGACATCCTGCCGGGCATGCTCGAGCATACCGAGCGCGTCTACTACACCATGGGCCTGAGCGCGGATTTCGACCAGCGCCTGCTGGGCTGGGTCAACCAGCTGCGCGCAGCGGCCAAGCGGGGCGTGACGACTCCAACGGAGTTCGTCGCCCTCGATCACCTGCTGCACGACATGCGGCTGTTCAAGAGCCGCAGCGAGATCACGGTGATGCGCAAGGCGGCGCAGATCGCCGCCTCAGCCCACGTGCGCGCCATGCAGGCCTGCCGGCCCGGGAAGTGGGAATACGAGATCGAGGCGGAGTTCCTGCACGAGTTCCGCCGCCACAATGCCACGACGTCCTACCAGCCCATCGTCGGCGGCGGCGCCAACGGCTGCATCCTCCATTACGTGGAGAACAAGGACCAGCTCGAGGAAGGCGAGCTGCTGCTGATCGACGCCGGTTGCGAGTATGAAAGCTATGCTTCCGACATCACGCGCACCTTCCCGGTCTCCGGCCGCTTCAGCCCCGAGCAGCGGGCGCTGTACGAGGTCGTGCTGGAGGCCCAGCTGGCCGCCATCGACAAGGTCCGGCCGGGCAACCACTGGGACGACCCGCACGACGCTGCGGTGCGCGTGCTGACGCGCGGCCTGGTGAAGCTCGGGCTGCTCAAGGGCCGCGTGCCGACGCTGGTGAAGAACGGTGAGTACCGGCGCTTCTACATGCACCGCACCGGCCACTGGCTTGGCCTGGACGTGCATGACGTCGGCGATTACAAGGTGGGCGAGGCCTGGCGCCTGCTGGAGCCCGGCATGGTGCTGACCGTCGAGCCGGGCCTGTACATCGCGCCCGGCAGCAAGGGCGTAGCGAAGAAATGGTGGGGCACGGGGATCCGTATCGAGGATGACGTGCTCGTGACTGCCGACGGCCCGGACGTGCTGTCCGCCGACGCCCCCAAAGACCCGGAGGAGATCGAGCGCCTGATGCAGGCCGCCTGAAGCGAATGAGCGCACGCGCAGACTTCGACATCGTCATCGCCGGCGGCGGCATGGTCGGCGCGTCGCTGGCCCTGGCGCTGGCCGGATTGCCGCTGCGCACGCTGGTGATCGAGGCGACGCCGCCCGCCGACGCTGCCCAGCCCAGTTACGACGATCGCGCCACCGCTCTGGCGGAGAGCAGTCGGCGCATCCTCGAGGGCATCGGGTGCTGGGCAGAGCTGGCGCCCGCGGCGGCGCCGATTCGCGAGGTGCATGTTTCCGAACGCGGCGCCTTCGGGGTGACGCGGCTGCGCGCCGTCGAGCACGGCCTGGCGAGCTTCGGCCACGTGGTCGAGAACCGGGCGCTCGGCCAGGCGCTGTGGCGCAGGCTCAAGCTACAGGCGGGCGTGTCGGTCCGCGTGCCGGCCCGCGTGACCGGGCTCGCACAGGACGAAGGTGGCGTCACGGTGACAGTGGATGCCGGCGACGGCGGCACGACGGCGGTCCGTGCGCGGTTGCTGGTGGCGGCCGACGGCGCGCGCTCCCCGACCCGGACGCTCGCAGGCATCGAACACGAGACCCGCGACTACCACCAGGTGGCCGTGATCGCCAATCTCAGCCCGGCGGAAGACCACGGCGGCACGGCCTTCGAGCGCTTCACTTCCAGCGGCCCGCTGGCGGTGCTGCCGCTGGCTCGCGGTCGCGTCACCATCGTCTGGACGCTGCCGCCGGAGCGCGCCGCGACCGTTGCGGCGCTCGACGACGACGCCTTCCTGGCGGAACTGCAGCGTGCCTTCGGCTACCGCCTCGGCGTGTTGCGCAAAGTCGGCCGCCGCGCCAGCTATCCGCTCTCCCTGGTGCAGGCGCGCGCCTGGCATGCAGGACGCGTGGTGCTGGCGGGCAACGCCGCGCACGGCATCCATCCCGTCGCCGGCCAGGGCTTCAACCTCGGCCTGCGCGACGCGGCGGCCCTGGCGGAGCTCGTGGCGCGGCACCCGGCGGATCCGGGGCAGGCGGCCGTCCTGGAGGAGTACGCGGAATGGCGCGAGGCAGACCGGGCGCGCACGGTGCGCGATACCGACAGCCTGGTGCAGGTTTTCACCAGCGAACTGGCGACGCTGCGCGCCGGGCGCCGCCTGGGCCTGGTCGGTCTCGACCTGCTGCGGCCGGCGCGCGCCATGGTGGCGCGGCGTGGCATGGGTCTCGCCGGACGCTTGCCGCGCCTCGCGCTCGGGCGGAGTCTCGGGCCGTGAGGCGAGGCAGCGACGACATCGCAGTGGTCGGCGCCGGCATGGTCGGTGCGGCGGCTGCGGCGCTGCTGGCGCGCGCCGCGCCGGGGACGCCGATCGTGGTGCTGGACGCTGATGCGCCGCCGCACTGGAGCCCCGACGACGAGCCCGGGCTGCGGGTCTCGGCGCTCTCCGCTGCAAGCCAGCGCGTGCTCGCTGCCTGCGGCGCCTGGGACGAGATCGCGGCGGCGCGGATCAGCCCTTACGCCAGCATGCGGGTGTGGGACGGCGAGGTGCCTGCCGGGGGTCCGGGCGCGATCCGCTTCGACGCTGCGGACATTGCCGAGCCGGTGCTAGGCCATATCGTCGAAAACGAGCTGGTGCGCCTGGCGCTGCGCAACGCGCTCCTGCAACTGGACAACGTGCGGCTCCTCGACGGCGCCCGGCTCGAGAGCCTGGTGCTGGACGGAGAGCGCGCCGAGCTGGGCGTGGCAGATGGACGCCGCCTGCAGGCACGACTGGTGATCGGCGCCGACGGTGCGGCATCGCCCTCGCGCGCCCTCGCCGGGCTCGAGGTGCGCGGCCACGACTACGAGCAGCGCGCGGTGGTGTGCAATCTGCGTTGCCAGCTGCACCACGGCGAGACCGCCTGGCAAAGGTTCCTGCCGAGCGGGCCGATCGCCCTGCTGCCGCTGGCGGACGGCCGCGTATCCATCGTCTGGTCGACGACGCCCGAGCATGCGCAGCGGCTGCTGGAGATGGACGAGGAGAGTTTCCGGGCGGCAGTGGCCGAGGCCAGCGACGGCTGCCTTGGTGAAGTCATCGCGGCCGGGCCGCGTGCGGCATTCCCGCTGCGCATGCGCCATGCGCCCGTGTACACCCGGGCGCGCTACGCGCTGGTCGGCGATGCGGCGCATACTGTGCATCCGCTCGCCGGGCAGGGTGTGAACCTGGGGTTCCTGGATGCCGCGGCGCTGGCGCAAGTCGTGGCCGCGGCGCTCGCCGCCGGTCGCGACCCGGGCGACCCGGCGCTGTTGCGGCGCTACGAACGCTGGCGCAAGCCCGAGAACCTGCTGTCGATGCGCGCCTTCGACGGCATCAACAGCCTGTTCAGCAACGCCAATCCCGGGCTCGGCGCCGTGCGGCGCGCCGGCCTCACGCTGGTCGACCGGCTGGCGCCGCTCAAGGGCGTGTTCATGCGCCGTGCCATGGGGCTCGAAGGGGACCTGCCCGCGACCGCGCGTGGCGTCGCCTGAGCAGGAAGAGATTTCGCAACGGAGGACCATGACCATGCCGAGGCAGGAGATGGAACAGCTGCTGGCCGAGCTGCGCAAGCAGGTGGCGGGCTCGCGTGAGCTCAGCGCGGGCCAGCGGGCACGCATGGAGGCCTTGCGCGAGCAGATCGAGGAACGGCTGGCCGCCGACGAGGTGCCGCCGGAAGAGGGACTGCGGGAACAGTTGCGCGAGCAGATCGACGAGTTCCAGCGCAGCCATCCGACGCTCACCATGGTGCTCGGCCGCATCCTGGACGCGCTCAACAAGATGGGCATCTAGGCGCGATGCAGGTCCGGCCTTTCAACCAGCCGGCGCCGCGACTCGGGAACCAGTACGACGAGGATCGCGTGCTGCGCTCCGTGCTGGCGCGCCGTTTCGGCGGCGAGGTGCCTGCGGCGGTGGCGGAGCCCCTGCGGGAAATGGGCCGGCTCGCTGGCGGCGAACTCTACCAGGCCCAGCTGGACGACCGGCTGAACGAGCCGCGCCTGGTGCAGTGGGACGCCTGGGGCAATCGCGTCGACGCGATCGAGCTGTCGCCGCTATGGCGCCGGGCGGAGCGACTGGCGGCCGAGTACGGGCTGGTGGCCACGGGTTACGAGCCTGGGCATGGCGCCTTGGCGCGCACCGTGCAGTTCGCCCTGGTGCACTTGTTCCACCCCTCCACGGATCTCTACAGCTGCCCGCTCGCCATGACCGACGGCGCGGCGCGGACGCTGCTCGAGTCCGGCAACCAGGCGCTCATCGAGCGCGCAGTGCCGCACCTCACCAGCCGCGATCCGGCCCGGTTCTGGACCAGCGGGCAGTGGATGACGGAATCCACCGGGGGTTCGGACGTGGGCGCCTCGGAGACGGTGGCGCAACGTGACGGCGAGCGCTGGCGCCTGTGGGGCCGCAAGTGGTTCACCTCCGCCGCCACCTCGCAGATGGCGCTGACCCTGGCGCGCCCCGAGGGCAATGGTCCCGGCGGGCGTGGGCTGGCGTTGTTCTATGTCGAGACCCGGGATGACGCCGGCCGGCTCGACGGCATCGAGGTGTTGCGGCTGAAAGACAAGCTCGGCACGCGCAAGGTGCCGACGGCCGAACTGGTGCTCGACGGCACGCCCGCCGTCGCGGTCGCCGGAGAGAGCGACGGTATCCGCCGCATCGTGCCGATGCTGACCCTGACGCGGACCTGGAACAGCGTCTGCGCGGCGTCGTTCATGCGTCGCGGCGTGGCGCTGGCCATGGACTACGCGCGCCGGCGCGAGGCCTTCGGCCGGCCGCTGGCGCGCCAGCCGCTGCACGTACAGACGCTGGCGGCAATGCAGGCAGAGTACGAGGCGGCGTTTCACCTCTGTTTCGAACTCATTCACCTGCTCGGCCGCGCCGAGCACGGCGAGGCGGGCGAGGACGAGCGCGCGCTGCTGCGCCTGATGACGGCGTTGACCAAGCTGACCACCGGGAAGCAGGCGGTGGCGGTGTCGACCGAGGCCATCGAGTGCTTCGGCGGCGCCGGCTACGTGGAGGACACCGGCCTGCCCGTGATCGTGCGCGACGCCCAGGTGCTGCCGATCTGGGAGGGCACGACCAACGTGCTGTCGCTCGAGCTGCTCAAGGCCTGTGGCGACGGCGTGTCGCTGGAGGTGCTGCGTCGGCGGCTGGCGCGCTGCGCCCGCGCCGGCACGGACGATCGCCTCGTCGCTGCCGCCAGCGTCGCGAACGCGGCCGCTGACCGCGCGCTGGCGTGGTACCGGCGCGCGGCAGAGTCCGGCCCGGAGGCGCTGCAGGCGCAAGCGCGCGGCTTCGCCCTCACCCTCGGTCGCGCCACGGCGCTGGCGCTCATGTGCGAACACGCACAGTGGTCGCTGGACCATGAACAGGACGCGCGTGCGCGCGCCGCGGCACTGGCTTTCGCCACCACGCGCATCGACCTGCTCGACGCCATCGAGCCGGACGACGCCAAGCTACTCGTCGAGTAGGGCGTCGACCTTGGCGGCGCAGATGAAGTCGTTCTCCGACAACCCCTTGATGGCGTGCGTGGAGAAGCGCACCAGGCAGTGACCCCAGCCGACCTCGAGGTCGGGATGGTGGTTCTCGCTGTTGGCGATCCAGGCCACGGCGTTGACGAAGCCCATGGTGCGATTGAAACCCTTGAAGAGGAAGTCGCGGCGAATCTCGGTCGCGTCTTCGTTCAGCGTCCAGTCGGCGTGCAGGCGACCCAGGAACTCGCGGGCCTCGGTCGCGGACATCGGCTGCAGTCCTCCTTCGCAGGGAACGCAGTGCTTGGCAGTGAGATCGCTCACGGGGTGCTCCTCGGTGCAGTGTTGAGCTTCAGGCGGTGGCCGCTTCCTTGGGCGGAAAGGCCGGCGGATGCATGCCCATCTTCCTCGCTTGCTCGATCAACCCGAGCAGGTCCATTTGCGCCACCTCGAACAGGGTGTCGAAGCTCTCGATGACGAAATAGATGGGCTGGTAGATGTCGATACGGTACGGCGTGCGCAACACGTCCAGCGGGTCGAAGGGCTTGCGCTGCGGTTCGGGACTTTCCAGCGCGTAGGTGGTCTCGCCGCTGGAGGAAACGACGCCGGCGCCATAGGTACGCAGACCTTCGTCGGGCCGATGGATGAGGCCGAACTCGACGGTGAACCAGTACAGTCGCGCCAGCATGGGCCGGTCTTCCTTGCGCGCCGCGGCGCCCGCCTTGCCGTAGGCATGCGTGAAGGCGGCGAAGCGCGGGTCGGTGAGCAGCGGGGTGTGGCCGAAAATCTCGTGGAAGATGTCCGGCTCCTGGAGGTATTCCATCTCGTCGCGGCGGCGGATGAAGCTCGCGGCCGGGAAGCGCTTGCTCGCCAGGAGGTTGAAGAAATCGGTGAAATTGATGAGCGCCGGCACGGGCGCCACCTCCCAGCCGGTGTGTGCACGCAGCACGCGACTCACGTCCTCGCACTGGGGGACACGATTTTCCGGCAGGTCGAGCCGGTCCAGCGCTGCGATGTATTCGGCGCAGGCGCGCCCGGGCAGCACCTTTTTCTGGCGCGTGATCAGTTCGTGCCAGACCTGGTGCTCTTCATCCGTGTAGTGGATGTAACCGTTCTCGTCGGGGACCTTGGCAACGTAGTTCGTGCCCTTGCCCATTACATGCTCCAGGTGGTTTCTATGCGCATGATTCTACCGGGGGGCGTGCGTGGCGCGCATGCCGCGCCGCGACAAGAGCGTTTGAGCGGCTTATGTCACGCCTTGCGCGGATAACGGCGCTCGACGTAGTCATCCACCATCGCCTGGAACTCCGCGGCGATGTTGTCGCCCTTGAGCGTGACGTCCTTCTGCCCGTCCACGTACACCGGCGCCACCGGCCGTTCGCCGGTGCCCGGCAGGCTGATGCCGATGTTGGCGTGCTTGCTCTCGCCGGGGCCGTTCACCACGCAGCCCATCACCGCGACGGTCATCTCTTCCACGCCATCGTGGCGCTTTTTCCATTCCGGCATGCGGTGGCGCAGGTGCGACTGGATCTGCTGCGCCAGCTCCTGGAAGAAAGTGCTGGTGGTGCGCCCGCAGCCCGGGCAGGCGATGACCATGGGCGTGAAGGACCGCAGGCCCATGCTCTGGAGCATCTCCTGCGCCACGATCACTTCCTGCGTGCGGTCGCCGCCCGGCTCGGGGGTCAGCGAGACGCGAATGGTGTCACCGATGCCTTCCTGCAGCAGCACGGCCATGCCGGCGGTGGAGGCGACGATGCCCTTGCTGCCCATGCCTGCTTCGGTGAGACCGAGGTGCAGCGGATAGTCGCAACGCGCGGCGATGTCGCGGTAGACGGAGATCAGGTCCTGCACCCCGCTGACCTTGCAGGAGAGGATGATGTGATCGCGCGGCAGCCCGAGCTCGACGGCGCGCTCGGCGCTGTCGAGGGCGGACCGGATCATCGCCTCCTGGGTCACGGCGCGGGCGTCCAGCGGTTCCGCCAGCTTCGAGTTCTCGTCCATCAGCCGCGTCAGCAGGTCCTGGTCGAGGCTGCCCCAGTTGACGCCGATGCGCACCGGGCGATCGTTGCGGCACGCCACTTCGATCATGGCGGCGAACTGGGGGTCGCGCTTGGAGCCGCGGCCGACGTTGCCCGGGTTGATGCGGTACTTGGACAGGGCCAGGCCGCACTCCGGCACCTCGGCCAGCAGCTTGTGGCCGTTGAAGTGAAAGTCCCCCACCAGCGGCACATTCAGGCCCATGGCGTAGAGGCGCTCGCGCACGGCGGGCACCGCGGCGGCCGCCTCGCGGGTGTTCACCGTGACGCGCACCACCTCCGAGCCGGCCCGGGCCAGTTCCGCCACCTGGCGCACGGTGGCCTCGATGTCGGCCGTATCCGTGTTGGTCATGGACTGCACCACGATCGGGGCGTCGCCGCCGACGCGGACGTGGTCGACCTTGACCTGGAGGCAGGGGCGCCTGCGTACGGGGTTCATGCCTGTGGACTCCGACAAGAGAGGTTTCGGGGTGGCAATGATCCCCGCCTCGCGGCGCACTCGCAAGGGAGGCATTGCCTCGGGTATCATGCGCCCTCCAACGTTACAGTCCCTGGTGGAGAGACCCCGGCCGGAACGGCCCGGGGCGCCGAAGGCGCAAGCACCGCCCGGAAACGCTCAGGCAAAAGGACGCCGGGGACGAGTTGGCTCTGGAGAGCGGCCCGGCAAGGGCCCACCGAAGGTGAGCGGTACCGCGTTGCGTCGCGGCACTGAATCTCTCAGGTAACCGGACAGAGGGGCGGCGGGCGGCGCCGGCTGTCATGCTGTTGGGTTGCGGGAGATCGAGCGCGATGGGCGAGAAGACACCACTTCATTCCGAACACGAGCGCCTCGGCGCGCGGATCGTCGATTTCGGCGGCTGGGACATGCCGCTGCACTACGGTTCGCAGGTCGAGGAGCATCATGCCGTGCGCGCCGAGGCCGGCATGTTCGACGTCTCCCACATGACCGTGGTCGATATTGCCGGCGCAGACGCCGGGCCATGGCTGCGCCGCCTGCTGGCGAACGACGTGGCGCGGCTGCAGGCCCCGGGCAAGGCGCTGTATACCTGCATGCTGAACGAGGACGGGGGGGTCATAGACGACCTCATCGCCTACTATTTAGCGCCGGAACGCTACCGGCTGGTGGTCAACGCTGCGACACGTGCCAAGGACCTGGACTGGATGCAGCGCCAGGCGGCAGGCGTGGCCGTGAGCGTGACCGAGCGGCCGGAG
This sequence comes from Thioalkalivibrio sp. XN279, assembly GCF_011089885.1. NCBI lineage: Bacteria > Pseudomonadati > Pseudomonadota > Gammaproteobacteria > Chromatiales > Ectothiorhodospiraceae > Thioalkalivibrio > Thioalkalivibrio sp. XN279. The sequence goes on along the minus strand of NZ_JAANBD010000027.1, from coordinate 473,962 downwards.
CTGGCCATGGTCGCCGTACAGGGCCCCGCGGCGCGCGAGCGCGCGATAGCGCTGCTGCCGGAGGCGGACCGGGAGGCGGCGCTGGCCCTGGCCCCTTTCACCGCGATGCCTTGCGGTGAACTGTTCGTGGCGCGCACCGGCTACACCGGCGAAGACGGCTGGGAGATCATCCTGCCGGCGGCGCAGGCCGTCCCCACCTGGCAGGCGTTGCTGGCCGCCGGGGTGCGTCCCTGTGGCCTCGGCGCCCGCGACACCCTGCGGCTGGAAGCGGGCATGAACCTGTATGGCCAGGACATGGACGAGACCACCACGCCGCTGGAATCCGCGCTGGGGTGGACCGTGGCCTGGGAGCCGGCGGAGCGCGATTTCATCGGCCGCGCGGCGCTGCAGGCGCAGCGTGACGCCGGCCCCCCGCGCAAGCTGGTGGGCCTGCTGCTGCAGGACCGTGGCGTGCTGCGCGCGCACCAGCGGGTGGTCACCCCCGCGGGTGACGGCGAGGTCACCAGCGGCAGTTTCGCCCCGACGCTCGGCCGCTCCGTGGGTTTTGCGCGCATCCCGGCCGGCGCCGGAGAACAGGTCGAGGTCGACATCCGCGGCCGTCTCCTGCCCGCCCGCGTGGTGCGACCGCCCTTTGTGCGCAACGGCAAGCCCCGCATCCAGCTCGACTGAACCCCCGTCAGACGCCCAATAATTCAAGAGGCCCGCCATGAGCAACATCCCCTCCGACCTCAAGTACACCCGCACGCATGAATGGCTCCGGCAGGAGGACGACGGCACGTTCACCGTCGGTATCACCGACCATGCGCAGGGTGCGCTCGGCGACCTGGTGTTCGTCGAGACGCCGGAGACGGGCCGTGGGCTCGAGGCGGGCGAAGCCTGCGCCGTGGTCGAGTCGGTCAAGGCCGCCTCGGACGTCTACAGCCCCGTCGCCGGCGAGGTCGTGGCCGGGAACGAGGCGCTGGCAAGCCAGCCCGAGCTGCTCAACACCGATCCCTACGGCGCCGGCTGGATCATGAAGATCCGTCCCGCCGCCGAGGCCGAAACCTCTGCGCTCATGGATGCGAAAGCCTACGAGGCCACGCTCGAAGACTGAGCCCGGGGCGCTGCGCGCTTCCCTCCGGAGTTAAACCATGCCTTTCATTCCCCACACGGAAGACGACATCCGCGAGATGCTTGCCGCCATCGGTGTCGGCGAGATCGAGCAGCTGTTCGACGAGATCCCGAGCGGCCTCAAGGTCGATTCACTGCCCGGCGTGCCCGCGGCGCTGGGCGAGATGGAGATCCAGCGGCTGATGCGCGAACGCGCGGCGCAGGACGCCGGCCATCTCAACTTCATCGGCGCCGGCGCCTATGAGCACCACATCCCGGCGGCGGTGTGGGAGATCACCACGCGCGGCGAGTTCTACAGCGCGTATACGCCCTACCAGGCCGAGGCCAGCCAGGGCACGCTGCAGCTCATCTACGAATACCAGTCGATGATGACGGCCCTGACCGGCATGGACGTGTCCAACGCCTCGCTGTACGACGGCGCGTCGGCCATGGCGGAGGCCGCGCTGATGGCGGTGCGCGCGCACCGCGCCTCGAAGTCGGCGCGCATCCTGGTGCCTGCCACGGTCAACCCGGCCTACCGGCGCGTGGCGCACGCCATCGCCGGCGGCCAGGGGCTGAATTTCGAGATCGTGCCGTACGATCCGGACACGGGTACGACCGCGCTGGAGGCCCTGGAGCCGTGGGCGCAAGAGGACATCACGGCGCTGGTGATCCAACAGCCGAACTTCTTCGGCGGCTACGAGGACGTGGCGGCGCTGACCGACTGGGCGCATGCGCGCGGTGCGCTGGTGATCGCGGTGGTGAACCCGACCAGCCTGGCGCTGCTGCAGCCGCCGGGCGCATGGGGCGAAACCGGGGCCGACATCGCCTGCGGCGAGGGCCAGCCGCTGGGCGTGCCGTTGTCCTCCGGCGGTCCTTACTTCGGCTTTCTCGCCTGCCGCGGCGCGCTGGTGCGCCAGATGCCGGGCCGCATCGTCGGCAAGACCGTCGACCTGGACGGGCGCGAGGGCTTCGCCCTGACCCTGCAGGCCCGCGAGCAGCATATCCGGCGCTCCAAGGCGACCTCGAACATCTGCACCAACCAGGGGCTGATGGTGACCGCCGCCACGATCTACATGAGCCTGCTCGGCGCGGAGGGCCTGGCGCGGGTCGCGGCCGCGTCGGTGCGCAACACGGCGGAGCTGGTGGGGCAGCTGGAGTCTCTGGAGGGCGTGCAGCGGGTGTTCCCCGGTCATTTCTTCCACGAGTCCGTGCTGCGGCTGGACCGGCCGGTGCGACCGGTGCTGGAGATGCTGGCGCGGCGCGGCATCCTCGGCGGCTACGACTTGTCGCGCGAATACCCCGAGCTGGGGAACGCGTTGCTGGTGTGCGCCACCGAGACCCGCACCGCCACCGATATCGAGACTTATTTCCAGGCGCTCAGCGAAGTGCTGCGCGAGGCACAGGTGGCCTGAGCGGCCGCCCGACATTCGAATCCATTGCGGAGTTAAACATGGCTACCATCACCCTGCAGGGCAACGAGATCCACACCGCCGGTGAATTCCCGCGCGTCGGCGGCAAGGCGCCCGATTTCACGCTTACCGACAGCGCGCTCAACGACGTTTCCTTGTCGCGCTGGATGGGCAAGAAGAAAGTCCTGTCCATCTTCCCCAGCATCGACACGCCGGTCTGCGCCCTGTCGACCAAGAAGTTCAACGACTACGCCCGTGAGCATGACGACACCGTGATGCTGATGATCTCGCCGGACCTGCCGTTCGCGCACAAGCGCTTCTGCGGCGACGAGGGGCTGGAGAACGTGGTCACGCTGTCGACCATGCGTTCGCCCGACTTCGCCCGCGCCTACGGCGTGCTGATCTCGGACAGCGCCTTCGCGGGCCTGACGGCGCGCGCGGTCGTCGTGCTGGATGAGAACGACACCGTGGTTCACGCCGAGCTGGTGCCGGAGATCGCCAACGAGCCGGACTACGAGGCGGCGCTGAAGGCGCTCGGCTGAGATGCGCGAGCCGCTGATCTTCGAGCATTCCCGTCCCGGCCGCCGCGCCGTGGCGCAGGCGCCGGCGACCGGGGTCCAGGCGGACATCCCGGCCGCGTTCCGCCGCGCTGAGCCGCCGCGCCTGCCGGAGGTCTCCGAGCTGGGCGCGGTGCGGCACTACACGCGGCTGTCGCGGCTCAACTTCTCCATCGACACGAACTTCTACCCGCTGGGCTCGTGCACGATGAAGTACAACCCGCGCGCCTGTAACACGCTGGCGTTGCTGCCTGGCTTCACCGGCCGCCACCCGCTGGCGCCGGAGTCCACCGGCCAGGGCTTCCTGGCCTGCATGTGGGAGCTGCAGGAAATCCTGCGCGAGGTCACGGGCATGAAGGCGGTGTCGCTGACGCCGATGGCCGGCGCCCAGGGCGAGTTCGCCGGCGTGGCCATGATCCGGGCCTACCACGTGGCGCGCGGCGAGTCGCATCGCAACGAGATCATCGTCCCGGACGCGGCGCACGGCACCAATCCGGCCACGGCCACCATGTGCGGCTGCAAGGTGATCGAGATCCCGACCTCGGCCGACGGCGACGTCGACCTCGAGGCGCTGAAGGCCGCGGTCGGTCCCAACACCGCCGGCATCATGCTGACCAATCCCTCCACCGTGGGGGTGTTCGACCGCAAGATCCTGGAGATGTCGAAGGTGGTGCATGCCGCAGGCGGCCTGCTGTACTACGACGGCGCCAACCTGAACGCCATCCTCGGCAAGGTGCGCCCGGGCGACATGGGCTTCGACGTCATCCACATGAACCTGCACAAGACCTTCTCCACGCCGCACGGCGGCGGCGGGCCGGGCTCGGGGGCGGTGGGCGTCAGTGAGCGCCTGGTGCCGTTCCTGCCGGTGCCCTTCGCGGTGAAGGAAGGCGAGCGCTTCCGCTGGGTCAGCGAGGAAGAACGGCCGCACTCCATCGGCCGCCTCTCGGCCTTCATGGGCAACGCCGGCGTGCTGCTGCGCGCCTACGTCTACGCCCGCATGCTGGGGCGCGAGGGCATGCCGCGGGTGGCGGAGTTCGCCACGCTGAACGCCAACTACCTCATGGCGCGGCTGCGCGAAAAGGGCTTCACCCTGGCCTATCCCGAGCGCCGCGCCAGCCACGAGTTCATCGTCACGCTGAAGCGCGAGGCCAAGGAGCTTGGCGTGACGGCGATGGACGTGGCCAAGCGCCTGCTGGATTTCGAGTTTCACGCGCCGACGACCTATTTCCCGCTGCTGGTGCCGGAGTGCCTGCTGATCGAGCCCACCGAGACCGAGTCGAAGGAAGTGCTGGACGCCTTCGTCGAGGCCATGGCGACGATCCTCGAGGAGGCGCGGACCGAGCCGGAGAAAGTGAAGGGCGCACCGTACACCACACCGGTGCGGCGCCTGGACGACGTGCGCGCAGCGCGGCAGCTGGACGTGGCCTGGAAACCGGACGCGGCATGAGCGCGCTGATCTGCGGCTCGATCGCTTACGACAACATCATGGTGTTCCAGAGCCGGTTCCAGGACCAGATCCTGCCGGACCAGATCCACGTCCTGAACGTTTCGTTCCTGGTGCCTGCCCTGCGCCGCGAGTTCGGCGGCTGTGCGGCGAACATCGCCTACAACCTGGGCCTGCTGGGGGAGACCGGCTACCCCATGGCCACGGTCGGGCATGATTTCGCGCCGTATCGCGAATGGCTCGGCGCGCGCGGCGTGCCGCTGGACTTCGTGCGCGAGCTGCGCGACAGCTGGACCGCGGTCGCCTACATCACCACCGATCTCGCCGACAACCAGATCACGGCATTCCATCCCGGGGCGATGCAGCATGCGCATATCAACGCGGTGCCGGCCCATGCCGGCATCCGCTGGGGCATGGTCTCGCCGGACGGGCGCCAGGGCATGATCGACCATGCGGAGCAGTTCGCCGCCGCCGGCATTCCTTTTATTTTCGACCCCGGCCAGGGCCTGCCCATGTTCGGTGCGGCAGAGCTGACGCGCTTCATCGAGCTGGCCGACGTGGTCGCGGTCAACGACTACGAGGGCAAGATGCTGAGCCAGCGCACGGGGCTCGACGATGAGCAGATCGCGGCGCGCGTCCAGGCCTACATCGTCACGCGCGGCGCCGAGGGCTCCACGATCATGGCTGGTGGCCGCCGCCACGACATCCCGGCGGCCGCGCCGGAGGCCGTGGTCGACCCGACGGGTTGCGGCGACGCTTACCGTGCCGGCCTGCTGTTCGGGCTGTTGCGCGGCGCCGACTGGGAGACCACCGGCCGTATCGCCGCCCTCATGGGCGCGCTCAAGGTCGAGTCGGCGGGCACCCAGAATCACCACTTCGCGCGCGAGGCCTTTGATGAACGTTTCAGCGCCAGTTTCGGGTACGAGCATGGCCTCTCTGGCTGAGCGCTTTGGCACGGCCCTGCTGTTGATCCTGGCGCTGGGCGCCGGACCGGTCCTGGCTGACGCCCTGCCGGGCGGCGAGGTCGCGGCGGAACCGGCGGACTGGCGCCGGACGCTCGAGCGCATCGCGCCCAGCGTAGTCACCATTCGCGTGGACGCGCCGCGCGCCTTCGACACGCACTGGAACATGTCCACCCAGGCCACCGGCTTCGTGGTCGACGCCGAGCAGGGCCTGATTCTGACTAACCGCCACGTGGTGACGGCCGGCCCGGTGGTGGCCGAGGCGGTGTTCCTGAACCACGAGGAAGTGGAGCTGACGGCGGTCTATCGCGACCCCGTGCACGACTTCGGTTTCTTTCGCTACGATCCGGCGCAGCTGCGCCACATCAGCCCGCAGACGCTGCCGCTGGCGCCCGAGGGCGCAGAGGCGGGACGCGAGATCCGCGTCGTGGGCAACGATGCCGGCGAGCAGATCTCGATTCTCGCCGGGACGCTGGCGCGCCTCGATCGTGAGGCGCCTTTCTACGGCCGCGGCCAGTACAACGACTTCAACACCTTTTACATCCAGGCCGCATCGGGCACTTCAGGTGGCTCCTCCGGCTCGCCGGTGATCGACATCCATGGCCGCGTGGTGGCGCTCAACGCGGGTGCCAACACCCAGGCGGCGTCCAGCTTCTTCCTGCCGCTGGACCGTGTCGTGCGGGCGCTGGAACACATCCGCAATGGTGAGCCCGTGCCGCGCGGCACGCTGCTGACCACTTTCGTGCACATGCCCTACGACGAGCTGGGGCGCCTCGGGCTCGATCCGGAAGTCGAGGCGCGCTACCGGCGGCTGTTCCCGGAGCAGAAGGGGCTCCTCGTGGTGCGGGACATTGTGCCGGGTGCTCCCGGCGACGGCCGTTTGCAGCCCGGCGACATCCTGCTGGCGCTGGACGGTCGCCCGCTGGCGACCTTCGTCGCGCTGGCCGAGGCGCTGGATTCAAGGGTGGGCGAAAGCGTGCGGCTCTCGCTGCGGCGCGGCCCGGCCGACCTCGAGATCGAGGTGGAAGTCAGCGACCTGCACGCCGTCAGCCCCGACGAGTTCCTGTACATCGGCGACGCGGTGCTGAACAACCTCTCCTACCAGCAGGCGCGCCACCTCAATGCGCCGCTCCACGGCGTCTACGTCGCCAATCCCGGCTACATGCTGATGGCCTCCGCAGTGCCGCGCGGCGCCGTGATCGTGGAAATGGACGGCCGGCCCACGCCCGACCTGGCGAGCCTGCGCGCCATTATCGAGGGCCTGCCGGACGGAACGCGGGTCACGGCGCGTTATTTCGAGTTCGACAATCCGCGCGGCACCCAGCTGCGCAGCGTGCGCATCGACCGGCGCTGGTTCCCGGCCGCGCATTGCCGCCGCAACGATGCGATCGGCGACTGGCCCTGCGAGCCGCTGGCGGATCCCGGTCCGCCGGCCCGCCAGGAGCCGGCTGCGACCAGCTTCCCGCCGGAGCGGGAGCGCCACCTGAAGGTGCTGCAGCCGTCCCTGGTGATGGTGAACTTCGAGATGCCTTATCCGATCTCGGGCGTCTCTGATCGTTTCTATTACGGCACCGGACTGGTGGTCGATGCGGCGGCCGGGCTGGTGGTGGTGGACCGCAACACGGTCCCGGAGACGCTCGGCGACGTGACGCTGACTTTCGCCGGCTCGCTGGAGATCCCGGGCACGGTCGAGTTCATGCACCCGCTGCACAACCTGGCGGTGGTTCGCTACGAGCCGGCGCTGATCGGCGACACGCCCGTGCGGGCGGCGACGCTGGCGCCGCGCGCGCTGGAGCCGGGCGAGGAGGTCTGGGTGGTCGGACTCAGGGGCGACCAGCGCCTGGCGTCGCAGTCCACCGAGGTGTCGTCCATCGATGCGCTGGTGATGCCGCTCTCGCGCACGCTGCGCTTTCGTGACGCCAACCTGGAGACGATCCAGCTGCTGAGCGGGCCGAGCGATTTCGACGGCGTTTTGTCTGACTCGCGCGGGCGGGTGCTGGGCATGTGGTCGAGTTTCGCCTTCGATGCCGGCCGCACCATCGAGCAGTCCAACATGGGTGTCTCCGCGGAGCTGGTCGCCGAGGTGCTGGCGCTGGCGCGGGGTGAGCGCGTGCTGCGTTCGCTCGAGGCCGAGTTCGCGCAGATTCCGCTCGCCAGCGCACGACGGCTGGGGCTGCCGGAGGCACTCGTGGCCCGCCTCGAGGCGCATGATCCCGAGCGTCGCCAGGTGCTGCAGGTGGTGCGCACGGTCGCGGCGACGCCCGCAGCGGAGCTGCTGCGCCCCGGAGACCTGCTGCTGTCCATCGACGGCCAGCTGGTGAACAGTTTCCGCGCGGTAGAGACGCTCAGCCAGGCAGAGTCTCTGGTGGTGGAAGTCTGGCGCCAGGACGAGCTGCTGACGCTCGAAGTGCCGACGGTGATCCTCGGCAGCGGCGGCGTCGACCGCATCGTCTCCTGGGCCGGCGCCGTGTTGCAGGCGCCGCACCGGGCCCTCGCCGCCCAGCGCAGCATCGATCCGACCGGCGCCCTGGTGGCTTTCCATGCCTTCGGGTCGCCGGCCAGCCGCAACGGCCTGGGCGGCGGCCGCCGTATCGTCGAGGTTGACGGCCAGCCCACGCCGGACCTCGACGCTTTCCTGGCGGCGGTTGCCGGACACCAGCACGGCGAGTCGGTGCGGCTGAAGGTGGTGAACTGGAATGGCCAGGTCGAGGTGGTGACCCTGAAGCTCGACCAGCGGTACTGGCCGACCTACGAGCTGCGACGCGGGCCCGAAGGCTGGCGCCGTATCGGCCCCTAGCCCTTCAGCGCCGTGGTGAAGCCGGACAGCGTATCCACGGGCGGCAGGCAGGTGGTGCCACGGCAGATCCAGGCGCGCGCCCCGGACTCGGGCGGCGTCTTTTCCGCCAGCGAGGCCGGCAGGCCGGCGGCGTCCGCCGGGATCTCGAGCACGAGGCGGCGCGGCGCATAGACCAGGCGTGCCGTGCGCGCCCACTCTGCGGGGCGGCGGCCCACGCCGCGCACGATGACGATCTCGGGCGGTGCCAGCTGTTCCTCGAGCGCGTCCAGCAGGGCGCAATGCAGCCAGGGCGCGCGCCGCAGTGCCGGCATGGCCGAGCGCACCGCGCGCTCGGCGGACGCCAGGTAGCGGGTCTCGCCGAGCAGGCAGCCAAGACGGTTCAGCGCCAGGGCAGCGATGCCGTTGCCGGCCGGCATGGCATCGTCCGCCAGCGGCCGCGGGCGTTCCAGCAGGGACTCGTGGTCGTCGGCGGTGAACAGGAAGCCGCCGCCCGCCGGGTCCTCGAAGTGCGCCAGCAGGATGTCAGCCAGCGCCACGGCGAATTCCAGCACCTCGGGGTTCCAGCGCAGCTGCAGGGACTCCAGCGCCGCGTCCAGCAGGTAGGCATGGTCGTCGAGATAGGCGCCGAGGCGCGCCGTGCCGTCTTTCCAGGTCGCGCGCAGGCGGCCGTCGACGAACATCTCGCGGCGCACGAAATCCATGGCGCGTTCCGCCGAGGCCGCCATGCCGGCATCGCCGAGGATGCGCGCGGCGATGCACATGCCGCGGACCATGAGACCGTTCCAGCCGGCGAGGATTTTCTCGTCGCGCCCGGGACGCACGCGCTTCTCGCGCGCCGCCAGCAGCTTGGCGCGCGCGGTGGCGAGCAGGGCTTCCACTTCCGCGCCGTCCAGGCCGCTGTGGGCGGCGAACTGCTCGGGAGTCATAAAGGTGTGCAGGTGCCAGCGGCCTTCGAAGTTGGGCCCATGGTCGAGCCCGTAGACGGCCGTGACGGCGGGCAGTTCGCTCGGCGCCAGCAGGCGCTGGATCTCCTCGCGCGTCCAGGCGTAGTAGCGGCCTTCCTCGCCCTCGGTGTCCGCGTCCAGCGCCGCGTAGTACCCGCCCTCGGGGGATTGCATCTCGCGCATGACCCAGCCGGCCGTCGACTGCGCCACGCGGCGGAACAGCGCCTCGTTGCTGACCGAGTGCGCCTGGGCGTAGAGGGGCAACAGCTGCGCATTGTCATAGAGCATTTTTTCGAAATGCGGAATCATCCAGTGCGCGTCCACGGCATAGCGGTAAAAGCCGCCGCCGAGCTGGTCGCAGACGCCGCCCTCGGCCATCTGCTGCAGGGTCGCGGTGACCATGTAAAGCGACTCGAGGTCGGGCGAGTCGCCCAGCGCCGTAGCGCGCCAGTGGCGCAGCAGTCGCACCAGGTTGGGCGGATGCGGGAACTTGGGCGCCTCGCCGAAGCCGCCATGTTCCGTGTCGAAGCTCTCGCCCAGCGCCCGGCGCGCCTGGTCGAGCGGTTCCCTGTCGAGCGTCTGCCCGGCGAGGTCGGTGCCGGCCGGGGCGCGCCAGATTTCCGCAAAAGCCTCCTGCACCGCGCCCGCGTGCTCGCGGATCTCGTCCTGGTGATCGCGCCAGTAGCCGGCAACCCGGTCCATCAGTTCGGGGAAACCGGGCAGCCCGTGGCGCGGCTCCGGCGGGAAATAGGTGCCGCCGAAGAAAGGCGCCTGGTCGTCGGGAGAGAGGAACATGGTGAGAGGCCAGCCGCCGTTGCGCTGGGTGATCATCTGGTGCGCCAGCTGGTAGATGCGGTCGAGGTCGGGACGCTCCTCGCGGTCCACCTTGATGTTGACGAACAGCTCGTTCATGCGCGCCGCGATCGCCGGGTCCTCGAAGCACTCGTGCGTCATGACGTGGCACCAGTGGCAGGCGGAGTAGCCGATGGACAACAGGATGGGCTTGCCCTCGCGCCGGGCGGCGGCGAGCGCTTCCTCGTCCCAGGGCTGCCAGTGCACCGGGTTGTCGGCATGCTGCAGCAGGTAGGGGCTGGTCTGGTCGGCGAGGCGATTGCGCATTTCGGTCATGAAGCTTCCGCAAGGATCCGGGACGGGGAGAGGGCGTAACTATACTCGACGCCGGGCGGGTCAGGCGCCGCCGCGCTGGATGCTGGTCGAGAACAGGTTGATCACCGCCACGCCGGTGAAGATCAGCCCGATGCCGATGACGGCCGGGGCGTCCAGCCGCTGGCCGAAGACCAGGTAACCGACCAGCGCAATCAGCGCCATGCCGGCGCCCGCCCAGACCGCGTAGGCGATGCCCACGGGGAGGGTGCGCAGCGTCAGGGCGAGGAAATAGAAGGCGATCACGTAAGCGACCACGACCACCACCGACGGGGCGAACCGCGTGAAGCCGTCCGAGCTCTTGAGGAAGGAAGTGCCGATCACCTCCGCCACGATGGCAATGCCGAGATAGATCCAGTGCGTCACGCCTTCATCCTCCAGGGAACGGGGGCGTTATTCTGCAGTAAACTAGCGCGCCATGATTCCCTATCCCGACATTGACCCGATCGCCGTCCAGCTCGGGCCGCTGGCCATCCGCTGGTATGGCCTGATGTACATCATCGGCTTCGCCATCGCCTGGGCGCTGGCGCGGCACCGTGCGAAACAGCCGGGCTCGGGCTGGACGCCGCAGCAGGTCGACGACCTGATCTTCTATTGCGCCATCGGCGTCATCGTCGGCGGGCGGCTGGGATCGATCCTGTTCTACAACTTCGACGCATGGACGCGCGACCCGCTGATGCTGCTGCGGATCTGGCAGGGCGGCATGTCCTTCCACGGCGGCCTGCTGGGCGTGCTGCTGGCGGTGTGGCTGTATGGCCGCAAGCTGGGCAAGACGTTCTTCGAAATGACCGATTTCATCGCCCCGCTTGCGCCGCTGGGGCTGGCCTTCGGCCGCCTCGGCAACTTCATCAACGGCGAGTTGTGGGGCAAGCCGACCGACGTGCCCTGGGGTTTCGTGGTGGACGGCACGACGCGGCACGCCTCGCAGCTGTACCAGGCCGGGCTGGAAGGGGTCACCCTGTTCCTGGTGCTCTGGTTCTACTCGGCGCGACGGCCGCCGCGCATGGCGGTGTCGGGCATGTTCGCGCTGGGCTACGGGGTGTTCCGCTTCGCAGTGGAGTTCGTGCGCCTGCCCGACGCGCACATCGGCTATCTCGCCTGGGGCTGGCTCACCATGGGCCAGGTGCTCTCCACGCCGCTCATCCTGCTGGGCGTGGTGCTGCTGTGGCTGGCCTACCGGAGTCCGCGGCGGAGCGCCTGACATGCAACAGTATCTCGACCTCCTGCGTCACATTCGCGAGCACGGCCTGGAGAAGGAAGACCGCACCGGCACCGGGACGCTGTCGGTGTTCGGGCACCAGATGCGCTTCGACCTCGGCGCCGGTTTCCCGCTGCTCACCACCAAGAAGCTGCACATCCGCTCCATCGTGCACGAGCTGTTGTGGTTCCTCTCCGGCGAGACCAACATCGGCTACCTGAAAGAGCACAAGGTCCGCATCTGGGACGAGTGGGCGACGGAGGAGGGCGAGCTCGGGCCGGTGTACGGGCGCCAGTGGCGCGCCTGGCCGACCGCGGACGGCGGCGCCATCGACCAGGTGGCCCAGGCGGTCGAGACCCTCCGCACCCGGCCGGACTCCCGCCGCATCCTGGTGGTGGCATGGAACCCTGCGGAGCTGCCGGACGAGACCCTGTCGCCGCAGGAAAACGTGCGTGCCGGGCGCATGGCGCTGGCGCCCTGCCACTGCCTGATCCAGTTCTGGGTGGGGGACGGCAGGCTTTCCTGCCAGCTCTACCAGCGCAGTTGCGACATCTTCCTCGGCGTGCCGTTCAACATTGCATCCTATGCGCTGTTGACGCACATGATGGCGCAACAGTGCGACCTCGAGCCGGGGGAGTTCATCTGGACCGGCGGTGACGTGCACCTGTACCGCAACCATCTCGCGCAGGCCGACCTGCAACTGGCGCGCACGCCGGGGCCGCTGCCGCGCCTGCATATCCTGCGCCGGCCGCCGAGCATCTTCGAGTATCGCTACGAGGATTTCGAGATCGTCGGCTACGAGGCGCAGCCGCACATTCCGGCGCCGGTGTCAGTCTGAGGCGGAGAAGATGGGGAGCCGTCCATGGCGCCCCGTGGGGGAAGACTTTGCGCGGCCGGGCCTTACTGGAAGGCGCAGCCCGGCTGCACGCCGGACTTCTTGAGGATGATCGCCAGCGGGCAGAAGCCGGTGAAGGCCGCCTGCAGCATGTTCAGGCCGACGAAGGCGGGCAGCAGCAGCCACCAGGGCGACAACAGCTGCGACAGCACCAGCCCGAGCAACACCAGCGTGCCGGCGAAGGCGAAGACGAAACGGTCGATGTTCATGATGTGCGCTCCTTGAATTCGGGCCACGCGCCAAATATTAGATACACCTGATATTAAAGTCAACGCGGCGGCGCTCCTCGGTCTATCATCAGGGCATGGCAACACAAGTCACACTCGTCGCCGCCGTGGCGGACAACGGCATCATCGGGTCGCAGGGCGGGATGCCCTGGCACCTGCCGGCGGACCTCAGCCATTTCAAGCAGGTCACCCTGGGCAAGCCGGTCCTGATGGGCCGCCTGACCTGGGACTCCATCGGGCGGCCCTTGCCCGGGCGACGCAACCTCGTGCTCACCAGCGACCCGGAATGGCAGGCCGAGGGTGCAGAGCGGGTGAGCTCGCTGGACCAGGCGCTCAGCCTGGCGGAGGCCGAGGGTGCGGAGGAGTTGATGGTCATCGGCGGTGCGGCGGTCTACCGGCTGGCCCTGCCGCGCGTGCGACGGATCTACCTGACCCGCGTCCACGCCGCTCCCGAGGGAGACACGCGCTTCCCGGACCTGGATCCGCAGGACTGGGACGAGGTGGCGCGCCGCGAACGCCTGGCCGACGAACGCAACGCGCATGACCTGACTTTCGTCGTCCTGGAGCGCGCGCGCCCTTAAGTAATTGCCGCAGTTCGTGACCCCGTTCAATCCGCAGCGGCGCTTCTGCGGGTATAAGTGCGTCTGCCCCGGGACGGTCCCGGGGGCGGCAGGCGGCGGCAATGTATCAGATCGGCATTCCCGACATCTTCGCGGGCTTCCTCGCGACCCAGGACATCGGCCTGGCCATCAAGGGCCTGGACGGCCGCTACCTGTATGCCAATCCCGGCTACGGCCGGTTGCTCGGCGCGCAAGCCGAAACGACCGTGAGCGGCAGCCAGGACGCCGACCTGCTCCCGGAGTCCATGACGCGGGCCATGGAGGAAGCGCAGCGCGCGAGCGCGGCAACGGGCGCTGCGGTCAACATCGAGCTGCAACCAGGCGCGGCCGGTGCGGGTGCCCGGGCGGTCCTGGTGACGCACTTCCCGGTGTTTGACGCGCAGGGCGCCATGGAGGCCGTGGGCGTCCTGCTGGTGCCGCAGGTGGGCCGGTTACAGGCGACGGAGGAGGCAGCGCAGGCGCTGCGTTCGGCAGAACAGGTCAACGCGCAGCTGGCGTCCGCCGTGCGTTCCCTGCAGGAGCTGGCCAGTACGGACGGCCTGACCAAGGCCTGGAACCGGCGCCGCTTCGAGGAGGCCCTGGAAGGCGAGACTCACCGCGCGATACGTTTTGGTCACCCCCTGTCGCTGGCGGTCATCGACATCGATCACTTCAAGAGCGTGAACGACAATTTCGGTCACCCGGTCGGCGACCGTATCCTGGCCGAGTTCGCAGACTGCCTGCGCGAGGGCATGCGCAAGTCCGACTCGCTCACGCGCTGGGGCGGCGAGGAGTTCATCATTCTGATGCCGAACACGCCGTTGCCCGCTGCACAGCGCTCGGCGGAGCGGCTGCGCGAGCAGGTGGAGCGATGCCAGTTCCGCGGCGTGGGCGCGCTCACCGCCAGCATCGGCGTGGCGCAGTTCGCGCCCACGGAGACCGCCGCCGAATGGCTGCGGCGCGCGGACGACGCGCTCTACCGGGCCAAGAAACGCGGCCGCAACCTGGTCGAGGTCGACACCTCGCAGCTGGCTGCGCCGGAAGCCGAGCACGTCGAAGGCAACTTTGTGCGCCTGGTCTGGAAACAGCGCTTCTGCTCCGGGCATCCCCTCATCGACGCCCAGCACCGGGCGCTGTTCGAGGACGCCAACCACCTGCTGGAGGCGGTGTTGTCGGGCCGGCCGGCGGACGAGGTCGAGCAGTTGATCGAGCGCCTGATCGAGGACGTGGCGCGCCACTTCCGTGACGAGGAGCAGGTCCTGAGCAAGGTCGGCTTTGCGGATCGCGAGAGCCATGCGCAGGAGCACGCTGTCCTGCTGGCCCGGGCCCGCGACATGGCGACTGATTTCCGCGCCGGCACCCTCGCGGGGGGCGAGTTGTTCCAGTACCTGGCCTACGACCTCGTGGCGCGGCACATGCTGGGGTCCGACCGGCAGTTCTTCCCCAGCATCGGCGCGCGCCGGGACTGAGACGGCTCGTCAGGAGGCGGAGGCGTCCTTCGCTTTCTTCAGCAGCAGCGCCGAGCGCAACCCTTTCTCGCGCACCGCGCGCACAGCGACCTTGAGCGGGGTCGCGACGTGGAAGCGCTTGCCGTGGCGGCGCAGCAGTTTCTCGTCGATCTCCAGGCCCAGCCCGGGCGCCTGGGGCACGTCCACGGTGCCGTCCGCGTGCACCGTGATGGGCGGCATGATGCCCTCGCGCGCGGCCGGCACGAAGCCCGGCGGCTCGTAGGGATATTCCAGCAGCTTGCGACGCTCCCAGGCTGCGAAGGCGTGCAGGTTGACCACCATGTGGAAGCCGTTGGACCAGGTGTGCGGCGTGAAGTCGAGGCCGCGTGTGCGACATTCGTCCATCACCCGGCCGGCCACGGTCAGCCCTGAGAACATGGCGTCCGGCTGGTACTTGTCGAGGCTCTCGTGCTCGAACAGCGGCAGCAACTCATGCCATGCCCCGTGCAGTTCCCCGCCGGCGATCGGCGTCCTGACGCGCCGGCGCAACTCGGCCATGCCGTGCCAGTCATGCATGTCGAGCGGCTCTTCGAGCCAGGCCACGCCGAGTTCATCGCAGCCCCGTGCGAAGGCGGTGGCACGCTCGAGGTCCCACTCCGGGTTGCGGCGGAACAGGGACACGGGCCAGCCCTGGTTGGCGTCCACGCCGAGGGTGAAACCGTCGCCGACGTGCTCGCGCACGGCCCGCACCGTGGCGAGGTCCTCCTCCAGGGTGGCGTACTTGACGCGGATCTTCACTGCGCTGAAGCCCATGCGGCGGATCTCGTCGAGCCAGCGCCGCCGCTCGTCGAGCGGCTTGAGCGAGCCGCTGGAGGCATACACCGGGGCTTTCAGCACGGTCGCCGGCTCCCGCTGCAGCAGCTGGTAGACGGGCTTGCCGGCGAGCTTGCCCGCCATGTCCCACCATGCGGCTTCCAGCCACCAGTTGCGCCAGCCCAGGTAAGAGGCTTCGCGCAGGCGGCGGCGTACCGCGTCCATGTCGTCGGCCGGCAATCCCAGCAGGAAGCCGCCGAGCAGGTCGCCGAGGCCGCGGCGCTCCGTGGTGAAGGCGGGGCCGCCGGTCTCGCCCACCAGGCCGTCGCCCGCGTAGATGCGCGCCACTGTCTGCGCGACGTGGGTCTGCGGATAGCCTGGAATCCACGAGGGCCAGAAAGGGGCGGGCAGGGGCACGTTGACGTGCCAGAGCTCGATGCGCTCGATGCGGTTCGCCATGCTCAAGACCCTCCCTGGGATGCCGCCTCATTCTAGACAATCCGCGCAGCCCGGTGACGGCCTGTAGTATACGAACACGTCCTCATCAAGCTGCCGGGAGAGCGTATGGGCTTTTACAGCCGGCATGTCCTGCCGCACGTGGTGCACCTGGCGTGCAGCACGCGCTCCGCCATGCGGCAGCGCGCGGAGGTGGTGCCGCAAGCGCACGGGCGGGTGCTGGAGGTCGGCTTCGGCTCCGGCCTGAACCTGCCGTTCTACGACCCCGCCCGGGTGAGCATGGTGTGGGGGCTGGATCCGTCCGCCGAAATGCACGCCAAGGCGGATGCGGCCGTGGCCGCTGCGCGCTTCCCGGTCGAGTTGGTCGAGGCGCCCGGCGACCGGATCCCGCTGCGTGACGCCAGCGTGGATACGATCGTGACCACGTACACGCTCTGCACCATCCCCGATACCGACGCGGCGCTGGCCGAGATGCGCCGCGTGCTCAAGCCCGGGGGCGAGCTGCTGTTCTGCGAGCACGGGCTGGCGCCGGATCGCTGGATGCAGCGCCAGCAGGCGCTGCTGAACCCGCTGTGGCGGCGTCTCGGTGGCGGCTGCAACCTGGACCGGCACATCCCGCAGGTGCTGGAGGCCGGCGGCTTCCAAGTCCGGGAGATGGATGCACGCTACATCCCCGGCTGGGGGCCGGCAGCCTTCAACTACCGTGGCAGTGCCGCCCCGCGCTAGGTATGCTTCACCATTGCCGGTACGCAGCCGGAAACCTAGGGTTTATACTTCGCCTTCCTGGGTGGGAGATTCCGCTATGAAAACTTGCAAGCAGCTGGCCGCGCTGTCGATCGGCCTTGTCGCCGGCTTTTTCGTCGCGCCGCTCGGGGCGAACGCACAAGAGTCCGGCGGCAACCTGTTCATCTACAACTGGTCGGACTACATCGCCGAAGACACCATCGCGAATTTCGAGGCGGAAACCGGCATCAAGGTCACGTACGACGTGTTCGACAGCAACGAGGTCCTCGAGGCCAAGCTGCTGGCCGGCAGCACGGGCTACGACCTCGTGGTGCCGTCGGCTGCATTCCTCGGTCGCCAGGTGCCTGCCGGCGTGTTCATGCCGCTGGATCGCGCCAAGCTGTCCAACTACGGCAATCTCGACCAGGACCTGCTGGCCCGCATCGCGGTGAACGACCCGGACAATCGTCACGCCGTGCCCTACCTGTGGGGCACGACCGGGATCGGCTACAACGTCGAGAAGATCGCCGAGATCTTCGGCGCGGATTTCGAGGTCAATTCCTGGGACCTGGTGTTCAATCCGGAGTACGCCGAGAAGATCTCGGCCTGCGGCTTCGCCATGCTGGACGCCGCCTCGGAAATGATCCCGCTGGCGCTGCATTACCTCGGCGAGGACCCGAACAGCTTCGACCCCGAGGTGATCGCCCGGGCCGCCGACGTGTTGCTGGCCGTGCGCCCGCACGTCACCTACTTCCATTCCTCGCAGTACATCAACGACCTCGCCAACGGCGACATCTGCGTCGCGGTCGGCTGGTCCGGCGACGTGGCCCAGGCGGCCTACCGCGCGGAGGAAGCGGAGAGCGGCGTCGAGCTCGCCTACGCCATCCCGCAGGAGGGTGCGCCGATCTGGTTCGACACGCTCGCCATCCCGGCGGACGCGCGCAACCCGGACAACGCGCACCTGTTCATCAATTACCTGCTGCGCCCGGAAGTGATCGCGGAGATCACCAATTACGTCGCCTATGCCAATCCGAACCCGGCGTCGCTGGAACTGCTCGACGAGGAGATCCGCGACGATCCGAACATCTTCCCCCCGCCCGAGGTGATGGAGCGGCTGTTTGGTCTCAAGACCCTGCCGCGCGAGGTCGACCGGGTATATACGCGGACCTGGACGCGGGTCCGCACCGGAAGGTGAGTTGACGCGCCGTCGCGGCGTCGCCCGACCCTTCGGGCAAGAGCGGTGAACAACGGCGCCAAACCTGCGGCGCCGCGGGTGGCGGTGTCGCCCGCGCGTGCCGATGCGCTCGGCCGGCAGGCCTACCTCCGCATCGACGGGGTTTCGAAGGACTTCGACGGCTTCGTGGCTGTCGACAGCGTGACCCTGTCCATCCGCCAGCGCGAGATCTTCGCCCTGCTGGGCGCCTCCGGCTGCGGCAAGTCCACCCTGCTCAGGCTGCTGGCGGGCTTTGAGCTGCCGTCGTCCGGGCGGATCGAGCTCGACGGGGAGGACCTGTCGGGGCTGCCGCCCTACCGGCGCCCGGTGAACATGATGTTCCAGTCCTACGCCCTGTTCCCGCACATGACGGTGGCGGAAAACATCGCCTTCGGACTGCGCCAGGACGGCTTGCCGAAAGCGCAGCGGGAGCGTCGCGTGGAGGAGATGCTGGCGCTGGTAAAAATGGAGTCCATGGCGCGCCGCAAGCCGCACCAGCTCTCCGGCGGCCAGCAGCAGCGTGTGGCGCTGGCCCGCTCGCTGGCCAAGCGCCCGAAACTGCTGCTGCTCGACGAGCCGATGGGTGCGCTGGACAAGAAGCTGCGCTCGGAGATGCAGCTCGAGGTGGTGAACATCATCGAGCAGCTCGGCGTGACCTGCGTGATGGTGACGCACGACCAGGAAGAGGCCATGACCATGGCGCATCGCATTGCCATCATGGACCAGGGCCAGATCGTGCAGGTGGGCACGCCGGACGAGATCTACGAGCAGCCCGCCAATCGTTTCGCCGCGACCTTCGTCGGCTCGGTCAACCTCGTCGAGGGCAAGATCGAGGAAGACGCGCCGGACCACATCACTATCCGCGCCGCCGGGCTGCCGGAGCCGATCTATATCGGCCACGGCCACACCGGCTACGAGGACATGGACGTGATCTTCGCGCTGCGCCCGGAAAAGCTGGTGATCAGCAAGGAGATGCCGGACCAGCCGCACAACCGTTTCCGCGGCAAGATCGAGGAGATCGCCTATTTCGGCAGCCACTCGGTGATGCACATCCGCCTGCCGAGCGGCCTGAAGCTGCTGGCGCACGTGCCCAATTCGCGCCGCTGGGCCAACGAGGACTTCACCTGGGAAGACGAGGTCTGGGCCAGCTGGGACGACATGGCCGGCGTGGTGCTGTCATCGTGAAGGCCCCCCTGGCTTCGCTGGCCGCCCGCCTGCGGGCGCGGCTGCCGGGCGCGCGCTGGCTGGTGATCGCGCTGCCTTTCCTGTGGATGCTGCTGTTCTTCGCCGTGCCTTTCGCCATCGTGCTGAAGATCTCCTTCGCCGAAGGCCTGATCGCCATGCCGCCGTACGGCGACCTGCTGACCCGCACCGAGAACGGCATCACCATCAGCCTGAATTTCCAGAACTACCTCTACATGGTGCAGGACAGCCTGTACGTCTCGGCCTACCTCGGCTCGGTCAAGGTCGCGGTGGTCTCGACGCTGCTGTGCCTGCTGATCGGCTACCCGATGGCCTACGCCATCTCCCGGCTCGAGCCGGCAGCCCGCAACGTGGCGCTGCTGCTGGTCATCCTGCCCTCGTGGACGGCGTTCCTGATCCGCATCTATGCCTGGATCGGCATCCTCAAGAACAACGGCCTGGTGAACAACTTCCTGCAGTGGACGGGGCTGATCAGCGAACCGCTGCAGATGCTGCACACGCCGCTCGCTGTTTACATCGGCGTGGTCTACACCTACCTGCCGTTCATGATCCTGCCGCTGTACGCCAACCTGGTGCGCCTCGACCCGCGCCTCGAGGAAGCCGCCTACGACCTCGGCGCGCGTCCGTGGCAGGTTTTCCTGCGCATCACCCTGCCGCGCACCCTGTCCGGGATCATCGCGGGCTCGATGCTGGTGATGATCCCGGTGATCGGCGAGTTCGTGATCCCGGAGCTGCTTGGCGGCCCGGACACGCTGATGATCGGCAAGGTGCTGTGGGAAGAGTTCTTCAACAACCGCGACTGGCCGGTGGCGTCGGCGGTGGCGATCATCATGCTGCTGTTGCTGATCATCCCCATCACGATCTTTCACAACTACCAGTCGCGCGAACTGGAGAAGCAGCTGGCATGAGGCGGGCGGGACGCAACTCGGCTTTCAGCCTGGCCATGCTGGGGCTCGGCTTCCTGTTCCTCTACGCGCCCATCATCAGCCTGGTGGTGTATTCCTTCAACGAGTCGCGCCTGGTGACGGTATGGGGCGGCTTTTCGACCAAGTGGTACGGGGAACTGTTCGCCGACCGGCAACTCATGGACTCGGCCTGGGTGAGCCTGTGCGTCGCCTTCAACACCGCGTGGAGCGCCGTCGCCATCGGCACCATGGCGGCGATGATGCTGGTGCGGTTCCGGCGCTTTCGCGGCAAGACGCTGTTCGGGGCCCTGATCACGGCGCCGCTGGTGATGCCCGAGGTGATCACCGGGCTCTCCCTGCTGCTGTTGTTCGTGCACCTCGGCGAGTTGATGGGCACGCCGATCATGCGCGGCATGGGCACCATCTGGATCGCACACACGACGTTCGCGACCGCTTTCGTGACCGTGGTGGTGGCCTCGCGCCTGACGGAAATGGACCGCTCGCTGGAAGAGGCAGCGATGGACCTGGGCGCCAATCGCGTCAAGGTCTTTTTCATCATCACCCTGCCGTTGATCCTGCCGGCGCTGGCAGCCGGGTGGCTGCTGGCTTTCACGCTGTCGCTCGATGACCTGGTGATCGCCAGCTTCGTCTCCGGCCCTGCTTCGACCACTCTGCCGATGAAGGTCTTCTCCTCGGTGCGCATGGGCGTGAGCCCGAAGATCAATGCGCTGGCGACCATCTGGATCGCTGCGGTCTCGATCGCGGCCTTCTTCGCCTGGCGCGTGATGGCGCGGGGCGAACGCAAGCGGCGTGAGCAGGTGCGGGGCGCCAACTGATACCCGAATGTGCCCCTTGCGCGGCCGCGCAAGGGGCTTGATAAGTGGATGGACCGGGCCCAGGCCCGCTAACTCGAGGAAACTGAAACATGGCACAAAGAATCGCACCGGCACTGTGCGCCGGCCTGCTGGCGGGAATGGCTTGCGGCGCGGCCCAGGCCCAGGACGGTGACTGGTGGTACGGCGGCTCGGTGGCGCTGACCAGCGATTACGTCTTCCGTGGCGTGAGCCAGACGGACGAAGGACCGGCCTTGCAGGGCAGCCTGGACTTCGGGCACGCCAGCGGCCTGTATGCCGGCGCCTGGGCCTCCAACGTCGATTTCGACGCCCCGGACGGCATCGACATCGAGGTCGATCTCTACGTCGGCTGGACGCTGGAACTCGAGAACGAGACCTGGCTGGACCTGCAGCTCGTGCGTTACCTCTACCCGAGTGCCAACCAGGGCTTCGGCATCAACTACAACGAGTTCATCGCCGCCTACGGCTTCATGAACTTCACTGCGACCCTGGGCTACACCGATAACTACATCAACAGCGACGAGAGCGCGCTCTATTACCACTTCGGTGGCGAGTACCCACTGGGCGACACCGGGTACACCTTTACCGCCGGTGTGGGGTTCAACGACATCTCGAACGCTGCCGGCAGTGATTACTGGGATTACCAGTTCGGCATAAACCGCAGCTGGGACGCCATCACGGCCGACCTGTCGTACTACGACACCTCGGGCTTCGACACGGACGTGCAGGATTTCCTCGGCCCCGAGAAGTGGGCCGACGGGCGCGTGGTGCTGACTTTCAGCTGGGAGTTCTGAGTCGCCGGGGCCGGAGCGTACCGGCGCCGCTCAGTGGCCCACGTAGGTCAGGGTGGCCCGGTACGCTTCGAGTTCCGCCTCGTAATCCGGCAGCGCGCGCTCCAGGGCGTCGATCTCGACCGCGGCCTCGGTACGGCGGTCCGCCAGGTTCTTCATGTCGAGCAGTGCCTGGGCGCGGGTCTCCGCGGTGGATTCCGGGCTGACGATGATCAGGCCGGCTGTACTGAGCATTTCGTCGATGCGCTTGATTTCATTGCGCCGCGCCGTGATGCCCGCCAGCGCCTCGTCGACACGGCGCTCCAGCCGCCACAGCTGGCGCCCGGCCTCGTAAGCCACGAGGAACTCGTCCGCCAGCAGGTCGGGACAGGCCCCGCTGTAGCGTTGGCCTCCAGCGCCGACGCGGAACCCGTTGCCGGGCACGCAGAACTCCAGCAGGCCCTCGTCGCGCCCCAGCCGGTAGGCTTCCAGGTCGGGGGCGACGCCGTACTTGGCGCAGGCCTGGCGTCGCCACGTGAGACGCTCGATGCCCATGCCCGCGGCGCCGTCCTCGTAGCCGACGGTGCGCCAGTCCATGGCCAGGCATTCGTCCTCGCCGATGCTGGCGCAACCACCCAGCACCAGGGCGGCCACTGCGACGCAAATGGCACGGCCGAGATAGCGTGGAGAGCGGATGGCGACGATGCGCATTGCGATATAGTCTCCGGGAAATCCTGTGACCGCGGCGATGTTAACACCCAGGCCGGCTTCCCTTTTCTGCGCTGAGTCTCACAATTCGTGAGCCGGGCACGCGTCATCGCGCTCACGGCGCTCGCCATGCTGCCGCTGTCTGCCAACTCCTGGTTCTGCCGCGTCGCGCTGCGCGACACCGGGATCGATGCCGCCAGCTTCACCTCTATCAGGCTGGTTTCCGGCGCCTTGATGTTATGGCTGCTGCTGTACTTGCGCCGCAGCCGTGGCCGCGCACCACTGCCGGCGAGTGAGTCCGGCAACTGGCTGTCGGCCTGGGCGCTGTTCGGCTACGCGGTGCTGTTTTCTTTCGCTTACCTCGAGCTCACGGCCGGGACCGGGGCCTTGTTGCTGTTCGGGGCGGTGCAGGTGACCATGATCGGGCTCGGGCTGAGGCGCGGCGAGCGCCTCGACATCGTGCAGGTCACCGGCGTGGTGCTGGCCTTCAGCGGCCTGGTCGGGCTGCTGTTGCCCGGGCTGTCGGCGCCGCCCCCGCTGGCGGGTGCGATGATGCTGGGCGCCGGGATTTGCTGGGGCGTGTACTCCATGCGCGGCCAGGGGGCGCGCGACCCGACGCGGGTGACGGCCGGAAACTTCATGCGCACAGTGCCTATCACCGCGGCGCTCAGCCTCTTCATGCTGGGGCAAGCCAGCATCGATACCGCAGGGTTCGCGTATGCGGTGGCGTCGGGCGCGCTGACTTCCGCGCTCGGTTATGTGCTGTGGTACTCGGTGGTGCCGTTGATAAAGTCGGTCACCGCGGCCACGGTGCAACTGTCGGTGCCGGTGATCGTGGCCGTGGGCGGGGTCGCGCTGCTGGGGGAACCGATCACCCTGCGGCTGGTGCTGGCCGCCGCAGCGGTGCTCGGCGGCATCGCGCTGGTGATTCTTGAAAAAAGCCGCAATGCGGCCGGAGCAGAATGATGAGTGATATCGACCGCGCTGCACTGGAACGCTTCTTCACCGCCGCTCCTTTCATCCGCGAGCTGGGTCTGGAACTGGTGTCGATAACGCCGGGCGAGTGCCGCAGCCGGCTGGAGATCGCTGCGCGGCACTTGCAGCAGGATGGTTTCGTCCATGCCGGTGTGCAGGGCGCCATGGCCGATCACACCGCCGGCGCCGCGGCCGCCTCGCTGCTGCGACCGGGCCAGCACATCCTCGGGGCGGAGTACAAGATCAACCTGTTGCGCGCCGCCCGGGGCGAGTCGATGTACTGCGTGGCGCGTGTCATCAAGGCCGGCCGCACGCTGACCGTGGCGGAAGCGGAGAACTGGTGTGTGGCCGGCGGTGAGGAAAAGCTCGTATCGAAGGCGCTGGTGACCCTGGCGGTGGTTGGTGAGACGCTCACAGGCGGGCGGTCCTGAGGCCATGCGCGGCTGCCGTCGACGTTACTGGCCGGCCGTGCTCGCGATGGGCGCGGCGGTGGCCCTTGCCGGGCCGGAGCTCGAACTGCGCGTCGGCGATTTCCGGCAAGGCCTGGAAGGCTGGCAGGCGCGTGAATTCAACGGCGCCACCACGTATCGGCTGGTGACTCTCGACGGTGAGCAGGTGCTGGAGGCTGAAGCCGACGGCGCCGCCTCAGCCCTGTTTTACGAGGCCGACATCGATCCTGGGCAAACCCCCTGGCTGAGCTGGCGCTGGCGCGTGGAGTCCACCTTTGGCCCCGCTACCGATGAGCGCCGCAAGTCCGGGGACGACTACGCTGCACGCATCTACGTGGTGCGCAGCGGCGGATGGGCCTGGTGGCGCACCCGGGCGCTCAACTATGTCTGGTCCAGCGGCCAGCCGGAGGGCGCGCGCTGGCCCAGCGCCTATGCCGGCGACAATGTCCAGCTCATAGCACTGGACAGCGGTGCGGATCGCGCCGGCGAGTGGGTGCACCATGTGCGCGACCTGCGGGCAGACTGGCGCCAGGCTTTCGGCGAGGAGCTGGACAGCCTCGACGGGGTTGCCCTGATGACCGACGCGGACGACACCGGCGGCAGCGCGCGTGCATGGTACGCTGACATCCGCCTTTCGGGCGCGCCACCGGAGCGCTGAACATGCTGCAGAGCTACGTCAAGAAGATTCTCTCCTCGCGTGTCTATGATGTCGCGATCGAGACGCCGTTGCAGCGCGCCCCGAACCTGTCGCGCCGGGCCGGTTGCCGCGTGCTGCTGAAGCGCGAGGACCTGCAGCCGGTGTTCTCGTTCAAGATCCGCGGTGCCTACAACAAGATCGCCCAGCTGCCCGAGCCGGCGCGTGCGCGCGGCGTGATCACGGCCTCCGCCGGCAACCATGCGCAGGGCGTGGCGCTCGCGGCCCGGGAGCTCGGGCTCAAGGCCACGATCGTGATGGGGCGCAATACGCCCAGCATAAAGGTCGACGCCGTGCGTGCGCTGGGCGCGAAAGTGGTGTTGCACGGCGACACCTACGACGACGCGGCTGCGCACACCGCCGAGCTGGTGGCACGTGAGGGCCTCACCTACATCCCGCCCTACGACGACCTCGACGTGATCGCCGGGCAGGGCACGGTGGGAATGGAGATCATGAAGCAGCATGCCGGTCCGCCCGGCGCGATCTTCGTGCCGGTGGGCGGCGGCGGGCTGATCGCCGGCGTCGCGGCTTTCGTGAAGTATCTCGCGCCCCAAGTGCGCATCGTGGGCGTGGAGCCGGAGGGTTCCGCCTGTCTCGCGGCGGCGCTGGCCGCAGGGCGCCGGGTGCGGCTGCCATACGAGAGCCTCGATTTGTTCGCGGACGGTGTGTCTGTGGCGCAAGTGGGCCGCGAGCCATTCAAGGTGGCGAAGCACTGGGTCGACGAGGTGATCGTCGTCAACACGGACGAGATCTGCGCTGCGGTGAAGGACCTGTTCGAGGACACGCGCTCCATTGCCGAGCCCGCCGGGGCGCTGGCCGTCGCCGGCCTGAAGAAGTACGCGGTGCGGGGACTGCAGAGCGGCGAGTGCAGCCCGGCAACGAGCCTGGTCGCCATCGTCAGCGGCGCCAACGTGAACTTCGATCGCCTGCGCCACATCTCGGAGCGCGCGGAGCTCGGCGAGCAACGCGAGGCCATCCTCGGCGTCACCATCCCCGAGGAACGCGGCAGCTTCCGCCGCTTCTGCGCCACGCTCGGCAAGCGTTCGGTCAGCGAGTTCAATTACCGTTACGCCGACCCAAGCGCCGCGCACGTCTATGTCGGCCTGCAACTGGGTGCGCCGCGGGATCGCGCCGAGGTGACGCGCAAGCTGGGAGAAGCCGGGTACGCCGTCGAGGACATGACGGAGAACGAGGCCGCGAAGCTGCACGTGCGCCACATGGTCGGCGGCCGCCCGCCGGGCGACAAGCCCGAGCTGCTGTTCCGCTTCGAGTTCCCCGAGCGGCCCGGCGCGCTGCTGAACTTCCTCACCGGCCTGGGCGCCGACTGGAACATCACCCTGTTCCACTATCGCAACCACGGCGCCGCCTGGGGTCGCGTGCTGGTGGGGTTCGAGGCCGAGCGCAAGGACCGCGCGCGCCTGCTCAACGACCTGCGCAACATCGGGTATCGCTTCTGGGAGGAGAGCGACAATCCCGCCTACCGGCTGTTCCTGCGTTGAGGTGACGGCCGCCTAGAGACCGCGCGCCCACGCCGGGCGGAACGGCGCGTGCTCCGGCCGCGCGATGGCGTCGCGGACCTGGGCCAGCAGGCGCGCCTTGTCCGTACCCAGCGTGCCCTTGAGCACCAGCCAGTTCGAGGCATGGTCGGAGCGGAACATGGTCCGGCGCAGCTCCAGCCCTTCCAGCAGCCTTTCCATCTCGTGCAACAGCCCGGGCAGGTCGAGGGGTTCCCAGTCCGGGAAACCGGCGCGGAAGCGCTGTTCTCCCATGGGGAAGCTCACGACCAGCGTGGCGAGGTACTCCGGCTGGGTGAGGTTGGCCAGCCGTGCCGAGTTGTCGGCATGCTGGCGGGACAAGGCGCTCCCGCCCAGTCCGTTGAGAATCATGACGGAGCGGCGGATGCCAGCTTCGGCGAGCTTGTCGAGCGCTGCGCGCGTCGACTCGAATGTCTCGCCCTTGCGGACCTTCTCCAGCACTGCGTCATCGCCGGACTCGGCGCCGACGTAGGCCAGTGCGAGCCCGGCGTCACGCAGCTCGGCCAGTTCCGCCACCGACTTGCGCCGCAGGTTGCGCGGCAGGCAGTAGCTCGAGACCCGCTCGACCGTCGGCATGTGGGCGCGGATCGCCTCGAGGATGGCCAGCAGGCGGTGCGTGGGGAGCACCAGCGCGTCGCCGTCCGCGAGGAATACGCGCCGCAGCTGGTCGCCCAGCAACTCACCGGAGCGGCGGATGCTGTCCATCACTTCCGCCTCGTCGCGGGCCCGGAATTTCTTCTGCGGCGCCGTATACATCTCGCAGAAGGTGCACTTGTTCCATGAGCAGCCGTCGGTCACGGGCAGGATCAGCGAGCGGGCCTCGCTGGGCGGCCGGAACACGGGCTCGATGTAACGGATGGGAAAGGCGCCGGGCATGGACCGAGATTGTATCTCGCCCGGCGACGGCCTACCTGGTTCAGATGAACTCGGCCGAGCGAGTGGCCGCGGTAACGATGAAGATGCGGTCGTTGTTGCTGTCCGGATCGGACGGGAAGACAAAGAAGCCGGGACGGTTGGGTGAATAGCCCTGGCAATAACCGACCAGCGTCTCGCCGTCCTCGAACTCGACGCGCATCTTTTTGCCGAAGCCGGTGCGATCGACGTCAGCCTGCTCCCGCCGCTCCGGGTCGCCGTCGAAGTCCTTGACGAAAAACACCGCCTTCAGGTCGGCGATGGTGATTTCCCGACGCTCGCCCGAGTCCCGTTCGACCACGTGGAAGCTCGGCTTGTTGGGAAAGAAATTGTTGGTGACGCCCTTCACGAGCGTCCCGTCCAGGCAATGCGCCACCACCGTGTTCTGCATCACAGTACCTCGCTGGGCTAGAAGGGTATGCGCCCCGTCAGCCCGTCCTTCAGCATCACCCAGTCGCCCATGAAGCTGTACAGCGGGTGCTTGAAGGTGGCTGGCCTGTTTTTCTCGAAGACGAAATGACCGACCCAGGCAAAGCCATAGCCGATCACCGGCAGGGCCAGCAGCAGCAACCACTTCTGCGTGAACAGCACATAACCCAGCACGCCCAGCACCAGCAGGCTGCCGACGTAGTGCAGGCGGCGGCACGCGGGATTGCTGTGCTCCTCGAGGTAGTAGGGGTAGAACTCGGCGAAGGAGCTGAATGTTCTTTGTGGGGTCACGGCGCTCATACCCGCTACATCCTCGACATCCGCGGCGACACAAACCGTGATTCTAGCCACGGTTTTTGCATTTGGCTCAATCGGCCTGGCAGCCGATGCAGCGCGTGGCAGCGGGATCGACCGGCGGACGGCACCGCCGGGTTTCCTTGGCCGCGGTCGGTCAGGGAAACAACTCGGCCAGGAAGTCCTGCAGCAGGCGCCAGGCGCGCCGATCTGCGGCGGCGTCGTACAGCAGTCCGCTTGCCGGGCTGGCCGCCGCCGGATTGGTGAAGGCATGCTGCACATGGCCGAAGGCATGCAGCTGCCAGTCCGCGCCCGCATCGCTCAGCTCGCGCGCGAGGCGGAGCACGGACTCAGGCGGCGCGAGCGGATCATCCCAGCCGTGCATGACAAGCACTTTCGCCCCGATCGATCGCGGCGACAGGTCCCCGGGGGGATCCAACAGGCCATGGAAGCTGGCCACGCCGGCGACCCGTTCCTCGCAGCGCGCGAGGTCCAGCACGCAGAGCCCGCCGAAGCAGAAGCCGATCGCGGCGATCCGCGCGGCGTCCACTTCGGGCTGGGCCATGGCGGCCTCGAGGCCGAGGCGCAGCCTGCGTTGCAACGCCGCGCGATCCTCGAGCAATGCCTGCATCCAGGGTTTCCCGGCGGCATTGTCGTCGGTGACGCGGCCCTTGCCGTACACGTCGAGCGCGAAGCCGGCGTAGCCGAGTCGCGCCAGGGCCTCGGCCTTGGCGCACTCGAAGCCGGTGCGCCCCCGGATGGCATGCGCCACCAGCACGACGGGCCGGCGCGCGCCCCAGTCATCGTCCACGGCCAGGTAACCCTCCAGGGGCTGGTCTCCGTCCATGTATTCCACGTGTCGCGGCTGGATGCTCATGCGCCTGGTCCTGCTGGCCTGGATCCCGTAACTCGTTGCACGCCCCGCAAGCGCTGCATCACGCTGAGTACGGTGACCAGCAGCGCCGGCAGGAAGGTCAGCGTCACCAGCGTCGCGAACAACAGGCCGGTCAACACCACCACGCCCACGCCGCGGTACAGCTCGGTGCCCTCGCCGGGAATGAACACCAGCGGCGCCAGGCCGAACAGCGTGGTGATCATGGACATCATGATGGGGCGGATGCGGGTTGCGACGGCATCGCGCACCGCTTCTACCGGGTCTTTCTCGCCCTCGCGCAAGCGCGCCAGCGTACGGTCGACGATCAGGATCGGGTTGTTCACCACCACGCCCAGCAGGATGAGGAAGCCGAGCATGGTGATCATGTCGAACGGCTGGTGGACGGCGTCGAGCCCCACGGCCGGCAGCATCGACCCGATCCAATTGAGCAGCGCCAGTCCGCCGATGCCCCCCGCGATGCCCAGCGGGACGGACGTGAGGATGACGAAGGGCCAGCCCCAGTGGCTGAAAATGGCTACCAGGACCAGCAGGCAGAGCACGATGGACACCAGGTAGTTGTCCGCCAGGGCGGAGCGGGTTTCCATGAGCTGGTCGGAGGCGCCGGAGATGTCGATGCCCACTTCGGGCGGCAAGTGGCCTTCGGCACGCAGCCAGTCGACGACTTCGGCCTGGACTTCGCCCAGCGCCGTCTCGAGCGGCACGGATCGAGGCGGGATGATGTTCAGCGTGACCGCGCGGCGGCCGTTGAGTCGCCGGATGGAGTCCGTATCCACCGTCTCGACGATCTCGGCCACCGCGGACAGCGGCACGATGCCGGCATTCGGCGCATAGATCGGCAAGTCCTCGACCGCCGACAGCTGCTGCTCGCTGCCCGCCTGGCTGAACAGGAAGATGTCGATCTTGTCGTCGCCGCGGAAGTACTCGTCGACGAAGGCGCCGTCGGTCAGTGCCGCCACTGTGAAGCCGATCTGGCGCGCGTCGAGCCCCATCTCTGCGGCCCGCTCCCAGCGCGGGCGGATTTCCACCAGCGGCTGGTCCAGCGACAGCGAGGAGGGCGAGGAACCGATCCTGGGGTTGTCGAAGATCGCCTCCGCGCGGTCGTAAGCGAGCTGTGCAACCTGGTAGATCTCAACCAGGTCGCGTCCCGTGATGTCGAGATTCACGCTGCGCGTGCCGCCGTCGTTGCTGGAGATGATGGAGCCGCGACTGGAGAAGGCGCGCATGCCGGGATAGCTGCGAAAGTGCTCGTCGAGCGCCGTCATGAGCGCGTCGATCTGTCCCGGGTCGACGGTCTCGGCCAGCACCCGCAGGTTGTCGGCGCTGACCGAGAGATTCATGTATTTCATCGCCGGCACCGCTGTCTCGCCGCGCGCGAAGCGCTCCGGGTCGTCGCCGACGAAGGGCAGCAGGTATTCCTCCACCTGCGCAGCGACCTTGCGCATCTCGGTGAGGTTGTAGCCGGGCGGCGCCAGCATGCGGGCGAAAGTCTTCGGCTCTTCACCCTCCGGCAGGTACTCGGCGGGTGGCGTGAGCAGCAGGATGATGGCCAGCACGCCCGCTACGGTCGCCCCGAGGACGGCCGCGCGTCGCATGCCGGTCGCGATGAGCCAGCCGACGCCCGAGACGAGGCGGTCCCGCAGCCCCTGGCCGACGGCGACGGGGGCGCTGCGCACGCCGAACTGGAGGCGGGCGCTCAGGCTGGGCACGACCGAGATGGCCACCAGCATGCTGGCGAGGATGCAGGCGGCGATGGCGATGGCAACGTCGGAGTAGAGCTGGCCGGCTTCCTGGCTGATGAAAAAGATCGGCGCAAACACCAGCACGGTGGTCATGGTGGAAGCGAGCACCGCAGGCCAGACCTGGCGCACGCCGTCGATGGCGGCAGCGTGGCGGTCCATGCCCTCGCGGCGACGGCGCTCGATCGCCTCCAGCACCACGATGCTGTTGTCCAGCGTCATGCCGATGGCGAAGGCGATGCCCGCCAGGGAGATCACGTTGATGGTGCGCCCGGCCGCCAGCAGGCCGAGGAACGCGGCGATGGTGCAGATGGGGATGCCGATCACGCCCACCAGGGTGGCGCGCATCGAGCGCAGGAACAGGAACATGACGGCGGTCGCGAGCAGCGCGCCGAGCGCCAGGTTCTGCCAGACGTTGGCGACCGAGGCCTCGACATAACGCACATCGTCGCTGGTCAGGCTCATTTCCATGCCGGCTGGCCCGAGCACCTGGCTGTTGATCTCGTCCACCGCGGGCAGCAGCGCGCGCTTGATGTCGATCACGTTGGAGCCGGGCTCGCGATCGACCGCGATGCTCATGGTCGGCCGGCCATTGGACGAGGAGACGCTGCGCAGCTCGTAGTGCGAGAGTTCGACCTCGGCGACATCGCGCAGGCGGATCAGGCTGTCCCCGCGTTGCGTGACGATAAGGTCCTCCAGCTCCTCGAGATCGTTGAAGCGGCCGATGGTGCGCAGCAGGTAGCGCCGCTTGCCCAGTTCCAGGTCGCCCCCGGAGGCGTCCCGGTTGCGCGCACGCACGGCGTCGCGGATCGCGTCCAGCGTGATGCCGCGCTCGGCCAGCGCGGCCGGGTCCACCAGGATCCGCACCTGCCGGTCGGCGCCGCCCCAGATGTTGATGCGCGACACGCCGTCGACGCGCTCCATGCGCGGCCGCACGTTCTCGTCGATGAAGTCGTACATCATTTTCATGTCCAGCTCGAAGGGATTGCCCTCGAGCGGCGCGATGCGGAAGAACATGAAGGAGTTCTGCGAGAAGGAGCTGGCTTCCAGCCGGGGCTCGTCCACGTTCTCCGGGTAGGCGGGCACCTGGCTCAGCGCGTTGTTGACGCGGATCAGCGCCTCGTTGATGTCCGTGCCGAAGGGGAACTCCAGCTCGATCTCGGCGCGCCCGTCGCTGGCGCGGGAGATCATGCGCTTGAGGCTGGGCAGGCTGCGCAGGTACTGCTCCTGCTCCACCAGGATCTCTTTCTCCACGTCCTGGGGCGTGGCGCCCGGCCAGCGCGTGTCGACACCGATGACGCGCACCTCGAGATCCGGGATCATCTGCACCGGGATGCGCGTCGCTGCGAGGATGCCCAGCACGCAGATCACCAGCACCACCACGGCGACTATGGTGCCGTGGCGCACCATGCCGGCGAACATCAGGAGATCGTTCCCGGACGACTCATGGCGCGTCGACGAAGGCGAGGGATTCGCCCTCGGCCAGGCCCTCGTTGCCGCGCGTCACCACGCGGGCGCCGGGCGGCAGCGCGCCCGCGAGTTCGGCATTCGCCCCGGCGAGGCGCAGCACTTCCACCTGCGCCTGTCGGGCGACCCAGCCGCCGTCCTGCGGCAGGGCCAGCCAGAGCGTGGTCGTGCCGTCCGGATAACGGAGGATGGCGTCGCGCGGCACCAGGGTGGCGGCCTGGCCACCGGGAATCGCTATTTCCACCCGCGCTGACATGCCCGGCGTCAGGCGCCCCGATTCATCGTGCACCAATAACCGCAGCAGGAAGGTGCGCGCCGCGGGGTCGTTCACAGGCACCCGGGCATTCACCTTCGCATCCAGCGCCTGCCCCGGCAGCGCCTCGGCGAAAGCCGCCAGCTCGACCTGGTCTCCGAGGCGGTTCCAGAATTGCTGCGGCACTCGCACGTCCAGCCACAGGTCGTCCACGGCGACCAGTTCCAGCACCGCGGTGCCTGTTCCAACCCATTCACCCGCCTCGGCGAGACGCTGACTCACGACGCCGTCGAACGGCGCACGCACCACGTGCTGCAAGACGCGTTCGCGGGCGATCGCGAGTTCGGCCTGGGCACGCGCCACTGTCGCTTCAGCCAGCTGCAGCGCCGCCTCGCGCGCCTGCACCTCGCTGTCCGGCAGCACGCGGCGTTCCAGCAGCCGCCGACCTTCGTCGCGCAAGCGCCGGGCCTCGGCCAGTGCGGCCTGCGCCTCACCCAGGACGGCGCGAGCGCGCGCCTCTTCCAGCTCCGCGGAACGTGCCTCGAGCTTGACCAGGATGTCGCCGGCGCTGGCCGTGTCCCCGGCGTCGACGCGCATCTCGGCTACCAGTCCTGGCACCTGTGGCGACAGGCGCGAGGCCTGGCGCGGCGTCAGGTTGCCGCTGAGCGATAGCGTCTGTGTCGCTTGCCCGGTCTCGGGGATCGCCACTGTGACTGGCGTGGCGGCCTGCAGCAAGGCGGGCAGCAAGGCGGCGGTCAATGCCAGGAGTCCTGGTAGTGCAGAAAGGTGGCGTGACAATATTGTTCCTCCGCCAGGTGTTTCGGCCCGGCGCGCAAGGCGGATTCGCATACCCTAACCGCCGCGTCGCGGCGCTTCAATTCAGGCCGGACAGGAAGTCCTTTACGACGATGACGGTATCGACGGGCGCTTCCTCGTGCGGTACGTGTCCGAGAGCCTCGAATACCACGAGCCGGCTGCCGGCAATGTCGCGCGCAAAACCTTCCCCGCTGGCGAGCGGAATGAGCCGGTCGCGACCGCCCCACAGGATCAGCGTGGGCTGGGTGATGGTCGCGATCCGCCTGGCGCGCGCGTCGGTCGGCATGACGTGCGCGAAGCGCAATCCGAGGGCGTGGCGATTGCCCTCGCGCAGTGCGAGCTCGTAGTAGCGGTCGACGAGGGCCTCATCCACGCGGTGCGGATCGCCATATACATCGTGCAGGCTGGCGCGGACCACGCGCCTTGGCAGCAGGCGCTCGATGAGCGGACGCAAGGCGGGATAGCGCGCCAGCTGGAACGCGAGCGGTACCGACTCAGGCGTGAAGGGGTAGCCCACGGCGTCGACCAGCACCAGCGCGGCCACGCGCGCCGGCATTTCGACGGCGCTCTCCCAGGCGACCTGGCCGCCAAAGGAGTTGCCGGCAACGACGACTCGCTGCAGCCCCAGCGAGTCGAGCAGCGCGGCGATGAACTCGATGTAGCGCTCGATACTGTAGTCGTCGTGCGGGAACGGACCGGTGAGCCCGAACCCGGGGAGATCGACGCGAACTACGCGCCGCTCCGGCGACAGCTCCCGCGTCCAGCCGTTCCAGGTGTGCAGGCTCGCCGAGGTGCCATGCAGGAGCAACAGCGGCAGGGGATCGTCTCGAGGCCCCTCGTCGCGCAGGTGTACCTGCATGCCCTGGATGGTGACGAACTCGGAGGGCGGCGGCGCCCAGCGCGCCGCCAGATCAGCCACAGGCCGGTCCGGCGCCCAGGCGTCGCCGACCGCCACCAGCACGGCGGCGAGAACGATGAGGGCCAGGGCGAGGAGAGCATTGCGCAGTGGCATTCAGGCGGTCTCAGTCCGGCTGGAATAAGCCAGGTTCCTTGCAGGGGGCGTCATCCTGCTTCGTTGCGGAATCACAGCCGGTCGTACTTGCGCGCATGGCCGCGTGCCTTGTCGGCGGGATATTTCTCTGCGTTGAGATCGATCTTGCGATGTGCCGCTGCGACGAGGTCGATGCCGAGGCGATCGGCCAGGCGCACCAGGTAGACCTGCACGTCCGCCAGCTCCAGCGCGACCGCGTCCAGCGCCTCCTGCGACAGCTCGGCGCTCTGCGTCTCGCTGAGCCACTGGAAGTGCTCCAGCAGCTCGCCGGTCTCGGCCGCCAGCGCCATGGCGAGGTTCTTAGGCGAATGGAACTGTTCCCAGTCGCGCTCGGCGGCGAACTCCGCCAGGCGGCGGCTGAGATCCTCGAAGCGAGGCTTGGACATGGACGGGCTCCCGGGCGTCAGCGCAGGCGTTTCAGGATAACCAGCGCCAACAGGTAGACAAAGGCCAGCGGCAGGGTGAACAGCATGATGAGCGGCCACAGGTTCGATCCGGCGGCGAGGGCGAACAGGGTGTAGGCCGTCACCGGCACCGTGCCCCACAGCGGGACCAGCGCCAGGCGCCGCCAGCCGCCGTCCCAGCGCCGCCAGAGAATGAGCTGCAGGGCAAAGTACCCCGGGACGGACCAGCCCATCAGCATGATCAGCAGTCCCCAGCCATCCATTCCGGTCTTCTCTCCGCGCCGCCAGTCGCGGCAATCTAGCATGCCGGGGGAGGGGGCATTAACCTTGTAGCGTCACCGTTCCCGGCAGATCGAGGCAGGCTGCAGGCACCGATGGACTACCGTTACGCCGCCATGGCCATGGCACCGCTGCTGCTCGCGCAGGGACTGCGTGTCCGGCGCACGGCAATGCGCCTGCCGGAGCCGCCGGGCCCGCGCAGCGGCACTGCGGGAGAAGGGACACCGTTGCGCCTGCTGGTGGCCGGCGACTCCGCCGCGGCCGGGGTGGGCGCGGCGAGCCAGGACGAGGGTCTCTCCGGCGCCATCGTCGGCGCCCTGCAGGGTCGTTTCCGCGTGAGCTGGGAGGTGCGGGCGACGACCGGGCTGCGCACTGCCCAGGTCTTGCGCCGGCTGGAGTCGGGTGCGGCGGCACCTTTTGACGTGGCCGTCATGTCGCTCGGCGTCAACGACGTCACGGGCGGGACGCGGTCCGCCGACTTCGTCGCCCAGCAGGTCCGGCTGGCCGCGCTCTTGCAGTCGCGCTACGCGGTGCGGCTCACGGTGCTGACGGGGCTGCCGCCGATGCACGCGTTCCCCGCCTTGCCGCAGCCGCTGCGCTGGGTGCTGGGTGAACGCGCCCGGGCGTTCACGCGCCTGCTGGAATCAGTGGCCGAGTCGGCACCGGGCTGCGTCGTGCTCACGCCGCGCCTGCCGCTGGACGTCCGGTACATCGCCGTCGATGGATATCATCCCGGACCGCTGGCTTATGCCGAATGGGGCAGGGAGGTGGCCGAGTTGGTAGTCCGGCAGTTCGGCTCCGGCTGAATCAGCCTGCCAGGGCGATCACCACGCGCTTGTTGCGCTTGCCCTTGCTCTCGACCTTGCGCACCTCGATCGGCCCGATCTCGCCGGTGGCGGCGACGTGCGTGCCGCCGCACGGCTGCAGGTCCACACCCCGAATCTCCAGCAGGCGGACTTTGCCCACGCCGCGCGGCGGTTGCACGGACAGGGTGCGCACCAGCTCCGGCTGCGCATCGAGCTCCGCATCCGTGATCCAGCGCGAGGTGACGGGCTGGTTGGCCATGACGAGCGCGTTCACGGCGTCGGTGACGCGGGCCTTGTCGATCTCGTCCTGGGTGTCGAAGTCGAGCCGGCTCTTCTCGGCGCCGACCTGGCCGCCGGTGACGCCGTAGCGCAGCACGGCCCCCAGCAGGTGCAGGCAGGTGTGCATGCGCATGTGGGCGTAGCGCCGGTCCCAGTCGATCTCGGCGTGGATGCGCGTGCCCGGCGCGGGCGGCGGATCGTTGCCCTCGAGCAGGTGCATGACGACGCCGCCTTCTGCTTTGCGCGTGTCCCGCACGCGCCAGGCGCGCCCGTCCTCGGTGCGCAGCCAGCCCGTGTCGCCCGGCTGGCCGCCGCCCAGCGGGTAGAACACCGTCTGGTCGAGCACCACGCCGTCCGGACCGGCCGCGACGACCTCGGCCGCGCAGTCGCGCCTATAGGCGTCCTCGGTGTACAGCGCACGCGTGGCCGTCATGGCGTGGCCTCCGCGTCGTAGCGGTCGAACCAGCCGATGATGTGCAGCACCTTCTCGATGGCGTTGCTGGGGCGATGCACGATGCTGTGCGGTGCTTCCGGGATGCGCACCAGCGCTGCCTCCACGCCCCTGAGCTTGAGCGCCTGGAAGTACTGCTCGGACTCGGACATGGGCGTGCGCCAGTCGTGCTCGCCGGTCAGCACCATGGTCGGCGTGACGACGTTGCCCACCAGCGAGATCGGCGAGCGCCGCAGGTACTCTTCCGGGGCTTCCCAGGGCATGGCGCCGAACCAGTAACGGGTGGCGATGATGGGGATGTCGGTGACGAAGGCGAAGCTGTACCAGTTGATCACCGGCTTCTGCACCACCGCGGCGCGGAAGCGGTCGGTCTTGCCGATGGCCCAGCTGGTGAGCACGCCGCCGCCCGAGCCGCCGGTGATGTAGAGGCGCGCGGGGTCGACGTAGCCCTGCGCGATGACCGCATCGATGCCGTCCATCAGGTCGTCGTGGTCATGGCCAGGGTAGGCCTTGTCGATGAGGCCCGCGAATTCCGCCCCGTAGCTGGTGGAACCGCGCGGGTTGGTATAGAGGACGACGTAGCCGGCCGCGGCGTAGGACTGCAGCTCGTAGGTGAAGCGCGGGCCGTAGTTGGCGAAGGGTCCGCCGTGGATCTCCAGCACGAGCGGGTATTTCTTTGCCGGGTCGAAGCCGGGCGGCTTGATGATCCAGCCGTGGATCCGGCGGCCGTCTACGGAAGACTCGTACCAGATTTCCTCGACCTCGCCGAGGCTGCGCTGGCCGAGCAGGTTCTCGTTCAAGGCCGTGAGTGTCTTGACGCGCCCACGGCGGTCGGCGACCGCGACCTCGGCCGGCCGCGCGGTGCTGGCCTGGGTGAACGCGATCGTACCGTCGCGCGCCACGCTGTAGCTGGCGCCCGGGTAGGGCCGGCCTATGGAGGCACCGCCGAGCCCGCTGGCCGCTTCCCGCGCGTTGCCACGCAGGTCGGCCAGCCCCACGCGCGTGACGCCGAACTCGTCGTACTGGAAGTACACGCCGCGACTGTCCGCCGCCCAGTAAAGCTCGCCGATGTCGCGGTCGAGCTCGCCGGCCAGCCTGCGAGGCGCTCCTCCATTGCGGCCGATGAGCCACAATTCCTGCTGCGTGTAGGCCCGCTCGCGGTCAGCGAAAGCGCGGAACGCCACCCACTGTCCGTCCGGCGAGACTCTCGGCCCGATGACCGGCCCCTCGTGCTCGAACAGCGTGACCAGCTCCCCGGTCCCGAGCTCGAGGCGATACAGCCCGGCGCGAAGCGGCTGGTAGTCGGCGTCGTCGCGGCGATTGGCGGCGAACACCAGGGCTTTTCCGTCGGGCGTCCAGGACACCGTGCCGCCATGGTCGAAGTCGCCCGCGGTGACCTGCAGCGGCGCGCCGCCGTCCGCGGGGACGACGAAGACATGGCGGTGACCGGCACGGCGGTAGCCGCGACCGTCGTTGCGATACACCAGCCGGTCGATGAGTTTCGCGCGCTCGGCCCACTGCGCGCCCTTGGGGGCCGGCGGCATTTTCACGAAGGGCTCGGGACGATCGGGCACGAACAGGGTGAAGGCGATGCGCGTGCCGTCGGGCGACCAGGCCAGTCCCGAGGGCGACTCGGTCAGCTGGGCCAGGCGTGCCTCGCGATCATTTTCCAGCCAGCGCACGTAGAGCTGGGCGCTGCCGTCCTGGTTGCCGACGTAGGCCAGCCGCGTGCCGTCCGGTGACCAGCGCGGCTGCACGTGGTTCTCGCTGCCGGTGGTGAGCGGCTGGTGATTGTCCCCGTCCACGTCGACCAGCCAGAGGTTCTGCCGGTAGCGGTCCGCCATGATGTCGGCGTGGTTGCGCACGTAGGCGATGCGGCGACCGTCGGGGGCGATTTTGGGGTCGCTGGCCCATTGCAGCTGGAACAGGTCCGCGGGCTGCAAGGCCGGCGGCGCGGCGAAAGCAGGCAGGCTGAGGGCGAGCGCGAGGGCCGCGAGAGTGAGATGACGCATGCGTATGTCCCGTCGGAGATCAGGACGCGCGATTATTGCAGAAATGCGGTCAGGAACGCGGGAGGAGGGCGAGCTTGCCTATGGTCTGGCCGGACTCCAGCCGATGCTGCGCTGCGGCAGCATCGGCGAGCGCGAAGGTCTCCACGGGGAGCGGCTGCAGGCGCCCGTCGGCGAAACGTTCCAGCAGCCACAGCATGCCCTCGCGCAGGCTGGGTGCATGCGACTGCAGGAAGCTGAGGTTCGCCGCCAGCACGCTGCGATTCTCCTGGGTCATGCGCAGCGGATTGAAGCGCGGCGTGCGCAGCCAGTCCCAGGCGAGCCGCGCCCAGTTCAGGCGGCCGTCATGCGGCAGCATGCTGTGAAAGCCGTAGATCACCAGTCGGCCGGTGGGCGCGAGGTGGCGATAGCTCTGGCGCAGGGTCGCGACGCCGTTGGCGTCGAAGATCGCCTGGTAGCCCTCGGGCGCATGGCGCCGTGCGGTGGTCCAGGTGTTCTCCAGTGACTTGTCGATCACCGCGTCGGCGCCCATCGCCACGGCATGCTCCACCTTGTGCGCGGCGCCGACCACGCCGATCGCGCGGGCATCCGCCAGCCGCGCCAGCTGCAGCAGCGCCGAGCCGACGCCGCCGGCTGCCGAGTGCACCAGCCAGCTTTCGCCCGGGACGGGGTGCACCTGGCGATGCACCATCCACCACGCGGTGAGAAATACCGTCGGCAGCGTCGCCGCCTGGACCCAGTCGAGCAGGGGCGGCTTGGCAAACACGCCCGCGGCGGGCAGCCGCAGGTGGCTGGCATAGCCATTGAACAGCGTCAGGCCGACGACCTCGTCGCCGGGTCGCCAGGCGTCGACGCCGTCACCGATCGCGGTGATCCGGCCTGAAACCTCGAAGCCGGGCGTAATGGGATAGCCGTGCAGTTTCTTCGCCGAGGCGTAGAGACCCATGCGGATGATGCCGTCCGCGTAGTTGACGCCGCAGGCCTCGCAGGCAATCACGACTTCGCCTGGGCCCGGCTCCGGGTCTGGCGCTTCGACCAGCTGCAGGGCGTCGTAGCCGCCGGGCTTTTGAATGACGATCTTGTGCATATTGGCCTAGAGTGTAATGCGACTGCGCACCAGTGAGGACTCCTGCTCCCATGTCTGCCGCGATCGGGATTCGTC
Organism: Thioalkalivibrio sp. XN279; assembly: GCF_011089885.1. NCBI lineage: Bacteria > Pseudomonadati > Pseudomonadota > Gammaproteobacteria > Chromatiales > Ectothiorhodospiraceae > Thioalkalivibrio > Thioalkalivibrio sp. XN279. The sequence goes on along the minus strand of NZ_JAANBD010000027.1, from coordinate 434,685 downwards.
GACTGAGGAAAGACGAAATGGAAACTGCCGCCGCTTTGCTGGCGCGCGGCATGGCGGACAACCCGAACCACGTCCATGCCTTTGGCGCAGATGAGGCGCCGCGGCGCGCGGCCCTCGAGGGGATGTTTCGCATGATCCTCGCGCACCAGGCCGACGAAGGCCGGGTGCTCGGTGCATTCCACGGCAGGCGGCTGGCTGGCGTGTGCGGCATGATGCCGCCCGGCAGGTGTCCCTCCACCCTGGGCAGCCGCTTTGCGGCCCTCTCCGCACTGTTCATGGGCAGCGGACTGCGGCATTCGCGCAGCGTGCTGGACTGGCTGGAAGACTGGACCGCGACCGATCCCGACGTGGAACACTGGCACCTCGGGCCGGCCGCGGTCGAGCCGACGCTGCGGCGCCGCGGTATCGGCGACGCCTTGCTGCGCGCCTGCTGCGAAATGCTCGACGCCGAGGGTGTCGCGGGATACCTCGAGAACGATCGCCGCGAGAACCTCGCCTGGCTGCGCCGCCATGGCTTCGAGATCATCGATGAGCACCAGGTCCTCGGCGCACCCAACTGGTTCATGCTGCGGACCCCGCCGGATGCCGCGGCGCAGCCGGCCGAAGGTTAAGATGCGGCCATGGCACTGAAACGCAAGCTCTACTCCGGGCAGGATTTCCGGCGCGCGCTGTCCATCGCCGAGCTGCGCGAGGTGGCACGGCGGCGGGAACCGCACTTTGCCTTCGAGTACGTCGATTCGGGGGCGGAGGACGAGGTGACCTTGCGGCGGAACCGCGCCGCATTCGAGGCGCTGGCCTTCGTGCCCGGGCTGCTGGTCGATACCACCGGACGCAACCAGCGCCGCATGATGCTGGGACAGGAAGCGGCGGCGCCGCTGGTCATCGCGCCGACGGCGCTCAACGGCGTGCACTGCCGTGACGGCGACCTGGCGCTGGCTCGCGCTGCCGCGGCCGCCGGAATCCCTTTCTGCCTCAGCACATTCGCCAACGTTCGCCTGGAACGGCTGGCGCGCGAAGTGGCGGGGCGGCACTGGATGCAGCTCTACCTGCTGACCGACCGGGCGATCGCGCGCGACATCGTGGCCCGCGCCGACGCGGCCGGCTTCGAGGCGCTGGTGGTCACCGCCGACGCCAACGTGTTCGGCCAGCGGGAGTGGGACAAGCGCAACTACCGCGGTCCCGGGCGCCTCACGCTGCGCAACATGCTGGATGTCATGCGTCACCCCCGCTGGCTGGTCGACGTCATGTGGCCGCAAGGCTTCCCGCGCTTCGCCAACGTGTACGACTTCCTGCCGCCCGAGGCGCGCAGCGCGCGCGCCGGCGTGGCCTACCTGCCGCGATTGTTGCAGCCGGACATCAGCTGGGCGGACCTGGAGTGGTTGCGCAAGGCCTGGCCGCGCAAGCTGCTGCTCAAGGGCGTGCTGAGTCCCGCCGACGCCGAGCGGGCTGCCGAGCTCGGCTGCGACGCCGTCGTGTTGAGCAACCATGGCGGTCGCCAGCTCGACGGCTGCGTGTCGCCGCTGGAGATGCTGCCGGAGGCGCGGGCGGCGGTGGGCGATACCTGCGAGCTGTACATCGACAGTGGCTTCCGGCGCGGCACGGACGTGCTGAAGGCGCTGGCGCTCGGCGCGCAGGGTGTGTTGATCGGTGCCGCGACGCTCTACGGTCTCGCGGCAGGCGGCGAGGCGGGTGCACGCCATGCCCTCGACATCCTCAGCGGCGAGATCGACCGTGCCCTGGGCCAGCTCGGTTGTCGCGAGCTCGGTGAACTGGGTCCGCAAGTCCTGCGTCGCTGCCCGGCCCCTTGATTGACCCGGTTTACTCGACGAGCTTCGCCCGGCGCAGCCGCTTCTCTATGGCCCGTGCAGCCTCGTCCATGATCTCGTAGCGCGTGTCCCGCGGCGGGATCACGACGTCGATGGTGTAGAGCAGCCGGCCGACGGACACGCTGTAGACATCGGCCGACAGCGACACTGCAGCCTCGGTGGCGAGATACGTCGGCGCCGCGACCACTTCGTAGTTGTAACGGAAGAAGTCCAGCGGGGTTTCGCTGCGGCGCTGCACCTTCACACTTTCGCGCTCCCCGGTCTCGGTGACGGCGAAGTCCTGGTGCTCCAGCCGGGTCACCACCACCAGCCCTGCGCCGGTCGAGGTTACCGCCGCGGCAACGGTTTCGCGCTGCAGCGGCACGGTGTTGTCAGTGTGGCGGCTGCTGGCCCAGGCCTGGTTGCCGGCTGCGCGCAGGCGGCCGGCCAGCAGGTCCTCGAAGGTCCTGCGGTTGGTCAGGTCGCGCCCGACGCCGACCACCAGCACGCCCTGCGGCGCCTCGGCCGGTGCCTCCGCATGCCAGGTGGAGGCCACGCGCGTCGGCTGGGCGCAGGCGGCGAGCAACAGGATAGCTGCGAGTGCGGCCAGGCGGCCCGTGTGCTGGATGCAAGACAAGTCAATCTCCTCAGAATTTCTCGGGGCGCAACACGCCGACGTCGCTGAAGAACAGGATCATGGCGTAGTGGTCGTAGTAATGCTTGCGCAGGTGGCCCGAGATTTTCGCCGCGATCGTGGCATCGCAGACAATCTCGACCCGGATGTTGCTGCTCGCGTCCCAGCCGGCGCTGCGCGCGCCGCGGCTGCCCTCGCCACGGGCGTCGCTGATGGTGTAGCCGTGGGCGCCGAGCCGCTTCAGGTCGTCCACGAGCCGGCGCTCGAGGGCGGCCTCGGTGACGATGGTGACCAGTTTGCGCGCGTCGGCCTGCATGTGCTCATCCTCCCAGTTGCGACAGGGTTTCCGCAAGCCGGTGATACAGCGGGATGCCGACCAGGATGTTGAAGGGGAAGGTGACGCCGAGCGAGGCCGTCAGCGACAGCGTGGGATTGGCTTCCGGCAGGGCGAGGCGCATGGCGGCCGGCACGGCAATGTAGGAGGCGCTCGCGGCGAGCACGGCCAGGAGCGTGATGCCGCCGGTGGAGAGCTCGAACAGCCAGCCCAGCGAGGCGCCCACCGTGGCGCCGAACAGGGGGAACAGGATGCCGAAGGCAGCGAGGAAGAGGCCGTGCCGACGCAGGCTGCCCACCTGGCCCGCCGCTACCAGCCCCATCTCCAGCAGGAACAGCGCCAGCACGCCGTGGAACAGGCCGAAAAACAGCCCCCCGACCGGCTTGAGCGCCTCGGGCCCGGCGGCCCAGCCGATCAGCAGGCCGCCCACCAGCAGCACGATGCTCTTGCCGAGAAATACTTCGTGCGCCAGTTCTTTCCAGTCGGTCTGCGAGGAGACGCCGCGCGCCAGCATGATGCCCACGACGATCGCCGGCATCTCCAGCAGCACCAGCATCAGCGGCATGTATTCCTCGTAGGGAATTTCCCGCGCCACCAGCCAGGCGACCGCGACCGCGTAAGTGCCGACGCTGACCGAGCCGTAGTGGGCCGCGATCGACGCTGCATCCGCCCGCTTCAGCCGGCCCAGGCTGCGCAACAGGGGATAGGCGACCAGCGGCAGCAGGGCGCCCATGAGGATCACGGCGAATATTTGTGGCAGGAGGGCGCCCAGCGACTGCCGCGCCAGCTCGGCGCCGCCCTTGAGGCCGATCGCCAGCAGCAGGATGACGCTGAGGAACTCGTAGATCGACCCGGGCAGGCGCAGGTCCGACCGGCCCAGGCCGGCCACGAGCCCGAGCAGGAAAAACAGGACGATGGGGTCGATGCCGCTCATGGAGCGCAATTATGGAGCAATGCGCCGCGCGGCGGTAATCGCAGCGCAGCTGCGCATGCAGGCCGGCCTGTGCCAGAATCCGGCGCCAGGACTCGACTGCCGGAGATCGCCATGCTGCGCCATGCCTTGCTTGCCTTGTTCGCTCTCCTCTTGTTGCCGGGCGTTGCACACGCCCAGCAGGATTTCAGCGACGTCACGATCAAGACCACGCCGTTGCGCGGCGGGATTCATCTGCTTACCGGCCGGGGCGGCAACATGGTCGCCAGCGTGGGCGATGACGGCGTGTTCCTGGTGGACGACCAGTACGCGCCGCTCACCGAGCGCATCCAGGCGGCGCTTGCCAAGCTGACCGACCAGCCGGTGCGCTTCGTCATCAACACCCACTGGCATGGCGACCACGTCGGCGGCAACGAGAACTTCGCCACGGCAGGCGCTGTGATCGTAGCGCACGAGAACGTGCGCGAGCGCATGAGCAGCGACCAGTTCATGGCCATTTTCGACCGCACCGTGCCGGCCTCGCCGCCGGGGGCGCTGCCGGTGGTGACCTTCGAGCAGGGCGTGAGCCTGCATCTCAACGGCGACACCGTACGCGTGATTCACGTCGCCAACGCGCACACCGACGGCGACTCGCTGGTGTTCTTCGAGAACGCCAACGTGCTGCACATGGGCGACGTGTTCTTCAACGGGCTCTACCCCTTCATCGACCTGGGCTCGGGCGGCGGCATCCACGGCATGATCGCCGCGGTCCGGAGCGGACTGGAGCTGGCGGACGAGGACACGATCGTGGTGGCCGGGCACGGGCCCAACTCCGATCGCGCCGGAATGCAGGCCTACCTGGAGATGCTGGAGAGCTTCCGCGACCGCATCGCGGCGCTGAAATCCGCCGGCAAGACGCTGGAGGAAGTCGTCGCGGCGAACCCGACCGCCGACTTCGACGCGACCCATGGCGGGCGTTTCATCTCTCCCGAGCGCCTGGTCGGCTTCATCTACGAGTCGCTCTGAGCGCGCTAGAAACGCACCGTGAAGCGCAGGTAGAAGTCGTCGTCGACACGCAGTTGCGGCGTGTCCGCGGGAACCTTGATTTCCTGGCGCTGCCGCAGCCGCGCGGTCATGGTCCACTTGCTTGAGATGCGCCACTCGTAGCGCACCTCCATGAGCCGGTCGTTGTTGCGGAAATCTGGCGACAGCAGCCAGCCGGCGTAGGCCTTGCCGTGCACGAAGGCGATGTCGTGCCCGGGCGCGAAGTCCCACAGGTTGACTGAGAACTGCCAGGCCAGGCCGTCGGCATCGCCGGTGTCGGCCGGGTTGTACAAGGCCGCCGCCGGCGTCTCCGGGGCATAGCCGGACTCGGCGCCGACTCCGCCGCGCATGGGGCCGACGGGCAACTCGGCGAACAGCTTGGCCGTGAACGCGAAGTAATCGTCCCGCGCCGGCGCGTCCAGGCCGTCTGTCGCCAGCGTCGCAGGCATCCAGGTCACGGCGAACAGCCGCTGGGTGAGCGGGCCGAGTGGTTCGGCGGCCTCCAGCGCTGCGAACATGATGATGTGACTGCTGTCGTCGTCAAACGTCAGCGGCGCGCGGGCCACCTGGCCGGAACCGCTGCTGGCGTTCGACTGCAACACCAGGTGGCTGCGCCAGGCCGCGCGCGTACCGTAGGTGAGATGCAGGCCGTCCGTCCAGTTGATGTCCGTGTTCGGGCTGTTGTAGCGGTCCAGGCTCTTGGAAGCGACGCCCTTGAGGGCGAACTTGCCCTGGAAACGGCCAGCACGCAGCGACCAGTTGCCGTCGACCGGAGCGTAATCCAGGTACAACTCGTCGATGGTGGCGTCGCCGAATTCGAGGCCGGTGCGCGTCGGCGCCCACGCCTTGAGCCAGAAGCGGGTGCGGTCCTGGTCCGTGCTGTAGCGGCCGGCGAGACGGGCACGGGCTTTCCATTCCTCGGAGAGGCGGGTCTCCGCGCCGAGCCGCAGCCGCAGGCGCAAGTCCTCCTCCCGGCTCAGGGTCTCGCTTTCCCGGGTTTCCCGTTCGCTGGCGGCGAACGCGATGCGGGCGTCGCCGAAGAACTTGTAATCTCCGGTCTCGGCGGCCGTGGCCGGTCCGCTCGCAAGCGCGATGCACAGGGCGATGGAAGTGGTTCTGCCGGGTTTCATGTCGATTCCTGCTTGTTGTTTTTTTCAGTCGGGCGTGCGCAAGTTGCCCTCGGCGATCGCCACCGCGGTGCCGCCCACGCGCACCGCGACCAGGTCGCCGTCATCGAGCTCGGCCTCGATCATCAGGGTGCTGGGACGTCCCAGCCCGGCGCCCTGCTCGATGGTCACGGTCAGGATGCCGTCCGTGGTCCCCAGCCGCGGGGCGAGCCACGCCGGGAAGGCCGTGGCCGCCGAGCCCGTGGCCGGATCCTCTGGAATCCCAAGCGCGGGCGCAAACATCCGCGCACGGTAGCGAGTGCCGCCCGGTCCTTCCATTGGCGCAACCACGTAGACCTGGTTTGCCCACCATCCCTTGAGGATCTCTTTCCAGCGCTGCAGGTCCAGCTCCGCGCGCGCCAGCACGTCGGCGTCCCGTACCGGGATGACAAGGTAAGGAATACCTGCGGAAACGGCCGCCGGTCCCCAGTCGCCGGCCAGAATGTCGGTGGGCCTGAGCCCCAGCAAGGCCGCCAGCGCGGCCGTCGGCGGCGCGGGGGGGCCGACCTCGGGCAGCTTCGCTGCCCACAGCCAGGCACTGCGCCGGTCCTTCTGCTGCCGCAGGCTGACGCGCACGGGGCCGATGGCCTGGCCGAACACCAGTTCCGGGCTCTCCCATCCCGCGTCCGCCAGCGCGAGTGCGGCCCCGATGGTCGGGTGCCCGGCAAAGGGCAGCTCCTGCGTCGGCGTGAATATGCGCAGGCGATGGGTCTCGCCGCGATTGCGCGGCGGCCGTATGAAAGCGGTTTCGGACAGGTTGAACTCGCGTGCGATCTGCTGCATCTGGGTCGTGGACAGCCCCTCGGCTTCCGGCAGCAAGGCCAGCGGATTGCCGCCGTAGGGGCGATCCGTGAACACGTCGAGCACGAGGTAACGGCGGCGGTTGCGGCTCAAGCAGGCGGCCTCCCCACTGTCGAGCGGCGCTCGTGTCGCCGGCGCAGCAGCCAAACCGGCAATGCCGCCATCATCAGGCAGCCGAAGACGAGCAGGCTGATGGCGGCAAGCGGCTCGGGCCAGGACGCAGGCAACAGCTGTGGGCCGGTGTCCAGCAGGTCGAGGATGCCGATCGCTGCCAGCACCGCGCCGGCGGCATCGACCAGCACGAGCCGCAGCGGCACGCGCACCCGGTGTACGTCTGCATGCACCCTCATGCGCGGGCCTCGAGGAACTGCGCTGCCACCCAGCTCGACCAGGCGGCGATGGTCATCGACGGCGGCCCGCCCGGCGCTGCCGGGAGCGCCGCGGCGTCCGCCACGAACAGGCCGGGGAAGCCGTAGACTTCGCCGCGGCCGTCGATCACGCCCGCTGATTCGTTGGCGCCCAGCGTGGCGCCCCCGAGTGGATGCACTGTGAAAGGCTTGCGCCGAATCCTGACCTTGCGGCCCGAGGCCTCGGCCACCTCCCGAAAGACGTGCTCCGCGCGCTGGAACACGGGGCTGGCGTCGCGGTCGTAGCGCACGCGCAGCCGTCCCTTGTGCAGCCGCACGCGACCGTCGGCCCGATCCGCCCCCATGGCCATGAGCATGAGCCCCCGCCGCAGCTTGCGCCGCAGCGGGGCGGGCATGGGCATGCCGTCGATGCCGACCAGCCCGACCTCGATCAGCATGGGGTCGTCCGGCCTGCGCCCGTCGCGCGGCGCGATGACGCCGTGACAGGGCAGCCCACGACTGTAGTCGGCCTCGGCGTCGTCCAGCGCCCACCACGCCACGGCGTCGCCGTTGGTGCCGAAACGCCGTCCGAGCGCGGGCATGCCGTCCAGCCCGCGTGCCTCGTCCCGGCTCGAGAGCAGCAGGCGCAGCGTATTCATCGTGCCGGCGGCCAGCATCACGTTCTCGGCGTAGAACGGCTCGATACGCCCGGTGTAGAGGTTCCGCGTCTGCACGCAGTAGCGCGCCGTGTGGGTCTGGCGGCAGAGATGCACCGAGATCGCTTCGTGCAGGTCGAGCACGCGCAGGCCGCGGCGCATGGCCGGCGCCAGGAAGGCGAAGTCCAGCGTGGTCTTGGTGCCGAAGCGGGAGCCGAGCAGGCCGCCGTCCTTCCAGTCCGCCTCGCGGCGACGGATGCCTTCGCCCCAGTCGATTTCCCGGCTGGTGCCGGGAGTCTCCGGGAACTGGACCGCATGCCACGGGCGCTCCAGCGTGGGAGCGGCGTCGAACTGGCGCGACTCCCGGTAACGCTGCGCCGTCAGGTTCGGGATGGCGTCCTCGAGGCGCGGCGGGCGGCCCCCCATCTCTTCCATGACGCGCTGGTAGTGGGGCTCCAGCGCCGCGCTCGAGACTTCGGGGTGATGGCCGTCCCAGTAGCCGTCCACCCGGGGGCGGTCGTTCAGGGCGGTGTAGACGTGGCTGCCGCCGCCGACGCCGGATGCGGACAGGGTGGTGACGTCGCCGGCCGCATGGATTTCGAACAGGCCGTAGCGGGACAGGCCGAGGCCCTGGCGTGGCAGCCAGCGCCCGTGCACCCGCCGCAACCCGCGCGTGTACACCTGCATGCCTGCCGGGTAGCGGATCCGGTTGCCGATCCCCATGGATTGGACCGGCAGGGTATCTCGCCACGGGCCGCGCTCCAGCAGCGTGACGTCGACGCCGGCCTCGGCCAGGCGGGCGGCGGCCACGCTGCCGCCAAATCCGCTGCCGATGACGAGTACTTCGTGTACGCGGGCCACCGTGTCTCCTTGCGACGGTTGTCGCCGTGATTATGGCGCATGCGACAAAAAGTTTGCCGCACTCACCAAATATACGTAAATCTGCGTAGAATCAGGCGCTGGCGCGAACAGTGGGGGGTGTTCGGTGCTTTGGCAACTGGCCGGGACTGCCTAGCGGTACAGGCATTTCCGGCTTAACACATATGGCCGCGCAACCTGGTCCTCCCGGCGGGGAGCGGCACCTGTGACGCTTTTCACTGAGCTGAGGCGCCGCAAGGTGTTCCGCGTCGCCGCCGCCTACGCGGTCATGGCCTGGCTGCTGCTGCAAGTGGCAGACATCCTCCTCGACAACTTCGGCGCCCCGGAATGGGTGTTCAAGTCTTTCACCGTGCTGCTGGTGCTCGGCTTCCTGCCCGCCGTGATCCTGGCCTGGGTGTTTGACCTGACGCCCGGCGGGCTGCAGCGCACCCCCGATGCCGCGCCAGCAGAAACTGGCGTGACAGCGGACAGCGGGATGGCCGGCCGCGAGCAGCTGACCAACCGCGTCATCCTCGTCGGCGCCCTCTTGATCATCGTCGTCATGGCGACCGAGCGTATCTGGTTCGCGGGCCGCGGCAACGCCTTGGACTTGCCGGCGGCGGCCCCGGCGGCCGGTCTCGCAGAGCCGGATGGCCCGCCGGCAGCGGCCGACCCCGCGCGCTCTATTGCCGTGCTGGCCTTCGAGGACCTGAGCCCCGAAGGCGACCAGGCCTATTTTGCCGAGGGCATTTCCGAGGAACTGCTCAACCTGCTGGCGCGCAGCGAGGGTTTTCGCGTCGCGGCGCGCACGTCCTCTTTCAAGTTCAAGGGCAGCGACGCCGACATCGGCGAGATCGGCCAGGCGCTGAACGTCGAGACCGTGCTGGAAGGCTCGGTGCGCAAGGCCGGAGACCAGGTGCGCATCACCGCCCAGCTGATCGAGGTCGACAGCGGCTTCCACATCTGGTCGGACACCTACGACCGTCGCCTCGAGAACATTTTCTCGGTGCAGGACGAGATCGCCTCGGCCATCGTGCGTGCCCTGCAGCTGGAGCTGGACGTCGGCGTCGAGACGGCCGGCCGCACGGAGAACGTGGCTGCCTACGATCTCTACCTGCGCGGGCGCCAGCTGGGGCGCGAACCGAGCCGGGCCGGCCTGCTGCGCGCCATCGAGCATTTCGAGGAGGCCCTGACGCTCGACCCGCGCTTCGCGGCCGCCTACAGCGGCATCGCCGAGGCCTGGGTCTGGCTGGAGGATTACGGCGGGGTGCCCTCCACCGAGGCCTACCCGAAGGCCGAGCAGGCGGCGCGCCGAGCCATTGCGCTGGACCCGCAGTCCGCGGAGGCGCACGCGGCGATGGCCTTCGTGCGGCAGCGCTACTACAACGACGCGGTAGGGGCCGCGCGCTCGTTCGAGCGGACTCTGGAGCTCAATCCGAACTACGTCACGGCGTACAACAATTACGGCGACGTGCTGCGTGACATGGGCAATTTAGAGCGCATGATCGAGGTGCATCGCAAGGCGGTGGAGCTCGATCCGCTGTCGGTGTTCATGCGCACGCGGCTGGCCTCGAAGTACATCGACGTCATCCGGTTCGACGCGGCGCGCGAACTGCTGGACGAAGTCCTCGCCGAATATCCGGATAACGATTATGCGAAGGAAGAGCTCGCCAACCTGGCGGTTGCCCAGGGCCGTCTGGCGGACGCGATCCCCGAGTATCGCCTCGTGCATTTTTCCCGTCCCGGCGACCCGTTCTCCGCTGCCATGATCGCCATCGTGGCGACCCGCCTGGACGATCGTGCGCTGGCCGGGGCCTGGATCGAAGCCGCGCGGCAGCAGGGCGAGAACAACCGCTGGGAACTGCTCGCCCGCCGGCCGCTGGTCGAACGGGACGGGGACTGGGCGGCGATGGCGGAACTTGGACGCGTCACCCCCGGTCCGGAGGGCGCCTTGTTGCGCGGCACCGCCGCGGCGCGCGCCGGGGACTGGCTCGAGGCCCGACGCCTCCTGCTGGAGGCCCTGCAGCTCGACGGTTACGACGCCACCCAGCCGGCGCGCCTGAGCCACATGCGCACGCTGACTGAGCTGGCGTGGGTGGAGCAGCAGCTCGGCCTGGAAGACTGGGAGGACCGTGCCGCAGTGGTTGAGGCCGTGGTCGAAGAGCTGCGTCGTCAGGGCGCCGGTTCTATTGACGAGAACGGGGTGAGCCCGGACTACGTCATGGCGCGGCTGGCGGCCATGCGCGGTGACCGGGCCGGGACGCTGGCCGGGCTGCAGGCCGTGTGGGACGCCCGTTTCCTGTCGCACTGGTTCCTGGCGACCGATCCCGTCCTGACGCCCTGGCGGGAGGACCCCGAGTTCATCGCCCTGGCCGAGCAGGTGCGCGCCCACGCCGCATCCGAGCGCGCGAAGCTGGCGGGCCTGGAGGTGTTGCCGTGACCTCGCCCGGGAGCAATGCGCCAGGGCATGCGCCCGGCCTGCTGGCCGACCTGAAACGACGCAATGTCTGGCGCGCCGGGCTCGCCTGGCTGGCGCTGTCCTGGTTCCTCATTGCGCTGGCCGACCTGCTGCTGCCGGCGCTCGGCCTGCCGGATGCTGCGGTGCGCTGGCTCATCATCGTGCTCGGGTTGCTGCTGGTGCCGGTGATGTCTTTCGCCTGGCTGATCGAGCTGACGCCGGAAGGTATCCGCATCGATCGCGGTCCGGAATTCGACAACCCGGAGAATGCGCGCACCGCACGCCGCATGGACCAGGTGACCATCGTGCTGCTGCTGCTGGCGATCGGGTTGTCGGCCATCCGCCAGTTCGTGCTGCCGCATCGGGTTGACGCGCCGGACGTCGGGGCGGCGCAGGTCGAGCAGTCGGCACCCGAGCCGGCCCCCCGGTGGACACCGGCGGGGGAGATCGATCCGCGCTCCATCGCGGTCCTGCCTTTCGCCAACCTCAGCCCGGACCCGGAGAACGCCTATCTCGCCGACGGCATGGCGGAGGAGATTCTCAACGTGCTGGCGCGAGTCGAGGGGCTGCGCGTCGCATCCCGCACTTCGTCTTTCAGCCTGCGCGACCGGCAGCTCGCCGTGCGCGACATCGGGCAGGAGCTGGGCGTGGCCCACCTTTTGGACGGTTCGGTAAGGCGACAGGGCGACGAGCTGCGCATCACGGCGCAGCTGGTCGAGGCCGCGACCGATCGCCAGGTCTGGTCCGGCAGCTTCGACCGGCGCCTTACGGACATCTTCACGCTGCAGGAAGAGATCGCCCAGGCCATCACCGACGTACTGGCCGACACGCTCGGCGTGCGAGAGGTGCAGGTGCGGCAGCCGACGACCGACCTCAAGGCCTACGAGCTGTATCTCCGTGGCCGGCAGATGTTCGCGCAGCGCGGGGCCAACCTGCCGCCGGCGCGGGAGTTGCTGGAGCAGGCCGTGGCGCGCGATCCGCGCTTTGCCGAAGCCTGGGCCGCGCTGGGCGGCGTGATGCTGGTGATGCCGTCTTATTTCTCCGACATGCCTTCAGACCAGGCGGCTGAACAGGCACGCTCCGCGACGAGCCGCGCGCTGGCGCTGGTGCCGGACCTGCCGGAGGCGCTGGCCGTCAGCGCCCGTCTTGCTGCCGAGCGAGGCGAGCGTCTCGCCGCGGTTCAGCTGGCGGAACGCGCGCTGGCGCGGGACCCGAACAACGCCAACAGCTGGATGTGGCATGGCCTCAACCTGCTGGAGGCCGGGCATGTGAAGGCGGCGCGGGAAGCGTTCGAGCGCGCCAACGGCCTCGACCCCCTGAGCGGCATCCACTTCGGCTGGATCGGCGCCACGCAGGTGATCGAGGGTGAGCATGAAGCGGCGGAGACCAGTCTTTTGCGGGCGCATGAGCTCGGCTGGCGCGGCCCCGCCAGCGCCTGGCTGGTGAAACTGGCGCTGGTGGACGGTTATGGTCCCGAGGCCGAGCGACGCTTCCGCCAGTGGTTCCAGGACGACGGACGCATCGCGCCTGAGCATCGCGTGGTCTACGAGCAAGTCGCGCCGGCAATGTCGAACCCGGCGCTGAGGGCTGAGGCCGGCGCCGCCGTGGCCGCGGCCGTGGCGGCCTGGCCGGAGCGTGAATGGAGCCAGCTCTACCTGATGCTGGGACTGCCCGACGAAGCCGTTCGCGAGGCGCTGCGCAGCAAGCCGGACGCAGGCCAGATCCTGCTACTGATGACCTGGTCGAGCGTGGACCGCGCTTTCCGCGAGCACCCGCGTTTCGCCGAGCTGGCGCAGCGTGACGGCCTGCTGGAATTCTGGGAGCGCTTCGGCGACCCGGATCATTGTCGCCGTGTCGGTGTGGCCCCGCAGCGACTGGAGTGCGAGCGTTGAGCCTGTACAACGAGCTCAAGCGCCGGAACGTGTTCCGCGTGGCGGCGGCTTACGTGGTGATCGGCTGGCTGATCCTGCAAGTGGCCGAGATCGTGCTGGGCTTCATCGGTGCGCCGGAGTGGGTGGGCAAGGCGCTGATCGCGCTGTTGCTGCTTGGCTTCGTGCCGGTGCTGGCGATCGCCTGGGTGTTCGAAGTCGGGCCGGAAGGCATCCGCCGCGACGACGGCAGCAACGCGCGCGACGCCAGCCCGCAGGCGCGCCGGCTCGACGTCATCACGCTCGGGGCGGTGGTGCTGGTGGTGATCCTGCTGGCCTGGCAGCACCTCGGCACGGCGCTGCAGGGGCCGCAGCAGGAGGCCGCGGGTGATGCTGCGCCTGCGGCTGTCGCACAAGGGCAACCTGCACCGGAACAGGCACGGCGGCCGCGCCTGGAGCCGCCGCCCTTCGAGCCGCTGCCGGGCTCCATTGCCGTGCTACCGTTCGCCAACCGCAGCGCCGAGCCCGACACCGCGTATTTCGTCGACGGCGTGCACGACGACCTGCTCACGCAGCTGGCGCGCAACGGTGATCTCAGGGTCATCTCGCGCACCTCGATGATGGAGTACCGCGACACCACCAAGAACGTGCGCCAGATCGGCGAGGAACTCGGCGTCGCCACCATTCTCGAGGGGGCGGTGCAGCGCGCGGGACAGAGGGTGCGCATCAACGCGCAGCTGATCGATACGCAGACCGACGCGCACCTGTGGGCGGAAACGTTCGACCGCGAGCTGACGCCGGAGAACGTGTTCGAGATCCAGTCCGACATCGCCGCGGCCATCGCGGCGGCGCTCGGCAGCGCGCTGGGCGTGGGAGAGCCAATGAGCTCGGGCGCGGCTGTGCCCACCAAGAGCGCCGAGGCTTACGACCTGTTCCTCAGGGCGCGCGCGACGCGCGAGGTCTGGGCCGAAGCGGAAACCCGCGCCAGGATGGCGCTGTATCGCCAGGCACTGGAATTCGACGAGAACTTCGTGCTCGCGATGGCCGAGCTCGGGCGCGAGTACACGAACATTTTCTGGCACCACAGCCGTCGTGATGAAGACCGGCGCGAGGGCGGCCGCTGGATCGACCGCGCGCTCGCACTCGAGCCCGACAATCCCGAGGTGCGGCTGGCGCGCGCCGAGTTCCTTTACCGGGCGTACCTGGATTACGAGGGCGCGCTCGAAGAGCTCGACCGGGCTGCGATCGGGCTACCGGGGAGCGCCGAGATGGTGGCGCTGCGGGGCTTCATTCTGCGTCGTGCCGGCCGTGTGCAGGAGATGATCGAAACCATGCAGTCCGCAGCACTGCTGGCGCCGCGGTCGGAGCAGGTCCTGGTCACGCTGATCGAGAATGCGTGGCTGGTCGGCGACGTGGACGAAGTGGAGCGCTGGCATACGCGCCTCGAAGCGCTCCAAGGCGACGCGCCTGCGCAGGGAATGGCCTGGCGCCCGCGGTTCAGGCTCCAGGTGCTCGGCGACCCTGCGCCACTGGAGCGCTTCGTCACGACGTCGAGCCGGGACCTGCCTGACTCCCAGGCTGCGTATCAAGAAGGACTGTTGTATTACCTGTCCGGGGACTACGCGTCGGTGGAGCGCCTCCTCGGCGACGACGGGGAAAAATGGTTCGAGGACCAGTTCGAACTGGTGCCGACAGCGTTGATGCGCGCCCGCCTGTCCTGGGCCCAGGGCAACAGCGCCGAGTCCGCCGCGCAGGCGAAGATGGCATTGACCACGCTCGACGCCGTGCTGGCACAACATCCGGATGACTACCGGGCCCTGATGGCGCGCGCGGAGGCGCTGGCGCTGCGGGGCGAGGACGAAGCGGCACGGGAAGCCGCTCGCCAGGCATTGGCGCAGCGCATCCCCTCGCGCGACATGGTGATCCGGTCGGAGCTGACCGCACAAAGGCTGATAGTGACGGGCCTGCTCGATTCGCCGGAGACGCTGGCGGCGGCCATGGACGACTACCTGAAGCTCGAGATGAAGTACTGGGGTTTCGACGGCCTGATGCTGCGTCCGGTGTTCAAGCAGCATCGCGACCACCCGGCCTTCCAGGCGCTGGCCGCCAAGTACTCGCGCAAGGGGTCCGGATCGTGAGCCTGTTCGCCGAGCTCAAGCGCCGCAAGGTGGTGCGGGTTGCGGTGGTGTATGCCGCCACGTCCTTTGCGCTGCTGGAGGCGGCGGACCTGATGCTGCCGCGCCTCGGCGTGCCCGACTGGTCCATGAACCTGATCGTCGGCCTGGTGGTGCTGGGTTTCCCCATCGCGCTGATCATGGGCTGGGCGCTGGAGCTGACGCCGGAGGGCGTGAAGCGGACGGATGACCTACCGGACCCGGCAACGCCCGAGGCAGCGCCCGCGCTGCTGGGCAAGCGCACCGTGTTCCTTGCGGCCTTGCTGGTGGCCGTCGGCATCGGGTTGGGCGCGGGCTGGTTCCTGAAGCCGGCCGTAGAAGACCCGGGCGAGGCGCCGGTCCCGACTGCCGCCACGACCGCGGCTGACGATGCGGTGCAGGCGGCCACGACGACGGCAGCGGCAGACACGGCGGACGAGCCGGACAAGAACACCATCGCGGTGCTGCCCTTCGTGAACATGAGCGCCAATCCCGACAACGTGTTCTTTGCCGAGGGCATAGCGGAAGAGTTACTGAACATCCTGGCCGGCGTGGACGGACTCAAGGTCGCGTCGCGCACGTCGGCCTTCTCGTTCCGCGGCAAGGACACGCCGATTCCGCAGATCGCACGCGAGCTCGGCGTGCGCCACATCCTCGAGGGCTCGGTGCGGCGGCAGGGCGATCGTGTGCGGATCACGGCCCAGCTCATCGAGACGGAGAGCGACACCCACCTGTGGTCGGAGACCTTCGAGCGCGACCTGGTCGACATCTTCCGCGTGCAAGAGGAAATCGCCCAGGCGATCACCCTGGCGCTCAAGGACGTACTCGGGGTGCGCCAGGTTTCTGTGGCTGCGACGACGACCGACCTCACGGCATACGAGCTTTTCCTGCGTGGCCGCACGCGTTTCTACCAGCGTTTCGGCCTGGATGAGGCAATTGCCGACCTGCGGTCTGCGGTCGAGCGCGACCCGGATTTCGCGGAGGCCTGGGCGTTTCTCGGCGCGGCCAGCTTCGTGGTCGGCAACGGCGGTTATCCCACCGAGCTCGATCGCGCGCGCCTGATGGACGAGGCCGGGGCCGCTGTGGAGCGGGCCCTCGCCCTTGACCCGGAACTCGCGACTGCAATGGCGGTCAAGGGCCAGCTGCTGACACGTAACAGGGACCCGGCCCAAATCGTGGAAGGCTTGCAGCTGCTTGAGCGCGCTGCCAGTCGGGTGACCGCCGATTCCTCTGCGCCGCTCTGGCTCGGCTTGTCCCTGCTGGAGCTCGGGCGTGTCGATCGCGCCCTGCCGTATCTCGAGAAGGCCAATGCGCTGGACCCGCTGGTCGGGATCAACCAGGGTTATCTCGGCATTGCCTATGTCACCGCTGGGCGAGCCGAGGAAGCGATTCTTCTCGGCCTGCGCTCCCAGGAACTCACGGGCAGTGTTTTCTGGTCTTTCCAGATGCTCATCGAGCTGGTGAACTCCGGTGCCGAGGCGCGGGCTTACGAGTTGCTCGGCGCCATGCTGGCCGCTGACGACCTCAACCCGGTAGACCGGCAGTTCTTTACCGAGATGCAGCTTGCAATCTCAGATCCCGCGCAGCGCGACGCGGTGTTTGTGTCCGGCGAGCCTGGCGCAGACGAGGTCGACCGTTTCCGGGCCGTGGTCAAGGACCTCATGTTCCGTAATGGTGCGCGTGCTATCAGCATGGGGGACTTGAGAGTCAGCCAGCTGATGCTGACGATCGGCGCGTGGTTGCCATCGCTGGGGTGGCTGCGGGAGGACCCCGCCCTTTATGCGTACATGGACCGCATCGGCACCGTGGGCTTCTGGGAGCTGGACGGTTTCCCGCCGGGCTGCCGGCCGGTCGATGGCCCCGCCGGGCGCCGGCTGGATTGCAGCGGGTACGGCCAATGAGTTTCTTTACCGAACTCCGGCGCCGCAAGGTGATCCGCGTGGCCGCAGCCTATCTCGTGGTGGGCTGGGTCATCATCGAGGTGGCCAGCACGGTGGCCCCGAACCTGAACCTGCCCGAGTGGACGGCGCGCATGGTGACGCTGCTGGTCATCCTCGGCTTTCCGCTGGCGCTGATCCTGGCCTGGATCTTCGAGGTCACGCCCGAAGGCATGCAGGTGACCGAGGGCCGCACGGGCAGCAAGCGGTTCTACGCGATCGTTGTGCTGGTGACGGCGGCTGCCTTGGGGTGGACGCTGTGGCCCACATCCGAGTCGGAGCAGGCGCCGGTGCAGGCCGAGGCGGACGGCTCTGATGAATCCGCGGGGGCGGCCCGCGCCACAAGCGATCCGGCTCCGCGCCCGGCCGTGCCCGTGCGGGCCAGCGCGGAGAAGTCCGTTGCAGTCCTGCCTTTCGTCAACATGAGCGCGGACCCGGAGAACGAGTTTTTCGCCGACGGCATCTCGGAAGAGCTGCTCAACGTGCTGGTGAAGGTCGAGGACATCGGCGTGGCCTCGCGCACCTCGTCGTTCGCCTACAAGGGCCGTGAGCTCGGCGCGGCCGTGATTGCGCAGGAACTGAACGTCAATCACATTCTCGAGGGCAGTGTGCGCAAGTCGGGGAACCGGGTGCGCATCACGGCCCAGCTCATCGACGCCGTGAACGACCGCCATCTCTGGTCGGAGACCTACGACCGCGAGCTGACGGACATCTTCGCCATCCAGGACGAGATCGCCAATGCCATCGTGGCGGCCCTGCGCGGGACGCTCGGCAGTGGCGGGAGCGAGCGCGCTGTAACGGTGCGCGCGGATACCGGCAACCTCGACGCCTACGAGCGCTACCTCAAGGCGCGCGAGCTGTTCCTGTCCCGTACCAGCCTCGACGAGTCGGTGCGCCTGTTCGAGGAGGTGGTGGCGCTCGATCCCGGGTTCGCGCGCGGCTGGGAGGGTCTTGCAGCCGCCGCCGCGGTGATCATCGACTGGGAGGCGGTTTACCCGGACACGGATGTCGCGGCCATGGATGCCCGGGCGCTCATGGCGGCAGAGCGGGCGCTGGCGCTCGATTCGACGCTCGCCATGCCATGGGCGGTGCGTGCCCTGCTGATGCAGTACCGCTTGCCAATCCCCTTTGCGGAGACGCTGGCCCTGTTCGACCGGGCCCTCAACGCCGACCCGATGCTGGCGTCGGTCTATCTCTGGCGCGCCATCACCTGGGTCAATCTCGGCTTCATGGACCGGGCGCTGGCGGACCTCGAGGCCTGCCTGGCCATCGATCCCGCCTACGGTAACTGCGTGCGCTGGAAGGCACTCGCGGTCGCCTTCTCTGGTGACGACGACCAGGCCCTGGCGCTGTACGAGCAGGGCGTGCTGGCAGGCTTCACGCACAATCGTGGCGACACCTTCCTGTTCCGCCTCGTGGCGCGCGGGGGGCGGCTGCCGGCCTTGCTGATGATGCGCGACCTGGACATGTCGCTGGAGCTGCAGCATGCAGTCCTCGCAGCGATCGAACAGGGCGAGACACCCGCGGACATGGATGGGCTGATGGCGCGCAATCCGCGTTTCGATACGCCCAACTGGCACTTCGTCCTGCACGACTACGAGCGCGCCGCTGAATCCTCCGCGCGGCTCACCACCATGGTCGCGCAGTGGGATCCGCTGCACGCGGCGTTCCGTGACTCTCCGGCCTTCCGCCGCATCGTCGAGCGGCAGGGCATCCCCGACTACTGGCGTGAGCACGGCTACCCGCCGCAGTGCCGGCCGGTGGGCGAGGACGATTACGAGTGCGCGCCATGAGCCTTTGGAACGAACTCAAGCGGCGCAACGTGGTGCGGGTCGGGGCGGCCTACCTGGTGGTGTCCTGGTTGCTGATAGAGGTCAGCGACACGATTTTTCCGCGGCTTGGGCTGCCGGACTGGACCGTGACGCTCGTGATCGCACTGGCGATCCTGGCCTTCCCGCTGGCGCTGTTCCTGTCCTGGGCCTTCGAGCTGACGCCGGAGGGCGTGAAGCGCACCGAGGAGGTCGAGCCTGCCGTATCGGTCACTCCGCAGACCGGGCGGCGTCTCGATCGCTTCATCGTCGTGGTGCTGTTGTTCGTCATCGGCGGGCTGGTGGTGGAGCGCATCTGGTTTGCAGGCAACCAGGATGACGTGCCGGCGTCGACCGAGGTGGCCGCCGCTGCCAAAGAGGCGGCTGAGCGGGCTGCGGTTCCTGTCGCTGCGGCAGAGACCGTCGCCGAGTCCGCGAGCGGCATTGCCGTGCTGCCGTTCTTGAATATGAGTCCGGACCCGGAGAACGAGTACTTCGCTGACGGAATTTCCGAAGAGCTGCTGAACATCCTGGCGGGGGTCGACGGCCTCAAGGTTGCCTCTCGCACCTCGGCGTTTTCCTTCAAGGGGAAGAATGTCCCGGTGGCCGAGATCGGCGAGCTGCTCGACGTGCAGCATGTCCTCGAGGGCTCGGTACGCAAGCAGGGCAGCCGCGTGCGCATCACGGCCCAGCTGATCGATGCGGAGAACGACGCCCACCTCTGGTCGGAGACCTACGAGCGCGACCTGGTGGACATTTTCCGGGTGCAGGAGGAGATCGCGGTGGCCATCACGACTGCGCTCGCGGACATCCTCGGCACGCGCCAGGTCTCGGTGGCTGTGCCGACGCAGGACCTCGAGGCCTACGAGTATTTCCTGCGCGGCCGCTCGCGTTTTTACCAGCGCGGCCTCGACATGGACGTCGCGATCGCGGACCTGCAGGCGGCCGTCGATCGCGATCCAGGCTTTGCCGAGGCGTGGGCCTTCCTCGCAGCAGCGACCGGTGTGGTCGCCGGTGGCGGCTATTCGACCGAGTCGGATCCCGCGGTCCTCATCGAGCGTTCGGACCAGGCATTGGCGCGGGCGCTGGCCCTGGACCCCGAGATACCGATCGCGCTGGCCAGCATGGGCCGCGGCATGGTCGAGCAGGGCCAGGTCGCGGATGGCCTCGCCATGCTCGAGGAGGCGGCCCGGCAAGTCTCTCCGGACACATCGCCCCGCCTCTGGCTCGGCATCTCGCTGGCGGAGTTCGGGCGCGTCGACTTTGCGTTGCCCTGGTTCGAGAGTGCGCATGCCCAGGACCCGTTGGTGTCAATCAATCACGGCTATCTCGGTTACGCCTATGCCGTGGTCGGGCGCGAAGACGAGGGCCTGCGGATTGCCAGGCGGGGACTGGAGCTGAATCCGAGCGGCTGGTACTGGACGCAGTTGCTTGCTATCGAGGCCGTCAACCGGGGCGACCTCGAGCAGTTCGTGGAGCTCACAGCATCATTGGACAGGGATTCCGAGCAGTTGCAGGCGATCCAGGCTGCCGTCATGGATGCTGACAAGCGGGACGCCCTCTTCGGCTCCATCCCCACCGAGGGCTCGGGCCCCAATACCTTGCGCGTCATCCTGGCGTTGATGATGCGAGATACGGACCGCCTGTTCGAGGCCGTGACGCTCACCAGTCGCAGCGGCCAGAACTACATGCGCTTCGCCGCCTGGCTGCCGTCGCTCGGCTGGCTGCGCGAGGACCCACGCTTCTACCAGTTCATGCGCGACAGCGGCGCCGAAGCCTACTGGGAAGCCGAGGGTTACCCGGGAGGCTGCCGGCCGGTGGATGATCCGGAGGGCCGGCGGCTCGATTGCAGCGAGTACGCGCCATGAGCCTGTTCGCGGAGCTCAAGCGGCGCAAGGTCATCCGTGTTGCCGTGGTCTACGCCGCGACGGCGTTCGCCGTGCTGCAAGGCGCCGACATCATGCTGCCGCGGATGGGGGTGCCGGACTGGGGCATGAACCTCGTGGTCGCGCTCATCCTGCTCGGGTTCCCGATCGCGCTGGTGCTGGCCTGGGCCCTGGAGCTGACACCGGAAGGGGTGAAGCGCACGGACGACGTGGCGGACGCGCAAGTTGCGCAGGAAACGACGCCGGCGCTGCTCGGCAAGCGCACCTTGCTCGTGGCCGGGCTGCTGGTGGCGGTCGGCATCGGGCTGAGCGCCGGATGGTGGCTGAAGCCGGGGACGGACGATCCCCAGGGACCGGTCGCCGGCGGGCCCACGCCACCGGCAGCCCCCGAGGCGCCGGCGGAGAATCCCGTGGCCGCGGCCGGCGGCGAGTCTGCCAGCCCGAGCGTGGCGCGCGAGGACGGTCTGATCGCCGTGCTGCCGTTTCGCAATCGCAGCGTGCGCGAGGAGGACGCCTTCTTCGCCGAGGGCATTCATGACGACCTGCTCACCCAGCTGTCGAAGATCGGCTCGCTGAAAGTAATCTCGCGCACCTCGATGATGCGCTATGCGGACACGGACAAGTCGGTGCCGGAGATCGCCCGTGAGCTGGGCGCGGCCGTGGTGCTGGAAGGGGCAGTGCAGCGGGCCGGCGAGCACGTGCGGGTCACCGTGCAGCTGATCGACGGCGCCAGCGACGTGCATCTGTGGGCGGAGAGCTACGATCGCGAGTTGACGACCGAGACCATTTTCGCGATCCAGGCCGACATCGGGCAGGCGGTCGCCAATGCAATGCAGGTGGTGCTGAGTCCCGAAGAAACCGATGCATTGCGCGCCGGGTCGACCCGCAACCTGCAGGCCTACGAGGCGTTCCTGCGCGGCAAACTGTTGTCGGGCTACTCGGGGATCTCGTCCGAAACCTCACGCCAGGCGATTGCCGAGTTTGACCGGGCCATCGCGCTCGATCCGGAGTTTGCCGAGGCCTATGCACGCAAGGCGGATATCCAGCTGGTGAGTTTCTGGCTCGCGGTTGGCCCGCGTTCGCTGCGCGAGGACGCCCGGAAAAGCGTGGCAGAAGCGAAGCGGCTGGCGCCGGATAGTATCGAGACCCGGCTGGCCGAAGCGCGACAGTACTACTTCGCCCAGCTCGATTTCGCCTCGGCCGACCGGATCCTGCAGGGGATCCTCGCGGAGGTGCCAGACCATGCCGAGGCCTGGGAGTCCAGCGCGTACGTGGCCCGCCGCGATGGCCGCTTCGACGATGCGATCTTCGCTTTCGAACGCGCGCTGGCGATCAATCCGCAGGCGGTCGACGTGATCAATTCCATGGTGGAGACGACCGCGCAGGCGCGCGGCGACTTCGCTGCGGCCGCCGCCTGGCTGGAGCGCGCGGAGCGGCTCGGCGGCGACACCCGGATTCGCGAGATCTGGTTGCATGAGTGGCAGGGCGACGTGGAAGCGGCCTGGGCGGCGATCGACGGGCCATTGCCGAATTTCGTCGATACCCCGGCACGTATCGCTATATTCTCCCGCGACGCCGAGCGTATCGAGTCTGCGCTGTCACCCGCGCTCTGGCCGGAGGACCAGCGATCCCCGGGCGATTTTCCCGAGACCTATGCGATGGCGAGGGCCTGGGCCTTGCTGGTCATGGGCCGGCAGGCCGAGGCCGATCGCCTGCTGGCGGAAATCAAGGACCGGATGGACCAGCGCAGCGACCCCTATCCCTCGCGTTGGCTCGGCAACGCCTACTATCAGCCTGTCGATCTGCCCGGCCTCATGGGCGACCTGGAGGGCGTGCGGGCGGCTGAGGCGGATTTCCTGGCAAACGCGCCGCGTGACGTCTGGGGCTTGCACTCGATCCTGCCCAGGCTGGCTGGCGCCTTTGCGCGTGCCGGCGATCCCGATCGGGCCGTGCATTACCTCGAACAACAGGTGGAGATCTTCGGCCCGCACCGGTTTCTCCTGTTCGCGATCGACCCGGATTTCGACTCGCTGCGCGAGCATCCACGCTACCTGGCGCTGCAGGCTCGCTACCAGGCGTGGGCGGAGGCGCAGACCAATGAGTAGCATTTTCGCGCAGTCGAAACCACGACTTGGCATTGCGGCGGATTCATGCCGGGCGCAGGGGGTCGATGACCTCCAGGAAGCCGAAGCGGTGAAAATCGGTATCGCGGGTCACGATGCGGGCGATGCCGTGCTCGCGCATCAGCGTCGCGGTATGCAGGTCATGCATCAGGTTGCCGCGCGCCTCCGGCAGTTCGTCGAGGCACTGGCGCAGCACGGCCGCGTGCCGGCGAGTCGCGGTCAGGACGCTGAGGCTGGGCGAGGCCAGCAGCGTCTCGATGAATCGCCAGGCCGCGGCGTTGGTCCACGGGCTGCGGTACACGCGCGGGTGCGTGCTGACGCGCAGGAACTCGTAGCAGATCCCCCAGGTCAGGAACCAGGGCGCCGCCTGGATCCGGGCCTGCTCGACCAGGTCGCGGCAGGGTGCGTGGTATTCGCTGTCGGCATCGGCGGCGTACAACAGCACGTTGGTATCGACGACGAACATCGCCGGCACTCAGTCCCGCTCCATCCGGTCTTGCAGTGCGTCGCGATCAGATACGTCCACATAGGCGCCGCCGCTTTGCCATTGCGGCAACGGCTCGCGCACCTGGTCGGCGCCTTCCTCCACCTCGTCCAGTACTCGGCGCAGCCCGGCCTCGACCAGTTCCGACATGGTCCGGCCCTGGCGCGCCGCCGCTTCACGCAGGCGCTGCATCACGCTGTCATCGATGTTCAGGGTGGTTTTCATATGGCAAACCATATGAACGGTATGGCTGTATGTCAAGGAGCCTGGTCTTGAGCCTTCTCGCGGAGCTGAAACGCCGCAAGGTGGTCCGGGTGGCGGTCGTCTATGCCGCCACGGCCTTCGCTGTCCTGCAGGCGGCCGACATCATGTTGCCGCAGATGGGCGTCCCGGCCTGGGGCCTTAGCCTGATCGTGGCCCTCATCGTGCTGGGCTTCCCGATCGCGCTGGTACTGGGCTGGGCGCTGGAACTGACGCCGGACGGTATCCGGCGTACCGCGGCAGCCGATGAGTCAGAGTATGCGCAGGGCGAATCGACTGGAGTCACGCCGGCGCTGCTGGGCAAGCGCACAGTCTTGGTCGCTGGGCTCCTCGTGGTGCTCGGTATCGGGCTGGGTGCGGGCTGGTTCCTGCGTCCACTGGGCGCGCCCGAAGTGGCGCCGGCAAGTGAATCAGCCGCTGCGACCGCCACCACCACGCCGGTCGTCACCGACAAGACCATCGCGGTGCTGCCGTTCGCCGATTTCAGCCCGGCGCGTGACCACGAGTGGTTTGCCGACGGCCTGACCGAGGAAATCCTCAATGCGCTGGCGCGGACGCCGGACCTGCTCGTCACCGCGCGCACCTCCTCGTTCCGCTACAAGGGCAGCACGCTCGACATCCCGCAGATCGCGGCTGAACTCGGCGTGGCGCATGTGCTGGAAGGGTCGATTCGCAGCACGCCGCAGCGCATCCGCGTCACGGCCCAGTTGATTCGTGCCGCGGACGGCTTCCACCTGTGGTCAGAGACCTATGATCGCGACCCGGCCGACATGATCGAGATCCAGGAGGACCTCGCCCGCAACATCGCCCTGGCCATGGAGACCACCATGGACCCGCAGGCCCTGGCGGACATGGCGAAGGTCGGTACCCGCTCGGTGGAGGCGTACCAGGCTTATATCCGTGGTGTGGCCACGACCTTCGGCGACGTCGGCGATATCAAGCGAGGCGGAGAACTCTTCGAGCTGGCGCGGACCCTGGATCCCGGCTTCGCCGCGGCTCATGCGCAGGCGGCGCAATTCTGGTTGTCCCAGCTCGACATCACGCGGATCAACTCCGGCCTGACCGAGTTGTCTCCGCCGGAAATCGAAGCTGAATTCAAGCAACGAATCCGACTGGCCATCGAGAACGCGGAATCGGCCGCGGAGCGGGCCGGCTACGAGGCAAGCGAGGCGCTGCTGGAGTCACGCTGGCGCAAGGCCATCGAGCTGTACGTAGCCTACCTGGCCGAGCGGCCCGGTGATTCGCTGGCGAGAGGTGAGTTGCTGAACGCGGCCACGCGCGCCAGTGACCGGGAAGCGTTGAGCCGGGCACTCGAGGCGATCTGGGACGATGCACCGGTGCGCCAGGAGGCGGCGTTCTGGTATGCCAACTACGACTACCGCACGGGTGACTATGCCGGCGCCGCGGACCGGGCGCTCATCCTGGCGCAGCGTTGGCCTGACAATTACGACCTCCTGTACCAGATGCATCGGACGCTGCTCTGGGACAGGCGGGTCGCGGCCGCCCGAGAGGTCCTGGAGCGCATGCAGCAGGTCGCGCGGGGCGATGAGCCGTGGGCCGTGGTGCCGCCGGCGCGCCAGGCTTGCGCGGAGGGCCGCCGCGCCGACGCGGAGCTGATTCTCGCCAACATGGATCCCGAAAACGTGCCTTTGCGGTGGCACCTCCTGATGGTGCTCGGCGACCACCAGGCTGCGACTGACCTGCTGATGCCACTCGATCGCGATGGGCGAGTCTATGCACTTGCAAGCTTCCTGACGTACCCGCATTTCGATCCACGGCCCTTCCCCTCGCTGATGCGCATCCTCGAGCGCGAGCAGATCCAGCGCCCGCCGCCGGTGCCCTTGCCGTTTGCTTGTCCGCCGCGGGAGCCGGAGGCATGAGCCTGTTCGCCGAGCTCAAGCGCCGCAACGTGTTCCGCGTCGCCATCTTCTACGTGGTCACCGCCTGGCTGGTGATCGAGGTGGCGGAGACCGTGCTGCCGATTTTCGACGTGCCGCACGGCGTGCTGCGCGGGCTGGTGGTGCTGCTGGTGATCGGGCTGGTGCCGGCGCTGGGGCTGTCGTGGATTTACGAGCTCACCCCGGAAGGGATCAAGCGCGACGCCGGGGCGTCCCCGGAGCAGGCGGCCACCACGAGCCACAAGCTCAACTGGGCCACGCTGGTGGTCGCGGTCGCAGCGATCGGCTTAGTCGTTTACGACCGGCTCACGCCCGAGGCGCCGGCAGTACCGGTTGCGGCGCAGGCGGTTGCCGATGCCTCTGGGGAGGAGACGGCATCGGAGGCAGGCCCGACACTGGCCGTGGCCAGCGATGCCTCAATTGCGGTGCTGCCGTTCGCCGACCTTTCGCCGGCGGGTGACCAGGAGTACTTCTCGGACGGCATGGCCGAAGAGATCCTGAATGCCCTGGTGAAGGTCGATGGGCTGCATGTCGCCTCGCGCACCTCGGCTTTCGGCTTCAAGGGCCAGGAAAGCCTGGGCATGCGCCGTATCGCGGAGCAGCTCGGCGTGCGCCACGTGCTCGAGGGCAGCGTGCGCAAGGCGGGCGACAACCTGCGCATCACTGCCCAGCTGATCGATGCACACGCGGACCGGCATCTCTGGTCGGATACCTTCGACCGGCCCTTGACGGCGGAGAACGTGTTCTCGATCCAGGACGAGATCGCGACTTCGATCGTTGCCGCCCTGATGGACTCGCTTGGCATGAGAGAGGCGGCCAAGCCGATCCTCGGCGCGCCTACGGCCAACTTCGATGCTTACGACCTCTACCTGCAGGCGCGAGCCCTTTTCCTGGCGCGTACCCGCCTGGACGAGGCCGACCAACTGCTCGCGCAGGCGCTGGAACAGGATCCGGGTTTCGCCAAGGCCTGGGAGCTGCGCGCTGGTGTGAACGCCATCATCTACGAGTACGGCTACTCGGACCTGTCCAAGGACGAGAGCACACGGTTGGCGACGGACTATGCCGAGCGGGCGCTGGCCCTGGACCCGGCAAGCGCCGGCGCGCTGGCCACGCTGGCGTTCATACGGACCAACGCGGTCATCGACCGACGGGCGCGGCACGACTGGGCCGAGATCATCCGCGACCTCGAGCGCGCCGCGGAGCTCGATCCGGGCAACGCCTCGACCCTGAACTGGCTGGGCCTTTCCCTGGGCTACGTCGGTCGGCTGGAGGATTCGCATGCGATGTTCAAGCGCTGCAGCGTCCTCGACCCTTACTTCGGTCCCTGCGCCGAGAACCTGTACGACATCCTGATGTCGCTCGATCGGCCGGAAGAGTCGATGCAGGCATTCATGGCAGCCCTGGATCGTGGCGCAGTGACCGGCGGCCTGTACATCAACTTCAACCTTTTGGCGTACTTCGAGGAAAAACTGGCCTTCATGCTTGCGGCCAACCAGCCGGACTGGCTCTTCGGCTGGCGGCGACACGAGGAGCTCTACGAGGCTTATCGCGATCCCGCCAGCGCTGACCCCGAGTTTCTCCAGGAGCTGCGCGAGTTCGTAGAGCGTGAGAAGAACCTCGAGTCGGGCTACCTGAAGGACCTGCTCATCCCGCTCGGCGCCTACGACCTGACGCCTTTCCCGATCCTGGTCTGGGGCCAGCG
This sequence comes from Thioalkalivibrio sp. XN279, assembly GCF_011089885.1. Taxonomy (NCBI): domain Bacteria; kingdom Pseudomonadati; phylum Pseudomonadota; class Gammaproteobacteria; order Chromatiales; family Ectothiorhodospiraceae; genus Thioalkalivibrio; species Thioalkalivibrio sp. XN279. The sequence continues at coordinate 407,552 of NZ_JAANBD010000027.1, read as the reverse complement.
CTATGCCGGTTACCGTGCTTCGCCGCAGTTCAACCAGTTCATCCGCCAGACGGGTACTTTCGAATACTGGCGCGACCACGGCTTTCCGCCACAGTGCCGGCCGCTCGGGGAGGACGGGTTCGAATGCGATTGAGGAGTCGAAGATGAGCGACAAAACCAACGAAACCCGACGTAACTTCCTGCGCGGCTCCGTGGGCGCGGCGGCCGTGGTCGCCAGTGCGCCGCTTCTCGCAGCCACTACGCCGAAACAGACCGAGGGCCCCTTCTATCCGGTGCACGAACAGCGCGACACCGACGCCGACATGACACGGGTCGAGGGTCGGGCCGGGCAGGCGATCGGCGAGGTGGTGGAGGTATCCGGGCGCGTGCTCGACGAGGACGGCAACCCGGTCGCGGACGCGCTGGTCGATGTCTGGCAGGCCAATGCGCACGGCCGCTACGCGCACGAGCGCGATCGCAACCCGGCGCCGCTAGACGAAAATTTCCAGGGCTGGGCGAAGTTGATCACCGACGCCGAGGGGCGTTACCGTTTCCGTACCATCCGGCCCGGCGCGTACCCGGTGAGGGATGACTGGACGCGCCCACCGCACATTCACTTCAAGGTCGCGCGACGCGGCTACCATGAACTGACCACGCAGATGTATTTCGCCGGCGACCCGCTCAACGACCGCGACCTGTTGCTGCAGTCGGTGTCCGAGCCGGGCCGCAGCATGCTGCTGGTCGAGTTCACCGCTGCACCGGGTGCCGAAGTGAAGCAGGGTGTGTTCGATATCGTGGTGCGCCGTGTCTGAAGGATCCCGCCCCGGCCTGTTCAGCGAGCTGAAGCGCCGCAACGTGTTCCGCGTGGGTGCGGCCTACGTGGTGGTGGCTTGGCTGGTGCTGCAGGTGGGCGACCTGGCAGCAGATAACCTGGGTTTCCCGGGCTGGTTCATGCCCATGCTGTTCGTGCTGTTGGGACTGGGCTTCCCGGTGGCCGTCATCCTCTCCTGGGCCTTTGACCTGACCCCGGAAGGCGTGCAGCGCACGAGCGTCGACGACGTCGGCCCGCGGCGCCCGGGTGCGGGGCCGCTGGACTGGGTGATCGCGCTCGGCATCCTGGTGGTGATCGGGATGTTCGTGGTCGATCGCTTTGGCGTTGGGCCTGCCGATCCGTCACCGGAGGGCACCTCGGTCGCCAAGACTGGCGCCCTGGAGGATCGGGACGCGGGCTCGATCGCCGTGCTGGCCTTCGAGAACATGAGTCCCGACCCGGAGAATGCCTATTTCGCCGAGGGCATATCCGAAGAGATCCTCAACATCCTCGCCGACATCGACGGGCTGCATGTCGCTTCGCGTACCTCGGCCTTTTCTTTCCGCGGCAGTAATACGCCTATCCCGGAGATCGCGCAGGCGCTCGATGTGCGGCACGTGCTGGAAGGCTCGGTGCGCAAGCAGGGCAACCGCGTGCGCATCACAGCGCAGCTGATCCGGGCCGACACCGACGGGCACGTGTGGTCGGATACTTTCGACCGCGAGCTGGTGGATATCTTCGAGGTGCAGGAGGAGATCGCGCAGTCCATTACTGACGCGCTGGGCGAGGTGCTCGGCACGCGGCAGGTCTCGGTGACGGCGTCGACCTCGGACCTCGACGCCTACGAGCGCTTCCTCCGCGGCCGGGCGCGATTCCACCAGCGTCGGGAGTTTGCCGAGGCCATCGCGGACCTCGAGTTGGCTGTCGCGCAGGATCCTGCTTTCGGCGAGGCATGGATCTACCTCGCAGCGGCAAACTCCGTCGCGCCGGGCTATTACGAAGACGGCGCTTTCGATCCTGACCAGATGTTCCCGGCCGCACGTCGCGCGATCGAGCGCGCCCGTACTCTGCGGCCGGAAGACCCGATGGTATTCGCCATCGATGCGATGTTGCGCGCCGAAGAGGGTGACCAGGTCGCGGCGTTGGACCTGGTCCGCCAGGCCGCCGGAATGCGCTCGCAGGACTCGACCCCGGAGCTCTGGTTGGGCCTGACCTTGTACGTTGCCGGCTATGTAGCAGAATCCGTAGGTGCGTTCGAGCGCGCGGTCGAGATGGACCCGCTGGTCGGGATCAACCACGGTTACCTGGCTATCGCGTACCTCGCGACCGGGCGCGAGGAGGCGGCCGTGTCACTGGCCCGACGTGCCATGGAGCTCGGCTGGGGAGCCGCGATGTGGGTCTACGCTATTGAACTGGCGGCGCGCGGTGAGCGCGACCAGGCCCTCGTGGTGCTGCGCGGGTTGTCCGATGGCGCCAGCCAATTCGAGCCTTTCAGGGTCGCGCTGGCTGCCGCCATCGCCAACCCGGCTGTGGCCGGCGCCCAGCTCCAGGTGGATTCCGTCCGACCCCCGGAGGAACTGCTGGCTGTCGAGCGGACCGGCGAATATCTCGACCTGCTGGCCGCTACCGCCGCTGCCGGGCCGGTATCCAACCAGACCGGCTGGTTGCGCATGGCGTGGTTGCCGACATTCAGGGCAGTACGCGAGGACCCGCGATTCTTCAGGGCGGCGGGCGACATGGGCCTCGTAGAACTCTGGGAGGCGCGCGGCTATCCCGATGGCTGCGCCAGGGTGAGCGACGCCGCCGGCGACCGGCTGGATTGCGCGGGAAGCCACCAAGGGTCGCCCTAGACGACCCTCGGCGGCCCCAGGCAGGCGCCCTGGTCAGTCCCCGACCACCTCGGACTCGACCACGAGATCCAGCACGTAGATCGGTGTGGCCGGGAAGCCGGCCGGGACAGGGGGCTCGAACCGCTTCAGGCGCAGCACGTTGCGGATGCCCGGCTGGTGCTGGTAACCCTCGATGTCTGCCGTGAGGGGCTGCCATTCGCCCGGCGTGCCGACCCGCAGTCCCTGCTCGTCGAACAGCACCTCGCGCACCTGCAGGCACTGGCCGTCGCCGCGGGGCGAGCCCTCACAGGGCACGGTCTGTGCAGCAACCTCGAAAAAGACCCGGCTGGGCGCGCCGAACCGGGCCGCGGGGGTCAGTTCTCCCGTCAGTACCAGCGTATCGCCCGCCGCGGTCAGCAGCGCCAGCGTGGGCTGCGCGCCCGCCACCAGGACCGGCTCCAGCGTCCCGGCCATCAGTGCCGTAAGTGCGGCATCCGCCGCCATGAGCGGTGCCGGACAGGCCATCATGGTGCTCATCCCGCCCGTCACTTCGAGCATGCCGTCGGCGTTGACCACGAATGCGCCGCGCAACCCGTTGCAGCCGCCCTGCGCATGCAGACGCGACCCTTCGAAGGTCAACGCGAAGGCCCGCTCCGGGTCGGGGAACAGGGCGTCGATGCGCTGGTTGTTCGTGTCGGTCGCATTCACCAGCGCCCAGCGGTGGTCTACCAGCATCTCGCCCAGGCCCTGGCGGCTGACGTCTCCGGTCGCCGCTGACTTCTGCAGGACATGCTCCGACCTGTTCCATGCCGGCTGGGCCTGCCCGGGTTCCAGCAGCAGGAGCCGTCCCTCGCCCACGGCGAAGCGCTGCGCGTCACCTGCGGTGTCGAGGGCAATGATGTTGGCTTCCGGCCCCCACTCGAACTGCCCCCGTGCAGTGGTCGGCGCGGCGTCACGGACGAGGCGCCGGGAAGCTTTTTCGAAGCTGCCATCCTGGCCCAGGGTCAGCTGCAGGTGCAGCCCCGGGCAATCGGTGCAGGGCAGCAGGCCCTCGTAGGTCCCGGCCCAGTCGAGCGCATTGCGACTGGTGTGCATGTCGACGGCCGGGGCAGGGACCGGCTCCGCCGCCGGGGCCGGCTCCGCGGCAGGCGCTGCCGGGGCATCGGTGGCTTGTTCAGGCTGGCAAGCCGCGATAGCGACTGCCGAGAGCGCGAGAAGAAGGTATCGCATTTCCATGGGCCTCTTGAGGAGTATCAGTTATCAATCAAAGCGGCAGCAGCAGCGGCACCAGGACGACGCTGGCGACCAGGACCACCAGTGCAAACGGTACGCCAAGGCGGAGAAAGTCTGTGAAGCGGTAATTGCCCGGCCCGACGACCAGCGTGTTCACAGGCGACGAGACGGGGGTCATGAACGCCGCGGACGCCGCCAGGGCCACCATCATCGCGAAGGGTAAAGGGGAAGCCTCGAGGTACTTGGCAACCGCGATGGCCACCGGCGCCATGAGGATCGCAGTGGCGGTGTTGGAAATGAACATGCCGATCACCGCCGTGAGGACGAAGATCGTCCCCAGGACCATGCGGGGCGATTGCTCGCCCACGGCCCCCAGCAGCGTCTGTGCTGCCAGGTCCATGCCGCCGGTCCGCTCCAGGGCGAGGGCAAAGGGCAGCATGCCGACAATAAGTACCAGGCTCTGCCAGTGAATCGCGCGGTAGGCGCTGGTGACGTCGATGCACTTGAACGCCCCCATCAGCAGGCAGCCGAGCAGCACCGCGTGCACGTTCGGCACCAGGCCCGTGACCAGGAGTACGACGACCAGGGCCAGGATGCCCAGCGCCTGAGGTGCGCGGTCATGCGCCGGCAGGACGTCGTCGAGTTCGACCGGCAGGTTCAGCAGCACCAGGTCGTGGAAGTCACGCTGCAGTTGCTGGATCTCCGTCCAGAAGCCGGTCAGCAGCAAGGTGTCGCCGACGCGCAGCCGCTGCTGCAACAGGTCTTCGCCCATCACCTTGCTGCCACGCCTGAGGCCGATCGCGGTGAGGCCGAGATCGTCCCGCAGCCGCGCCTCCAGCAAGGTCAGGCCCACCAGGCTCGATTCGGCGGGCACGATCGCTTCCACCATGCCCAGGTCCTGCGTCCGGTCCGTCAGGTAGCTGTGGTTGGGGCACAGGGGCAGCCTTTCCACGCCATAGGTTTCGGCGAGCTCGGTGATCGTGACCTCGGGCGCGATGATGTCGAGCAGCAGGATGTCGCCGGCCTGGAACTCGGTCGTCGGCGCCGGCCGCAGCAGGCGCCCGGCCCCGCGCTCGATGGCGATCAGGTTGACGCCGGCGGAGCGCAGGTCGATGCGCTGCATGCTCTGGCCGAGCACGGGCGAACCCGGCTTGATGCGCACACGGATCTCGCGGTTCGCGAGCTCGTAGCGCTCGATCCAGTCGCGAAAACTGGGGCGCCGCCGTTCGGCCAATGTGCCCGGTGCTGCATCCGGAAGCCAGCGCCGCGCGACCAGCATGTAGAGGATTCCCAGCACGAGCACCGAGATGCCGAACGGGGTGATGGTGAAAAAATCGAACGCCGGCTTGCCCTGGCGCACGAGCTCGGCGTTGACCATAAGGTTCGGGGTCGTGGCGACCAGCGTCATCATGCCGCTGATCAGCGCGGCGACGCTCAGGGGCATCATCAGCTTCGAGGCCGCGATCCCGCCCTGCTGGCAGATCCTGAGCACCACCGGGATGAAGATGGCGACGATAGCGGTGGAGCTCATCATGGAGCCGACGACGCCGACTGACGCCATCAGCAGCACCATGAGCCTGGTTTCGCTGCCCCCCGCCTTGCTGCTGATCCAGTCGCCCAGGCGGCGTGTGACACCGGTGCGCACCAGCCCCTCGCCAAGGACGAACAGCAACGCCACGAGGACGATGTTCGGATTCGAGAAGCCGGCGATGGCCTCGCCGATGGTGACCACCCCGGTGAACGGCAGGACCGCAATCACCAGGAGTGCAACCACGTCCATCCGTGGACGGTTGCGTACGAACATGGCCACTGCTGCTGCGAGCAGCAGCAGTACCAGCGAAAGACTAGCCGTCAAGCTCAGTCACACAACAGGCGCACCCGGCGCTCGGCCCGGTCGAAGTCCTCGTCCGTCTCCGCGGCCAGCAGCTGTTCCTTGGCCGCAATGCAGGCACTTGCTGCGGCTTCGGCCTGGGCCGGCACAGCGGCTGCTGCTGCTGCGGCTGCTGCTGCAGCTTCACAGCGCTCGTCCGCTGCCAGACGGATGTTGTTGAACTGGCCCCGTTCCACTGAAACGCAATCGCCTCTGCGGAGTCCGGCCTGCTCGGTCACGATCCGGATCGTGTTGGTGCCGCCGATGAGGACGGTGTACTCAAAGCCGGTCGATGAGCCTGCCGCGCCGCCCACCCGGCCGCCGATCGCCGCACCACCGATGCCGCGCAGCGCCCGGTTGCTCCTCGACTGGCCCGAGCCGCTCGCCACGCCGGCGATGCCGCCGAGCAGCGCGCCCGCGGCCTGGGCGTCCGGGTTCTGCAACTCGACCTGGCGCACGGCCGTGATGCGGCCATAGTTGATGCTGGTGGCCTGGGCCAGCGCCTCGCCGGCGATGAGCGTACAGCCCAGCACTGCGACGCTGAGCAAATGAAGACGGGTAATGTGAAGGCGCATGATTAATTCTCCTGTCAAAGTCTGGGTTTTACCAAAATCACTCAACGCGCACCGAAGCGGTACAGGGCCCCGAGCGAGACCATGAACACCCGCGTGTCGTGGAAATCGACGTCGGAATCGTCCTCGCCCCACAGGACGCTACCCACGGCCTGCCAACGGCCGCTGGCGGTCGGCAACCGGTAGAACAGCGTCGTATCCAGAGCAAAGCCGTCGGAGTCGATCCGGCGCCCGTACAGCGGGTTCCGTTCATCCCGGCTGGTGCCGCCCAGGATGACGTTGGTGGCTAGGGTGTAAGCGCGCGTCAAGTAAACATAGCTGAGCTGTAAGCGATAGCTGTCCCCGGCCAGGGCGCCGCCATCGCGGTCGTCGACGGTGTAGCGCACAAAGGGGCGCAGCAGGTGGTTGCGGCCGGCGCCGAGACGATAGAGGTAGGAGACGTCGAATGCGTACTGGGTCCCGTCGCGCCGCAGCGCGGACTGGCATGCCGCGTCGCAGGCCACGCTGAAGACGCCCTGGCCGCTGCGCTCGGTGTCGAAGGACAGGTCGCGGTAAGTGAATCCCAGCTGGAACGCCGAACCCATGACACGGGCCCACTGCAGCCGCACGCCGTTGGCGTCGCGATCGGTTTCCTCGCGCCGGACGCCTTCGGCGTAGGGATCTTCCCAGGCCTTGGTCTGGATGCCGCTGGCCAGGGCGGCGACCTCGATCGTGCCCGCGTCGCCCACGTTGCTGCGCACGCCGAACTGGGTCACCGCATCCAGGGTGACCAAATCCTCGAGGGAGTTGCCGAAGAATAGCTGCCAGCCGCCAGCGGTGGTGTAGTTGATCTCGCCCGTGGCCAGGGGGTGGAAAGTGTCGTCGCTCGTCGGCCGCTGGTTGATCGAGCTGATGACCGGGTTGCCGACCTCGATGATGCTGTTGCCCACGACTACATTGCTGCGCACGTCGGTGGACCCGGCAGCCACCACCACGAAGCCGCGCCAGCCGGGCGTATCGGGCACCGGCTCGACCGCGAGCGCGGGCGCCGACAGGGTCACGCCCAGGGCGGTCAACAGTGCGAGCCGGACACGGCGGTGAAGCATCAGGGGGCTCCTAGAAGGACCATGCGACGCCGGCGCCCGGGCCCTGCTGGCTCAGGTCGTAGCGCTGGAAATTGATGCCGCTGCCGGTCTCGTAGTCGTAGGAAATGTAGCGGTAGCCCAGGTACCAGGAGAACGTTGGGGTCTGCTGGCGCACCAGCGTCGCCCAGCCGTGCAGCGTCAGGTCCGAGCCGACGCCGAACCCGCCGATGTCGCCCCGCAGGCTGAGTAACCACTTCTCGTCGAGCTGCGACTTGTAGTTCAGGCCGATGAGCGGATCGACCCAGTCGGCGTCGCGGCTGGCGGAGACGGTCTGGCCGGCCGCGCCGACGCGGAGATCGGCCGACAGGTCGAAGTAGGCGAGGGAAAACAGCGCCTCGACGCGCGGGCTGACGCGGCGGCCGACGGTGCCCATGACGGTCAGCTGGTCAGTGTTGATGCGCGCGCCGACGATGCCCTGTGGGCCGGTCCCCCGGTCGCCGAGGCTCATGTAGGTCGCGTCGGCGGCGAAGGACCAGGTGCCGTTCTCGATCCGGTACTGCGCCATGGCGCCGAATTTCAGCGCATCGAATACGTCGGAGATGCTCTTGTCGACATCTACCGTGACCGGACCGATCTGCGCCTCACCATCTATGCTGACGCCCATGCCGTACAGGTAGATGGTTTGCTGCCATTCGCTGGGCGCGTCCTGCGCCACGGCGGTTGAGGACATAATCAACGATGCGGCGAGCGCCACAGCTGTCTTGCTTGATCTGAACATGGTCCACCTTGGTTTTCTTGCACACGGGGCAGCCGGCTGGGCGCTGCGGCGCGGCCGTCTATACAAGTCCATTGCCAGGACGGGGCTAAAGTCTCTTGGGAAGAATCAATGTGCCCCACCGCTGCCAGCCCGTCTAATGTGTTTTTCCTGCTGCAGCGATGCTTTTTGCGCATCGAGATGCGTGGAACATACTGCCGCGCAACGCCGGCGCGGATGATGTCCTGGTTGCGACAGGCCAGTTGTGGCGCGCCGAAAAAGGGCGAAAATGGCTCCTGACGCATTACTGGTGCGAGGATGGCGCCTCGCTTTCGTCTCAGCCATGGGGTTTATTCGATGGCGGTCATGAATGATCGTTGGTTACGCAAACTCAGCCGGTTTCGACCCTCCTTGAGCATCGTCGGCGTGCTGGTCGGGACGGTCTTCTTCGCGATTTCACTGTCGCCTTCGCTGCTGCCGCGACCATTCGTGGTTCAGGGCGTCCTGTCGGGCGCATCGTTCGCGGTCGGCTACGGCCTGGGCGTCGCCGGGCTGGTCCTGTGGCGTTTTCTCAAGCTGCCGGTCGCCGGGCCGCGCCTCCGCCGCGCGCTGACCATCACTGGGAGCGTGCTGTGCGCGCTTGTGGCCATCGCTTTCCTCTGGCAGGCCTCGACCTGGCAGAACTCGATTCGCGCATTGATGGGCATGGAAGCGGACGGGGGGTTGCGACCGAGCGTCATCGGCCCGGTCGCGATCCTGGTGTTTGCCGTCCTGCTGGCGCTGGCCCGGCTGTTCCGGCGCCTGTTCAGGTTCCTGTCCCGGCGGCTCGACGTCTACGTGCCGCGGCGCGTGTCGTACCTGGTGAGCATCATGCTCGCCGTGGCGGTGTCCTGGTCGGCAATCGACGGGGTACTGGTGAGCGCGTTGTTAAGGACGGCCGACAACTCGTTCCAGCAGCTGGACGCGTTGATCGAGGACGACCTGCCGCGCCCGACGCGCCCGGAACAGACCGGCAGCGCGAACTCGCTGGTCGCATGGTCGAGTCTCGGGCGACAGGGGCGGCGCTTCGTTTCCGGCGGCCCGGATGCGGCGACGCTGAGCGCGTTCTTCGACGCCGACCTGCCCGCGCCGGTGCGCGTGTACGTGGGGCTCAACTCCGCGGACTCGCCCGAGGAACGCGCGCGACTGGCGCTCGAGGAACTGATCCGCGCCGGAGGTTTCGAGCGTTCCGTGCTGTTGCTGGCCACGCCCACGGGCACCGGCTGGATCGACCCGGCCGGGCAGGGCCCCGTCGAGTACCTGTTCCGTGGCGACATCGCGACCGTCGCCGTGCAGTACTCCTACCTGAACAGCCCCCTGGCGCTGTTGACCGAGGCGGCGTACGGGGCGGAAACGGCCAGGGCCGTGTTCCTCGAAATCTATGGTTACTGGCGCGAGCTGCCCGCGGAGTCGCGGCCGCGCCTGTTCCTGGGCGGGCTGAGCCTGGGTTCGCTCAACTCGGATTTGTCCTTCGACCTGTTCGACATCATCGATGACCCGTTCGAGGGCGTGCTCTGGGCGGGGCCGCCGTTCCGCAACGAGAGCTGGCAGCGCATGGTCCGGGACAGGGACCCTGGTTCACCCGCATGGTTGCCGAGATTCCGCGACGGGGCGGTGGTCCGGTTCACGCTCGGGGCCACCGACGCGGCTGCGGGCCGGGCGGCGGACTACGCGCCGTGGGGCGATTTCCGCATCGTCGTGCTGCAGTATCCCAGCGACCCGATCACTTTCTTCGAGCCTAGCGCGGCGTGGCGCCGCCCCGCGTGGATGCAGGAGCCGCGCGGTCCGGGCGTGACGCCGGAGCTGCGCTGGTTCCCCATCGTCACGATGCTGCAGCTCGCCGCGGACATGGTGGTCGGCACGGCGCCGCAGGGCTTCGGTCACGAGTACTCCCCAAGGGACTACATCAGCGCCTGGCTGGCGCTGACCGAACCGCCAGGCTGGACGCAGGCCGAGATCGAGCGGCTGGAGAGGCTGTTCGAGTGATCCCAGCGACGGGGAGAGCCGGGTGACCTAGGCCATCCGCTCGATGTCCGGCATCTTCCAGCTGAAGTCGAACAGCGCCGGCTCGGGGCCGTAGAAGCGCGCCATCAGCTCGAACCGTCGGTTCGAATCGGTCGGCAGCCAGTTGCGTTCCCAGCCCTTCGGTGCAGTCGGGCCCATCCAGAGATCGACTGAGCCGTCGCGGTTTTTCCGCAGCCCCGGCGTCTGCGACGATCGGCTGGTGGCCGAGACTTCGCGCACGAAGGCATGGGTCATCCGGTCGTAAGCCGTCATGGACCAGTACTGGCGAACGGGCGCGTTGGGTGGCACGCGCAGCCGGTAGCTTTGGCCGCCCTCGAGAGCCGCTCCCGTCGAGTCCTGGTGACTCATGAGCCAGAACTGGCCCCGGCCCAGGCGCCGCGGCGCGAAGAAGACATAGGAAAACAGCAACCCGCGTTCATCGCGCGCATAGCGGTTCGGATCGGGGAAGTCCTGGGTCAGTTCGAGCGCCAGGTCCTGCGAGGCCGGGAACGCCCAGCGAGTGTCGGGCCAGTATGGGGTGTCGAACAGGCGCTCGAACTGGTCGTCGAGCAGCGCATGCCCCCGAACGGCCGCGGCTTCGAGCACCTGGCGTTGCGCGCCATCGGGCGCGAAGGGCTTGCCTTTCTCGATGCCGATGGTGCGCAGGGTATCGATCATGGCGCGGTCACGCTGCAGCCATGGCTCCTTCTGGACCACGCGGTCGAGATGCTCGTAGAAGCGCAGGTCGTAGGGAATCGTCGAATCGAACAGCGTGCCCTGGGTGTCCACGAAGGTCGTCGGCGGCGGGTTGCCGGCCGCGGACAGCGGGTAGATCTTGAGCCGCCGCGCATACTCGACCGCCTTGGCGAGGTCCGCGGCGCTCCCGCTGCGCAGGATCGAGCGGAACAACCCGTAGCCGCTGAACGTGGCCGGCCGGAACACGTAATAGCCGGAGGGTACGGCCCCGTCGTAACCGGGAGGCAGAAGCAGATAGCGCCCACCCGCCCCGGCATCCAGGCCCGCGGGTCCCACGTCCTCGAGCGGCGACTGCCAGGCGTCCATCAAGGTGCCGTTGATCACGCCGTCGTCCGCGGGCGGCACCTCGACGACGATCGGGCCGACCTCGCGCGTGTCGAAGAAGGGCTTGATGTAGATGACGTCGGAGTTCGGCGTCAGCGTCTGGCACTTCCAGTCGAGCAGCTGGGACCAGTAGAGCATCAGGTTGGTCCGTCCCTGGGTCACCTTGAGCATCGCCTGGCGCATGAGCTCGAGATTGACGGCCGGCATGCCCCAGGTCAGGGCCTCGATGCCGCGCCACTGCAGCTTGTCCAACTCCGGCAGGAGGCCGTTGTCCGGGCGGGGCGCCGGTGACGATGTGGCGCTGGCGTGGGCGGCGGGCCCCAAAAGTGCGCCGGTGGCGGCCACCAGGCCGGCCGCCGGCAGCATCTGTAGCAATTCGCGACGCTTCATGGTTCGAGGCTCCGTTTGAGACTTGCGGACGACGCGCTTGATTCTAGGAAGCGCCCCCCGGAAGATTGCACGAGCGCGCACAATCCGGGGGTTTTTTCCTATGTCCCGACTGCCGATTCCTGAACGGCTGGCGATCCTCAAGGACAACGAGGGCTGGTTCGGGCGCGCCCCAAAGGAGTTCCAGGACGCGGTCCTCGGCCGCTGCGCATGGGTGACCTGCGCCGCCGGCCAGCCGATCTACCGAGCCACCGATACGTACGTCAATTTTTGCGGCATCGTCGACGGAGCCGTCGAGATCTACTCGCGGTTCGGCGCCGGCGACAACCCTTTGCTGCATATCCTCCACGAGGGCGCCTGGATCGGCTACGGCACCGTCGTGGGCCGGAGCGCGCCGCGGGTCAGCGCCTTGGCGCGCGTCGAGACGCTGATGGCGGCCATCCCGGACCGGGTCCTCCGCTCGCTGCTCGGGGAAAGGCCCGAATGGTGGGAGGCGATCGCCAGCGGCATCATGGAGTACGGTGATACGGCGATCTCCGCCTACGCCGACTCGCTGCTGGACGACCATGAGCGCCGCTGCGCCAGCGTGCTGCTGCGCATCACTGGGCTGAATTCGCCGCGGCGCTCGCGCCCGGGGCGGACCGACGTGCCGGTGACGCAGGAAGAGCTGGCGACCATGGCGCACGTCTCCCGCACTACGCTGGTGCAGGTGCTGAGGGCATTCGAGGCCCGCGGCCTGGTCGAGCGGGGTTACCGGACGTTGCGCGTTGCCGATGCGCCCGGTTTGCGAGCCCTCGCGACGGGGTGGTGAGAAGCCTCAGGCCGCTGGGGCGGCGGCCTGGAAAACGTCCTCGAGCAGCGCCTCGTTGCGCGCCACGACCTCGAGCTCGAGCTCCCGCACCTGGTCCTTGAACCGCTCGACGGCCGGCGCCGCGGCGCGCGACGCCAGCGTGATGAAGCCATAGTCCACCCGCAGCCACGGCCGGCGGAACGGCAGCACCGCCAGCTCGCCCTGCTGCAGCCAGGGCTCGAGCAGGAGCGGCACGGCCACGCCGAGGGCGTCGGTGCCGGCGACGATGTTGCAGGCGGCGTGGAGGTCCTCCACCAGGATCGGCGGGAACAGTTCGCCGGTGTCCGGGTCGAGGTGACGATTGTGCGGGAACAGCCGCGCGAGGCGGAACGGGATCGGGATGCCGGCGAAGGGATACTCGTCCAGGTCGGCGTGGGAGAGCGCGTCGTCGCGGTCCAGCAAGGGATGCCCGGTGCGGCAGTAGAACACCATCTCGTGGCGCGCGACCGCCTCGACCTCGAGCTCCGGCACGTCGTGCAGGTGCCCGATCTCGCCGAAACCGATGTCCACCTGCCGGTTGCGCACCCGTCGTTCCACGTCGCGGCAGGTCCTCGTTTCGAGGCGGGCCTGCAGGCCCGGATACTCGCCCAGCAGCCGCGCCACGGCGCGGACCCCGGACAGCCGGGCCGCCGTCACGCTCATGCCGACCGCGAGGCGTCCGACGCCCAGGCCTTTCATGGCGCTCATCTCGCGTTCCAGCTCGGCGGCCTCGGCCAGGATGGCCTCCGCCCGGCGTAGGAACACCTCGCCGTAGGGCGTCAGCGTGACCTCGCTGGATTCGCGATCGAACAACGGCACACCCAGCGCCTCCTCGAGGTTGTGGATGCTGCGGGAGAGGGCGGGCTGCGACAGGTGCTGCGCCTCGGCGGCACGCCGAAAGCCGCCGTGACGCGAGACGGCGAGGGCATGGGCGATCTGGCGCAGCTTCATTTTCAAGACGGTGCGGCCTCAAGGCAGCAGGCACTGATACTGCTTGATTCTATTGAGCCGCCCCCCGAAGATTGTTCGACGTCGCACAATGTCGCGACAAAGTTGGCGCATCGGAGGCTGCCGGACCCCGCCCATGACCCTCGAGTCCCTGTTCGCGATCATCGTGTTACTGATGATGGCCATCGTCGGCACCGACATCACGCGCGGGCAACTGGACGCCTCGCTGCGCATGCGCCGGGCGCTCGCCGGGGGTACGCTGGGGCAGCTGGTGCTCCTGCCGCTGCTGGCGTTACTGATGATCTGGCTGCTGCAGCCGGATCCGGTCCTGTCCTTCGGGCTGCTCCTCGTGGCCGTCAGCCCGGGCGGCGTCCTGTCCAACTACTACTGCTCCGTCGCCCGGCTGAATGTGGCGTTCTCGATTGCGCTGACGGCAGTGTCGGGGGTGGTCGCCCTGGCGGCGATGCCCCTGCTGTTTGCGGCGCTCGTGCCGGCCGCGCTCGGGCTCGAGGCGTTCCGGGTGCCGGTGGGCGAAATGACGGCCCGCCTGGTGTTGTTCCTGCTGCTGCCGGTGGCGCTCGGCATGGCGCTGCGGCACCGCTTTCCGGCTGTCTTCGAGCGCGGCCGGCGGGTTGTGCGGGTTTTCGGCTTCAGCCTGCTCGCGCTGTTTCTCGCTCTCTTGTTCGCCGATCAGCGCGAGGCCGTCGCCGCGCTGTTCGGCGAGGCCGTGGTGCTGACGGCCGGCTTCACGCTGCTGGCCCTCCTGGCCGGATGGCTCAGCGGCCGCCTGCTCCAACTCGAGCGCAGCGACCGGGCGGTCCTGGCGATCGAGTTCGGGGTGCGCAATGCGGGTATCGCGGCGCTGCTGGCGGTGACGACCTTCCAGCACCGGGAGTTCGCCGTCTTCAGCGCGTTCTTCGTGCTGCTCCAGGCGCCGGTACTGCTGATCGCCGTGATGCTGCGCCGTCGCCTGACGGACTCGCCGGACCCCGGCCTGGGCGTCGGCTGACACGCAGGCCAGGGTCCGGCGGTAGCGGCCGCTATCAGTCGACGGGAACGGCGTCGCCGGGCCGCCAGGTCTGGTCGAACCACGGCTCGAGCGGGCCGAAGAGGCGCATGATGACGAAGTAGCCGCGGCCAGGCCATGTCTGCACCCAGTTGCCCTCGCGGCCCTCGGGCGGCTGCGGGCCAAACCAGACGGTGTAACTGCCGTCCGGGTTGGGGGTCAGGCCTTCCCGGTTGCTGTCGATGCCCGCGGAGCGCTGGTCGGTCTCGAGCAGGGAGCGGGTCTGGTTGTCGTAGACGGTGAAGGCCCAGAAGTTGCGGGCGGGGACCGGGCCGGGGAGGGTGAGGCTGTAGGTCCTGCTGCCGTCCAGGTAGTCGCCGTTGACGTCGCGCGTGAAATAGGGATAGACCGAGCCCGCGCCGACCTGCGGCGTGACCATCGATTCGGAGTGGCCGGTCACGCTGTAGTACCAGCGCGTCCGGTCATCGAGCGACAGGCTACCGTCCACCACGAAATCCCAGGTCCCTTTCCAATCGAAGTACTGCCGGTCCGGCCAGACCCGCAGCCGCTCCGCGTCACGTGGCGCAAAGGTGATGGTGCGGGCGTACGCATTGCCGATGGCGACCGCCTCGGTCAGGAGCTTCCGGGTGCGCGCATCGGGCTCGAAGGGCTGTCCCTTGCGGATGCCGATGGCCGCAAAGGTGGCGTAGAGCTGCCGCTCGAACAGCTCGGGCGGCTCGTTCTGCACCACCCGGTTCAGTTCTTCGAAATACGTAAAGTCGTTGCTGAAAATGGTGTTGAACTGCACACCTGTCGCATCGACGACGCGCACGGGCGGCGCCTTGCCGGCCAGGGCGAGGGGATAGATGTTGAAGTCCCGGCGCGCCGAGTCCACCGCCGCGTCGACGTTCCCGCCCTCGATGAAGAACCGGAAGAACAGGAGGTTGCGGTTGGACGGCGTGCGGATGACGAAGTAGCCGTCGGGGATCGGGCCCTCGTAGTCCGACCGCACGAAGAGATAACGGCCGCCCTTGCCCTGGTCCGGGCCGACGAAGCCGACATCGGTGATGTAGTGCATCATGCCGTCCATCACCGGGCCCAGCACGCGGGGCGGAACCACCATCACGATCGGGCCGTCGGCCACGTTCAGCTCGGCCGACCCGTAGACGGTCGAGGTGTTGGGGGTCAGGAACAACATGCGGGCGTCCATGAACCGCGTGATGACCAGGTCGCCCGGGTTGACGCCGATGCTCTTGTAGCCATCCATCATGCCCTGGATCGAAGTGGCCGACAGGCCCGAGAGAAAGGCCTCCACGCCCCTCGACACCGTGAGGAAATCATGCGCCTTCTCGGCGGTCTCGGCGCTCGGCATGCCGTCGCGGAAGCTGAGCGTTCCCAATAGCTCGGTTTCTGCTTGATCCGGCGTCGTGATCGACGGCGGCACTTTGGCGCTATAGCGGGGGGGCTGGTCCGCGGCGTTGGCCGGCGCCATCCATGCGGCGACCGCGCAGGCACAGGCAAGGACGAGATGATTCCTGGTTTTCATGGCAACAACTCCGTGAGATGCGGCGCCTAGTGATGACCGGCGGCAGCCGGTTCTACTGCTCCGGATTCTATGGAGCAGCGCTCGGGGAAATTGCTCGGCCGCGCGCAATCCGGAGCTTCTCCGACTTGCCCCGGCGTGTCCTGCGCATGACACGCCGCCTCAAGTGCCGATGGGCCCGCCGTCCAGCTTGCGGATCGCCACGGTGGCCGAGCGCGGCCGGCCGTCCGGCCTGAAGTCGGGCCAGTTCGAGTACTTCCTCGGGTCCGCCGGGTTGCTGTGCAGGTTGGGCACCTCGAGGTTGTCCTCGCGCGGGGTGAGGGGCTCGCCCGGGTGCTGGATATTGACGAACATCGTGCTCCCGTCCGGGGTGAGCGTCAGGCCGGTGATCTCGCAGCCGACCGGGCCGGTGAGGAAGCGCCGCACCTCGCCCGTGGCCGGGTCGCAGGCCAGCATCTGGTTGTTGCCGAGTCCCTGGAACTCGCCCCGGCCTTTCTCGTCGGAGGTGATGTCGGTCTGGATCCAGAGCACGCCGCGCGTGTCCATTGCCAGCCCGTCCGGGCAGGCGAAGCTGTCGCCGCGGATGTTGCCGCGCGCCTCCGGCCGCTCGTTGTCCGGGTCGCCGGCCAGCAGCAGGTGTCGCCAGGAGAACGTGGTTGCGTCGAAGTCCTTGTCCTCGGTCCACTGGATGATGTGGCCCATGGTGTTGTTGGCGCGCGGGTTGGCCGCATCCACTCCGGGACGGCTCGGCGCACCCCGCCGGCTGTTGTTGGTCAGGGTGCAGTACAAGGTGCGCCCGCCCTGGTCGATTGCGATCCACTCCGGCCGGTCCATCTTCGTCGCGCCGAGCAGGTCGCTCGCCTGGCGGCTGCGGACCAGCACCGCGCCCTGGTCGGCGAAACCGTTGTCGGCGGTCAGCGGCCCCTCGCCCTGCACCAGCGGCAGCCAGCGGCCGGTACCGTCGGCGTCGAAGCGCGCGACGTACAGGGTGCCGTGGTCGAGGAGGGTGGCGTTGGCCCTGGCGCCGCCAGGCGCGATCCGGTCGCGGCTGACGAACTTGTAGATGTACTCGAAGCGCGCGTCCTCGCCGGAGTAAGCCACCGCACGGCCGTCGCGGGTGGTCGCGACCCAGGCGCCCTCCTTCGCGCCGCGGCCGAGCGCGGTGCGCTTCACCGGCATCGCCGCCGAATCAAACGGATCGATCTCGACGATCCAGCCGAAGCGGTGGAACTCGTTCGGGTGGCGGCCCGCGTCGAAGCGCGGATCGTGCTCGCCCCAGCGCGACAGGCCGGTCCGCAGCAGGCCCCAGCGGCGCTGGTCGGCACCGCGCTCGGCCGGGCCGTCGAAGTAGAAGGCCCAGTTCTCCTCGGCGCTGAGATAGGTGCCCCAGGGCGTCATCCCGCTGCCGCAGTTGTTCAACGTGCCGAGCACGGTGCGGCCATCCGGGTCGGCCTCGGTCTGCAGCAGCGCATGCCCGGCCGCGGGCCCGCTGACCTTGAACGGCGTGCGCGCGGTGTAGCGCCGGGCGTACTTCGACGGGCGCACCATTTCCCAGCGGCCGTCCCGCAACTCGACTTCGATTACCGCCACGCCGTGGGCCGTCTGCGCCTTGGCGACCTTCTCCGCGGTCCAGTTGCTCTTCCCGTCCGGGAACAACAGGCCGTCGTCGGTGTACTCGTGGTTCATCACCAGCAGGCCGCGCTTGCTGCTGCCGTCAATGGGGTAGTAGTGGATGCCGTCGTGGTGCATGCCCATCTGCGCCGCCTGGTCGGCCGCGCTGTTGCCCGCGTCCCAGCGAAAGGCCGGCATGTTGCCCGGCACGCCAACCGGCTCGCCCCACGCGGCGATGGGCACGGCCTCGTAGCCCTCCGGCACCAGCACCAGGTCCGCCTCGCTCACCGGCACCGGCTGGAAGCCGAGCAGCGGGCCGCGGCCGGCGGCGAAAGCCCGGCCGGCCAGCCAGGGCGAGAGCGCGCCGACCGCCAGCGCGCCGATGCCGCCCAGCAGGAACACCCGCCGCGCCGGGTCCGAGACTTCGTGGATGGACGGGTTGGCGCTGCGGTTGCTGTCCTCCATCGAGTCGAAGTCCTTGGCCATCGCTCACTCGATCTCGACGATGTTGCCCATCTTCCACGAGCGGTCGAAGAACGCCTTCGTCGGCGAGTACCAGCGGAAATAGGTGAACCAGCCCTTCTCCGGGTTGGTCTGGATCCAGTTGGCCTCGGGCACGCCGTCCGGCTTCTCGGGGGAGAACACCAGGCGCACGGCGCCGTCGGCGTTGGCGACCAGCGGTTGGCGGCTGTTGACCTCGGTCTTGCCCTGCGGGTTGATGATCATGCCGCGGGTGTCGACGTCGTAAAGGACGACCGACCAGAAGTTCAGCATCGGCACGTCCTTCGGCACGACCAGTTCGTAGGTCTTCGCGCCGTCCAGCCACCGGCCAGCGTCGTCCTTGTACGAAGCGAGGTACTGGATGCCGGCGTCGACGATCGGTGTCGTGTTGGCCTCGGTGACGGTGATGGCCTCGTAGAAATAGGCAGATCGCGCATCAATCTCCATGTGGGTCGCGGCCATATGGTCGAGCGGACTTTCCATGAACAGGATGTACTGCCACTGGGACTTCGGATCATCGGTCCAGTGCCTGACCGGGTCCCGCTTGAAAAAGCTGTTGCCCATTGCCCAGGTCTCGCCGACCAGCACCGCCTCGGTGAGTATTTCCTGCTGGTAGGGCGTCGGATTGAATGGCTTGCCCTTTTCGATGCCGAGGTTCCTCAACCCCTGCAGCACGGCCATGTCGCGCTCTTCGATCGGATTGATCTGAAGTACCTCGTGGACCAGCCGCCAGTATTCCAGTCCGCGGGGCTGGTAGTTCCACCAGTCCCGGTTCGGCGCCTCGAAGATGCGGATTTTCGACTCCTGGCCGAGGCCATGGATCTTGTGCGCCTTGAGAATGCGCTCCCCTTCCTCCGGGTCCGGGGTCAGGATGCGGGTGCCGATGAACACCGTGTTGGCCTTGGAAGTGATGACAAAATCGGCCCCGTGATTTTCGGGAACCGGCGTGCCTTCGAGCACGATCAGGAACTTACCGCCCCGGCCGCGGTCCGGGCCGACCATGCCGGTATCCGAGACCGGCCGCTGCCAGATATCGAGAACGCCGCCGCCGGTGGGCCCGGGCGGCACCTCGTACATGAGCAGGCCACCGGTGTCGCTCAGTTCGGCCCAGCTGACAATGTAGGTCGTGGTGTCGTTCGGGGTCAGGATGGGCAGTTTCTGCTCGGTAGTGCGGTAAATGACCAAGTCACCCGCCTTGCCGCCGAGAGGGCCAAAATGCGCGTTGCGAAACGTCTGGAAGCCGACGGCCGGAAGGTAATGGATGTAGGCCTGCACGGCGCGCTGGTAGTCGACCTCTTCGCGCACGCGCTCGACGGTGGCGTCGGTCGGATAGCCGTTGGCTTCGAATTCGAGCACGCCGGCGCGGGTTTCATGTCGGGCCGGCTCGGCCGCATTGGCCAGCGGTGCCCATGCAGCGACTGCGCAGACGCAGGCGATGGCGAGATGGTTCATGTGCTTCATGGCAACAGCTCCGTGAAATTCAGCGCTTGGTGATGGCCGGCGGCAGCCAGTCGCCGGTCAGGATCGGCGGGCGCGGTGAGTAGTGCCGCGTCACGAGGTAGAAACGCCCCTGGGGCGCGGGCAGCCAGTTCGCCCGCTCTTTCGGATCGGTCGGTTCCGCGTGCTGGAGGAAGACCTCGAGCGTGCCGTCCTCCTCGTACACGATTCCCCTCGTGCGGTCGCCGAATGAGTAGCGGTCGATGGGGTTGGGGACAAAGAGCTGGTTCTCGGCCGAGTACATCGTGACCGACCAGAAGCCCGCGACCGGCGGTGGCGGGGCGTAGCGCAGGACGTAGCGGTTGGCGCCATCCAGCGGCACGCCGGCGCCGTCGACGAAGGCGACGTCATAGGTGCTGATCTCGGCCGGGTTCCACAGCAGCCCGAGCATCGACGCGGCAGCCGCGATGACGGGATCGCCGCTCTTGCGCTTGGCCAGGCGGGCGAGCTGCCAGTTGTTCTCGACGGGCACGGCCCGCGGCATGCGTTGCGCGATGATCCGGTGCGCGTCTGCCGTGGCCCGTTCAAGGCCGCGTTGCGCCTGGGGCGAGAGCTTGTCCCAGTCGAAGCCGGTGGCCGGGTCCATGCCGATCTCGCGCAGCCAGCCGGCCATCGCGTCGTCCATCGGGTTGCCGAGGCGGGGCGAGAGCCGAAGCACCTGGTTGAGGGTCGTGAAGTAGGCCTTCGCGTTGGTCAGTTCGTGGCGCGTGAAGCGCGGGAAGTCGGCCGGATTCGGCTTGGGCCGGGTGACCTTGTCCGCGCCCCACTGGCTGAGCGGGACGAGCTTGAAGCCCTTCTGTAGCGCAACCGCTGCGGGCAGGTCCGGGTCGCCGTCAACGGCGATGCGGGGCAGCGTCCAGATGATCGGCGTGCCCATGTCGACCCGCTGCACGCCCTCGGGCAGCACGCCCTGCCAGCCGGGCGCGCACAAGGCAAAGGCGCCGCCGCGGGTGCCGACCGTGTCCCACGACAGGTTGGCGTCGAAATCGTGGTGCATGTCGCTGACGGGCACCCAGTACTGCCGGTCGCCCATCGGCGGGATCACGAGGACGACCGGTTCGGCGCGCAGGTCGAGGAAGGCGCGCAGGTAGATCGTGTCGTTGTTGGGCGTGATGACCCAGTCGTCCTTGCTCGTGATCAGGCGGTCGAAGACGAAGTACTCGTTCAGCGTCCGGTCGTGGCCGCGGCCGGGGTCGAACGACGTCTCCCACAGCGTCCGGTACAGGTCCATCAGCGGAAAGTGGCTGATGTAGGCCTGTACGCCGACGGTGTAGGCGAGGTTCTCGTCCTGCGCGGGCTCGGCGGCGCGCGCCGGTGAGAATGCTGCAGCAGCAACCAGCAGGCCGGCAGCGAGCCAGCCCTCCAGGAATCTTGATCCAGACACGACCTGACCCTCCCATGCCCACATGCGTGGGTTTGAGCTCGATTCTAGGGAGAGTTCCTTGGAACATTGTGCGAATTCGCACAATCGGGAGCGCCCGTGCACGGCCCGCACGCGGCGGGCGGGTGACGGTCCTCAGGTCGCCGGGGCTGCGCGACCGAACAGCTCTGCCATCAGCGCCCGGTTGCGCTGCTCGAGCTCGGGCTCGGCCGCCCGGACCAGCGCCATGAAAGCCGCCGCGGCGGGCGACACGCTGCGGGCCGCGAGCCGGATGAAACCGTAATCCACCCGCAGCCAGGGTGCCTGGAATGGCACTACCGCAATCTCGCCGCTACGCAGCCGGTCCTCGATCGCGACCGGAATTGCGGCGCCGAGGCCGTCTGTCCTGGCCACGATAGCGCACACCGCGTTGAGTTCCTCGACGACGATCGGCGGGAAGATGTCCCCGGTCTTCTCGTCCACCGTGCCGTTGCGCGGAAACAGGTGCGCCAGGCGGTAGGGGACCGGGGGGCCGACGAAGGGATAAGCGTCGATGTCCCCGGCTGAAACCGGGGTGGTCGGGTTCAGCAGCGGATGACCGGCCCGGCAGAAAAAAACCACCTCGTGCTGGCCGACCGATTCCACGTGCAGCTCCGAGGCTTCCTGCAGGTGGGCGAGCTCGCCGAAGCCCAGGTCCACCTGCCGGTTGCGCACCAGCCGTTCGGTGTCCCGCCAGTTCTGGTTCTCGACCCGGACCTGCAGGCCCGGATGCTCCGCCAGCAGCTGCGCCAGCGCGGGCACTCCGGCGACCCGGGCGGCATAGGCGCCCATGGCGACGGAGAACCGCCCGACGCCCAGGCCCTTCATGAGGTTCATCTCCCGCTCGAGCTCGTCGGCCTCGACCAGCAGGGCCTGGGCCCGGTGGAGGAAGACCTCGCCGAAGGCGGTCAGGGTGACCTCGGTGGCCTCCCGGTCGAACAGCTGCACGCCGAGGGATTCCTCGAGGTTGTGGATACTGCGTGACAGGGCCGGCTGGGAGATGTGCTGCTCCTCGGCAGCCCGCCGGAAGCTGTGGTGCTTCCAGACGGCGAGGGCGTGGGACAGCTGGCGGAGCTTGAAACGCATGCGCAAAAGGTATCAGCCACGGCACGAGAATGCACCGCCTATCGGGCCAGGCCCCGGGCAGCGAAAAAGGCATGGGTGATTGACCACAAAAGCATTAGACGGGGCTCTGAGCCCGTCCCGATACTTGGTGCCTCCCCCGTGTATTCATGGAAGGTATTGCCATGGCCTCTCGTACCTCTCGACTGGCGCGGACTGCGCTGTTTTTCCTCGGCGCCGGCTGCCTGGTGGCGGCTGCGACCGTCGCTGCCCCGGCCCTTGCCGCGGACCCGCCGGGGCACTTCGACCCGAAGGGCAAGCCGCCATCGACCTTCACCCTCGAGCTCCGCGACGGCCTGAAGGCGGAGCTGCCCTTCGACGACAAGCGCGATTTCGAGGAAGCCAAGAAGGGCTTCATCACCGCGCCGCCGTACAAGCAGATCATGGGCGACGCCGGCCACGTCGCCTGGGACATGGAAAGCTACCAGTGGCTGCTGTCGGGACAGGACTTCCCGAGCATCCACCCCTCGCTCCAGCGCCAGGCCGTGCTCAACATGAACTGGGGGCTCTTCGAGGTGGTGCCCGGACGGGTCTACCAGGTGCGCGGCTTCGACCTCGCGAACATCACGTTCGTCAAGGGCGACACCGGCTGGATCGTGTTCGATCCGCTGACCGCCGCTGAGACCGCGCGGGCCGCGCTCAAGCTGATCAATGACACGCTCGGCGAGCGCCCGGTCGTCGGCGTCGTCTACTCGCACTCGCATGTCGACCACTGGGCCGGCGTGCGCGGCGTGGTGGACGAGGCGGACGTGGTCAGCGGCAAGGTGATGCTGATCGCGCCCGCGGGTTTCATGGAAGCGGCCATCGCTGAGAACGTGTTCGCCGGCAACGTCATGTCGCGGCGCAGCCAGGTGCAGTACGCGACGCTGCTGGAGCGCAATCCCTTCGGCCACGTGGACCAGTCGATCGGCAAGAACGTGGCTCGCGGCGCGGTGGGCCTGATCGCGCCGAATCGTGAAATCACCGAGGACATCGAGGAGATCACGCTCGACGGGGTGATCATGGTGTTCCACGACGCCACGGACACCGAGGCGCCGGTCGAGGTGAACACTTACTTCCCGCAGTTCAAGGCGCTGTGGACGGCGGAGGTCGTCACCGGCACCGTCCACAATGTGTATACGCTGCGTGGGGCGGCGGTGCGCAACGCCCTCAACTGGTCCAAGAACATCAACGAGATGCTGTGGAAGTTCGGCCAGGAGGCCGAGGTGATGTTCGCCTCGCACAGCTGGCCGCGCTGGGGCAATGACCGCATCCAGGAGGTGCTGCGCACGCAGCGCGATGCCTATGCCAACCTCAACAACCAGGCGCTGCACTACGCCAACCAGGGCGTGACCATCAACGAGATTCACAACGTGTACGAGGTGCCGAAGAGCCTGCAGCAGCAGTGGGCGGCGCGCAGCTACCACGGTGCGGAGAAGAACAACGCACGCGCCGTGATCAACCGGTTCCTCGGCCACTGGGACGGCAACCCGGCGACGCTCATCCCCCTCTCGCCGAGCGACTCCGCGCCGCTGTACGTCGAGATGATGGGCGGCAGCGACAAGATCATGGCCAAGGGACGTGAGCTCATCGGTCAGGGCAAGTACCTGCACGCGGTCGAGATCCTCGACAAGCTGGTGTTCGCCGAGCCGCGCAACCAGCCGGCGCGTGACCTGCTGGCCGACGCCTACGAGCAGCTGGGCTACCAGATGGAGAGCACCAGCATGCGCAATTCCTTCCTGCAGGGCGTCTACGAGCTGCGCAACGGCATGCCGACTGGCACCGCCCCGAGCACCGGCAGCGCCGACGTGATCCGCTCCATGCCGACCGGCTTCTGGCTGGATTTCCTCGGCATCAGCATGGACCCGAAGCGCTCCGAGGGGATGGAGCTCACGATCAACCTCGTGCTGCCGGACATCGGCGAGAAGTACCTGGTCGAACTGCGCAACGCGACGCTGACCAACATCGAGGGCGTCCAGGCGCCGCAGCCCGACCTTACGCTGACGCTGGATCGCGCAGACCTGAACCGGGTGATGCTGGGTATCGCCACGTTCGACAGCCTGGGCCAGGAGGGCAAGGCGCACTTCGACGGCGACCGGACTGCAATCCGCACGCTGCGCGACCTGATGGTTACCTTCACCCCGGACTTCGAGTTCATCCCGGGCTCGGCGCCGGACCAGCGCCAGGTGCCGCCGGGCCGGCCGTTCGTGCTGCCGATGGAGGCCATCTGGTTGATGGCGGAGTGACCCCGAGTCCCCGGTCCGCCCGCGCCGCGGGCGGACCGGGGACGACCGCCCTGGTCCCGATCGCCTGAATGTTCCCGCCTGATTGTGCGCGACCGAACAATCTTCCTGCGGCGGCTCACTAGAATCTGGCTGGTATCACGTCCCGTCCGGCCCTGGAGTCCCTGACCATGTCGAGAACCAGACACCATGTTGCCCCGATCTGCGCCGTCCTGCTGGGCGCGACCGCCGCCACGACGCCGGCACTCGCGACCGAGTCCGAGCAGGAGCTGGCCCGGCAGCTCACCAACCCGGTCGCGGCCCTGATCAGCGTGCCCCTGCAGCTGAACTACAACAGCAACATCGGGCCCGTGGACGACGGCGAGCAGTGGGTGCTCAACCTGCAGCCGGTCATCCCGTTCTCCCTGAATGACGACTGGAACCTGATCTCGCGGACCATCCTGCCGATCGTCGACCAGAGCGACATCTTCCCGGGTGCGGGCAGCCAGAGTGGCATCGGCGACACGGTGCAAAGCGTGTTTTTCTCGCCCAAGGCGCCCACTGCGGACGGCTGGATCTGGGGCGCCGGTCCCGTGTTCCTGCTGCCGACGGGAAGCGACGACCTGCTGACCACCGACAAGTGGGGCATCGGCCCGACCGGCGTCGCGCTGCGCCAGCAGGGACAGTGGACGGTCGGCGTGCTGGCGAACCACATCTGGTCCTTCGCCGGGGAAAGCGCCCGCGACGACATCAACGCCACTTTCATCCAGCCCTTCATGTCGTTCACCACGCCCACGGCCTGGACTTACACCCTGCAGTCCGAGAGCACCTATGACTGGGAAGGCAGCGACTGGCAGATCCCGGTCCGGGGCGTAGTCTCGAAGGTCACGCGCGTCGGCAACCAGCTGATGAGCGTCGCAGGGGGCGTGAATTACTGGGTGCAGAGCACCGATCGCGGGCCGGAGGGATGGGGCTTCCGCTTCACCGTCACCCTGCTGTTCCCGAGGTAGGGCAAATCGAACGAGGCTCGCGCGGGACCTGGGCGAGTCTCGGCCTCGCGCTGCTGCTGCAGGCCTGCTCGGGTCCGACGCTGAGCCCCTGGCACACGGAGAAGCTGGACGAGGAGTTCACGGCGCGCAAGGCCGAAGAGGTGCGCAGTTTCGGGGATTACCTGCAGC
This sequence comes from Thioalkalivibrio sp. XN279, assembly GCF_011089885.1. Classification (NCBI taxonomy): domain Bacteria; kingdom Pseudomonadati; phylum Pseudomonadota; class Gammaproteobacteria; order Chromatiales; family Ectothiorhodospiraceae; genus Thioalkalivibrio; species Thioalkalivibrio sp. XN279. Next base: position 382,095 of record NZ_JAANBD010000027.1, on the reverse strand, counting down.
TCGAGGAGCGCCTGTTCGCGCAGCTCGAGGACAAGGTCTACGCGCAGACCGGGACGGGCCCCGAGTACGCGCTGGTGCGCTTCAGCAAGGGCAGCATCGCCGATCCGGCGGTCCGCGAGCCGAACTGGAACCGCAGCTTCGAGTTGCTTCCCGAGGCGGCTCCCGTCGGCGGCGTATTGCTGCTGCACGGCATGTCGGACTCGCCCTACAGCCTGCGCGCGCTCGGTGAAGCGCTGCAGGCGCGCGGCTACCAGGTTGTGGGCCTGCGACTGCCGGGCCACGGCACCTCGCCTGCCGGGTTGCGCACGGTCTCGGTCCCGGACATGGCGGCGGCGGTGCGGCTCGCCATGGAGCACCTGTCGACCCGCCTCGGAGAGAAGCCGGTTCATATCGTCGGGTACTCGAACGGCGCGACGCTGGCGCTGGATTACACGGTGACGGCGCTGGAGGAGGGGGCGGCACCGGTGCCGGCAAGCCTGGTGCTGGTTTCTCCCGCGATCGGCATCAGTCGCGCGGCTGCGTTCGCGGCGTGGAAGCGACGCCTGTCGCACATCCCCGGGCTGGGCGGCCTCGGCTGGCTGGCCGTCGAACCGGAGTTCGATCCCTACAAGTACAACTCCTTTGCGACCAACGCTGGCGAGCAGGTGCACCGGCTGACGAGTTCGGTCGCGCGCCGCATCGAGGACCTGGAGCGCCGCGGCGCAGCCACGGATTTTCCGCCGACCCTGGTGTTCAAGTCGGATGTTGATGCCACGGTGTCCACGACTGCCGTGGTGCAGCGCCTGCTCGGCCGGCTCGATGCCAGGCGCCACGAGCTGGTGCTGTTCGACATCAATCGATTCGCGGCCAAGTCGGTCCTGACGGTCTACGATCCGCGGGCGCTCTCGGCCAGCGTCATGGGTGCGGCGGGACTGCCGTTCGCGGTCACGCTGGTGACCAACGAGCATGCGGACAGCGCCGTGGTGGTGGCGCAGCGCCAGGCGCCGCTGTCCGGAGAGATTTCGGCCGCGGAGCCGCTCGGGCTCGACTGGCCGAACGGCGTGATCTCCCTGTCGCACGTGGCCCTGCCGTTCCCGGCGGACGACCCGCTCTATGGCCAGCGCCCGCCGGACAACGAGGACGTGCTGTTCCTGGGGCAGATGGCGATCCAGGGCGAACGCGGCTTGCTGCTGTTGCCGTCCGACTGGCTGCTGCGCATCCGGCACAACCCCTTCTACGACTACCTCGAGTTGCGGGCGCTGGACTGGATTGGCGCTAACGCTGGACCGTAGCCGCGTCCAGCGCCTCCACCAGCTGCTCCACCTCGCTGAAGGTGTTGTACAGCGGCGCGGGCGCGGCGCGGATGATGTCCGGCTCGCGCCAGTCGCACACCATGCCCATCTCGCCGAGCCGGTCGAACACCACCCGGCCCGACTCCGCGCCGCCGCGCAGTCGCATCGACAGCTGGCAGCCGCGCCGCGCCGGGTCGCGCGGCGTGACGATCTCGATGCGGTCGCTCACGGTCTCGCCGAGACGGCGCTCGAGGTAGCCCGTCAGCGCCACCGACTTCTCGCGCAGCCGCTCCAGCCCGGCGTCCATGAAGTCCTGCAGCGAGGCGCGCAGCGTGCAGGTGCTCAGCACCGGCGTGTTGGAGATGTGCCAGCCCTCGGCGCCCGGCACCGGCTTGAAGTCCGGACCCATGAGGAAGCGCGTCGGCTTGTCCTGGCCCCACCAGCCGGCAAAGCGCGGCAGCGACGGGTCGTGGCCGTGGCGCCGGTGCACGAAGGCGCCCGCAGTCGCGCCCGGGCCGCCATTGAGGTACTTGTAGCTGCACCAGGCGGCGAAATCGACGTTCCAGTCGTGCAGCCGGAGCGGGACATTCCCGGCGGCGTGCGCCAGGTCCCACCCGGCGATGGCGCCCACCGCGTGCGCCTCGGCCGTGAGGCCCTCGATGTCCAGCACTTCGCCGGAGAGATATTGCACGCCGGGCAGCAGCACCAGCGCCAGCGAGTCGCCGGCCTCGCGCATCGCCGCCGCCAGGTCGTCGCGGCGCAGCAGGTATTCGCCCTCGGGCGGCCCGACCTCGATCAGCGCCTCGGCCGGGTCGAGGCCGTGGTGCTGCAGCTGGGAGACCACGGCATAGCGGTCGGAGGGGAAGGCCGGGCGCTCCATCAGGATCTTGAAGCGCTTGGACGTGGGGTGGTAGAAGCTCACCATCATCAGGTGCAGGTTCACCGTCAGCGCGTTCATGCACACGACTTCGTCTTCCTCGGCGCCGACCAGCGCGGCCAGCGGCGGGATGAAGTTCGTTGCGTAGTCCTTCCACGGCCGCGGGCCGATGAAGTGCCCACCGATGGCGTGCGTGCGCCAGGTCGCCAGCTCTTCCTCGACGTACTCGGCGGCCTTCTTCGGCTGCAGGCCGAGGGAGTTGCCGAGGAAGTAGGCGCAGGCGCGGCCGTCGTGCAACGGCAGGTGATAGCGCTCGCGGAACCCGGCGAGCGGGTCCTGGCGGTCGAGTTCGGCAGCCTGTGCGCGTGACATGTCGGCCCCTTACAGGCTGGCCATGCGGCCGCCGTCCACCGGCACGTTGATGCCGCTGATGTAGGCGGCCTGCGGCGAGGCGAGGAAGCCGACGGCCCAGGCGATCTCTTCCGGGCGGGCGAAACGCCCCGCGGGCACCTGGGCGATGGCGGCGCGCTCCACTTCCTCGACTTCGTTGCCGGAGTGTTGCGCACGCTGGCGGAACAGGTAGTCCAAGCGCTCGGTGCTGGTGAAGCCGGGCAGCACGTTGTTCACCGTGATGCCCTGCGAGGCCAGCTCGCGCGACAGGGTCTTGGCCCAGCTCGCCACGGCGGCGCGGATGGTGTTCGACACGCCGAGCCCCGGGATGGGTTCTTTCACCGAGGTCGAGGTGATGTTGATGATGCGGCCGTAGCCGGCCTTGCGCATGCCCGGCACCAGCGCCTGCGCAGCGACCTGCGCGGCGACGACGTGCTGGCGGAAAGCCCGCTCGTAGTCCTCCGGCTTGCCATCGAATGCCGTGCCTGCGGCCGGGCCGCCGGTGTTGTTGATCAGCACGTGGACCGGGGCCTGCGCCGCCATCTCGCTGAAGCAGGTTTTCACCGCCGCGGTGTCGAGCAGGTCGAGGGCGCGGATGCCATGCCGCTCGCGCCCGCCGGGCAGGCCTTCCGCCACGGCCGCGAGTGCTGCTTCATCGCGCGCCACCAGGATGAGCTCGGCGCCCATCTCGGCCAGCACGCCCGCGATGGCCTTGCCGATCCCGCGGCTGGCGCCGCACACCACGGCGCGTCGTCCTTCCAGGCTCAAATGCATCTCGAGTTACTCCTTCGGGCGCAGCCCGGGCCCGCATTCCACACAGTGCCGTGTTCCCGCGTCAAGCTGCAGTGCGGTCAGGCGGCCGCCCCACACGCAGCCGGTGTCGATACCGGACACGCCGTCGTGCTCCAGGTCGCCCAGTGTCGACCAGTGGCCGAAGACGATGCGCCGGCCGGCGCTGCGCCGGCCGGGGAAAGTGAACCAGGGCACCAGCTCCTGCCCGGCCCGACTGACCGGGCCCTTGTTGGCGAACTCCATGCTGCCGTCGGGCCGCAGGTAACGCAGGCGAGTCAAGGCGTTGATGATGAAGCGCAGGCGCTCCACGCCCTGCAGCCCCGGGCGCCATCGATCCGGCTGGTCGCCGTACATCTGGCGCAGGAAATCCACGAAGCGGTCGCCGCGCAGCACCGCTTCCAGCTCGCCCGCTGCCTGGCGTGCGTCCTCGATGTCCCACTGCGGCGGCAGGCCGGCGTGCACCATGGTGAAATCGAGCTCGGCGTCGTGATGCAGCAGCGGCTGGCGCCGCAGCCACTCGAGCAGCTCCGGGCGATCCGGCGCCTCGAGAATCTCCGTCAGCGTGTCTTTTTTCTTGGGCGGCCGGTTCTCGGCCCAGGCAATCGCCAGCAGGTGCATGTCGTGGTTGCCGAGCACCGTGGTGGCGCAATCGCCCAGCTCCCGCACGAAGCGCAGCGTGGCGAGCGACGCCGGCCCGCGATTGACCAGGTCGCCGGTGAACCACAGGCGGTCCCCGGCCGGGTCGAAGCGGATTCGATCCAGCAGGCGCTTGAGAGGGTCCAGGCAGCCCTGGAGATCGCCGATGGCGTAAACCGCCATCAGTGCAGGGTGCCCGGCCTGGCCAGCGTGAACGCTGCGATGGGCGCCTGGAACTCGTGGCCGGAGGCGTCGATCATGGTGTAGGCGCCGCGCATGGAGCCTACCGGGGTCGGCAGGATGGCCCCGCTCGAATAATGGAAGTGCTCGCCGGGACGAATCAGCGGCTGCTCGCCGACCACGCCTTCGCCGCGCACTTCCTGCACGCCGCCGTCGGCATCGGTGATGATCCAGTGGCGCGACAACAGCTTCGCCGCGACGGGGCCGTCGTTGTGGATGGTGATGCTGTAGGCGAAGGCGTAGCGGCCCTCGTCGGGCTCGCTCTGGTGATCCAGGTACGCGGTCTCGACCTCGATCCGGATCGGGCAATCGGCCATGTGGCTCTCCGTCAGGCGGCGTATACGGGAGCCCGATTTTACACGAGGTCGCGCGCTATCCCGGCAGGCGCACTGCGAGGACGTCGCAGGGCGCGGCGTGCAGCACCGCGTCCTCGGTGAGGTTCACGATCAGCGCCAGGCCGTGGCGCTCGCGGCTGCCCAGCACCACCAGGTCCGCCGGCCACTCGCGCGCCTCGCGCAGCACCTCGCTCTTGATGGTGCCGGCGATGACCTGCTGCTCGCGGTCCTCGAGGCCGCTGTCCCGGGCCAGCTCGGCGAGCCGCTTGCGCGCGCCCGTGACCAGCTCCTCCTCGATGTTCACCGCGGGGAGCAAGGCCTCGCCCATCGGCTCGACCGGGACGTATTCCACCACGTGCAGCAGCTTGAGCTCCGCCCCGGCCACGCCGGCCACTGCCTTGGCGCGCGCCAGCACGCGCTTGCTGTGTTCACCGAGGTCCATCGCCGCCAGGATCCGCTTGTATTCCATGTGCGCACCTATCTGGGTGGGGACTGACCTGAGTTTAGCAGCGCGCGAGGGCAAGGCGCGCGAAGGCCTCCGGCGGCAGGGTCTCGGCGCGTGCCCCGGGATCGCAGCCCGCCTCGCGTATGCCGTCCGCGTCGACCAGGCCGGAGAGGGCGTTGCGCAAGGTCTTGCGGCGCTGGCCGAAGGCGCGGCGCACCACCTCGGCGAAGCGGCCGGGGTCCGGTACCGCGAAGGACGGCTCCGCCCAGGGCGTGAGCCGTACCACCGACGACCAGACCCTGGGCGGCGGCCGGAAGGCGCCCGGCCCGATGTCGAACAGCGGCTCCACCCGGCAGGCCACCGCCAGCATCACGCTCAGCCGGCCATAGGCCTTGCTGCCGGGGCCGGCCGCCATGCGCTCGACCACCTCGCGCTGGAGCATGAAGTGCATGTCGCGGATCACCGCGAGCTGCGCGATGAAGCGAAACAGCAACGGCGTGGAGACGTTGTAGGGCAGGTTGCCCACGAGGCGCAGGCGCTCCCCGGGCGCGGCCAGGTCCGCCAGCTGTATCTTGAGCGCATCGCCCTGGACCACGGCCAGGGTATCTCCGGCCTCGGGGCGGGCCTCCAGTCGCGCGGCCAGGTCGCGGTCCAGCTCGATGACCGTCAGGCGTGCGCCGCGGGCGAGCAGTGGCAGCGTCAGCGCGCCTTCGCCCGGCCCGATCTCCACCAGCCGCTCGCCGGATGCCGGGTCGATCGCCCGCACGATTCGCTCGATCACCGTCGGGTCGTGCAGGAAGTGCTGGCCGAAGCGCTTGCGCGGCTGGTGTTTCATCGCGCCGCGCTGCTGCGCGCGGCGATTTCCAGCGCCGCTTCCAGCGCGGCCGCCAGGCTCCCCGCATCGGCCCGTCCTGTGCCTGCGATGTCCAGGGCCGTGCCGTGGTCGACCGAAGTGCGGACGATGGGCAAGCCGAGGGTGATGTTCACCGCGCGGCCGAAGCCGGCGTACTTCAGGACCGGCAGGCCCTGGTCGTGATACATGGCGAGCACCGCGTCGGCGCCTTCCAGCCGGCGGGGCGTGAACAGGGTGTCGGCAGGCAGCGGGCCCTCGAGATGCATGCCTTCGCGCCGCAGTGCCTCCAGCGCCGGGGCGATCACCTCGATTTCCTCGCGCCCCAGGTGGCCCGACTCGCCTGCATGCGGGTTGAGCCCGGCGACCAGGATGCGCGGCGCCGCGATGGCGAAGCGCGTCTGCAGGTCGCGGTGCAGCACGCGCAGCACGCGATGCAGACGCTCACGCGTGATGGCCTGCGGGACCTGCGCCAGCGGCAGGTGCGTCGTGGCCAGGGCGACACGCAGCGAACCGGCGGCAAGCAGCATCACCGGGTCGCCGCCGGTGATGGCGGCGAGATACTCGGTGTGGCCGGAGAAGGCGAAGCCGCCTTCGTTGATGACCGCCTTGTGCACCGGCGCGGTGACCATGGCGTCGAAGTCCCCGCACAGGCAGGCCTCGGCAGCGCGGCGCAGCATCCCGAGCACGGCCGGCGCATTGCGCGGGTCAGGCGTGCCCGGCACGGCCGGCACCGCCAGCGGTACGTCGATGACCTGCAGCTCACCGGGACGGTGCGCAACCGGCGCGTCAGTCAGCGTGACCTTGACCGGCAGGCCGAGCTGCTGCGCCAGGTCTTGCATGTGCGTGGCCGGGCCGAGCACGGCCAGGCGCGCCGGCCAGTCCCGGGCAGCGAGCGCCAGGCAGAGTTCCGGCCCGACGCCGGCAGGTTCGCCGGCGGTGATGATGATGGCCGGCAGCGCCATGCGCGTCGTCGGCCTAGCCGCCGCGAATCTCGACCCAGGCTTCGTCGCGCAGCTTGCGCAGCCAGAGCTCGGTCTCCTGCTCCAGCTTGCTGGCGCGGATCGCCTGGATGGCGCGGCGCCGCTTCACTTCGTCCGTGGTGTCGCGTTCCTGGCGGTCCTCGAGCAGGATGATGTGCCAGCCGAATGGGGAACGGAACGGTTCGCTGAGTTCGCCGGGCTGCAGTTCGGCGAGCACCGCCTCGAATTCCGGCACGAAGGTGCCCGGTGGGTTCCAGCCCAGGTCGCCGCCGCGGGTTGCGGAGCCGGGGTCTTCCGATTCGATCATGGCGATGTCGGTGAACGACTCGCCGGCCAGCACGCGGTCCCTGATCTCCTCCAGCTGGCTGCGCACGGTGGCGTCGTCCAGCACCTCGTTGGTGGTGATCAGGATATGGCGCGCACGCGTCTGCACTTCGAGCACCGTATCGTCGCCGCCCCGGGTCTCGTTGACGCGGAAGATGTGGAACCCGCTGCTGCTGCGCACGGGCTCGCTGATCTCGCCCGCAGACAGGCCCTGGATGGCCGGGGCGAACTGCTGCGGCAGCTGCGCGCCCTGGCGCCAGCCGAGCCTGCCGCCCGACAAGGCCTGCTGCCCGGCGGATTCCGCCACCGCCATGGCAGCGAAGTCCTCGCCGCCGAGCAGGCGGGCGTGGATGTCACGGGCGCGAGCCTCGACTTCGGCGACCTGCGCCTGCGTGGCGTCTGCCGGGAGCGCGACCAGGATCTGGGAGATGTCGTAGTCGATCTGGTTGCCGCGGTTGGCTTCGTACTGTTCCAGCCAGCGCTCGATCTCCCGTTCCGATACCGCGATGCGCGCCATCACGTCCCGCTGGCGCAGCGCATCGATCACCATTTCGCGACGCAGCTGATCGCGGAACTCGCTGTAGTCGATGCCGTCGGCGGCCAGTGCTGCCGGCATTTCGGAGAAATTGAAGCCGTTGCGCTCGGCCACCCGGGCCAGCGCAATGTTGAGCTGCTCGTCGCTGATACTGATGCCGAGCCGCTCCGCGCGCTGCATCTGCACCTGCTGCACGATCAGGCTCTCCAGGATCTGCTCGCGCAGCACCGATTCGGGTGGCGCCGCCGTGCCCTGTTCCTGCAGGCGGCGCGTCACCATCGCTACCTGGGTTTCCAGCTCGGAGCGGAGCACGACGCCGTCGTCGACCAGGGCGACGATGCGGTCCAGCAACACGCCGGAATCGCTCAACGTAGCCGCGCGCGGCGCGTCGGCGAGGCCGGACAGGCAGGCGAGAAGCAGGATAAATCGCAATAAATCCAGTCGCATAGAATTAGGGTTGGTCGTAGGCGGAGTAGCCTAGGATATCACTCTCGTAGCGGCGCCTTGCACTCTGGCCGCCGAGGCCCTTGAACTCGACCTGCAGGCGAATGGCGTTATCGGTGCTGCCGTCGCGACGGCTGACCTGCTCGGTGGCCGCGAAGCGTATGGCCCAGCAGCAGCTCTCGTATTGCACGCCGAGGACCTGGTCCACGGTGGTCTTGTCGCGCAGGGAGTATTCCAGCGCGGTGACGAAGCTCCAGCGGTCCGACAGCGGCCAGCCCATGGAGAAGGCGATGTCTTCCAGCAGGTCCGGCCGGTAGCGATAGGCGAGGTTGACCACGCGGTTGGGCGCGGGCTGGTACTGCAGCCGGAACTGCGCCAGCCGCGTGGTGTCGCTGACGTTGTCCCACTGGTAGCCGATATCGGCGTTCCAGTTGTTGAACAGGCCGAGGCCGAGCTCGAGCACGATGGGCGAACTGCCTGCAGTCTGCAGGCTTTCGCCCGGCAGCGTCACGCGCGGGTCCTCGAAGTACCACGCCTTGCCGATGGCGGCAGTGAGGAACTCGCGGCCCGACCCGGTTTCGAGCAGGCGGGTGGTGACGCCGAAGCTGAGCTGGTTGGTGTCGCCGAGACGGTCGGCGCCGAGATAGCGGTTGGGCCGGAACAGCTGCACGTAGTTGAAGTCGGGGCGGCCGCTGTCGAACAGTGGCTGGTCCTCCTGGTCGCGGAACGGTATGTAGGCGTAGAGGACGCGCGGTTCCAGGGTCTGTACGAATCGCCCCGACGACAAGGGGCGTTCAAAGCGCAGGCCGGAGTCCACGCTCAGGATGGGCGCGACGTATCCGGGCGCATCGTCCGCCCCGGGGGTCTCGCCGCTGAGGGCGTACTGCACCATGCGCAAACGCGCGGCAGGGGTAAAAAAGAACCCCGGGGCCTCGACCGGCAGGCTGATTTCGGGTTCCAGCATCGCGCGCGCGCCCTCGGGCCCCACGCCGCGCGTGAAGCCGGCGGCCTCTGAGCGCAGCCGCAAGTCCATCCCGAGCGGCCCGTCCAGCCACAGGCCGTCGGCGACCAGCTGCGGCATGCGTGCATAGGGGCGCTCGTCCTCCGGGATGTCCAGGTCGAGCGTACGGAAGTTCTGCGCCCGCGCGGTGATGCGCCAGGTCGGGCCGGCGTAGTCCACCTGAAGGCGCCGTTCGACGTGGGTGCGGCTGGTGACCGCCGGGGACTCGCCCAGATTCTGGAAATAATCGGTGTCTGAGACGTCCTCGAGCTCGGCCGTGAAGCGCCAGCCATTATCGAGCCGTGTCAGGTGCGACAGGTTGAACCAGACCCGGGGACTCTGCTCCGGCACCTCGCTGTCGCGATGCAGGTAGTCCAGCCTGATCGCGCCCCGGCTCTCCGGCCTCAGGTAGCGGAAATGGTTGTCGAGCTTGAGGCCGCGGTCCGACAGGAACACCGGCGTGAGGAGGTGGTCGTAGTTCGGTGCCAGGTTGAAGTAGAAGGGTGCGCTGATCTCCAGGCCGTTGCGCGTGGACTGGCCGAATTCCGGCACCAGGAACCCGGTCTTGCGGCGGTTCGACAGCGGAAAGGACAGGTAGGGCAGGTAGGCGACGGGTGCGCCGAAGAAGCGCAAAGTGACGTTGTCGGCTTCGCCGATCTCGTCGCTGGTGTCGAGTTTCAGCTCGCCGATGCTCAGCAGCCAGTCAGGGTCGTCCCCCGGGCAGGTGGTGTACGTCACGTCATCCATGCGGATGCGGCCGTTGCCGCGTGCCCGGATGGTGTCCGCACCGCCGCTCGCCGGCCGGGCAGGGAGCCGGTAACGGTTCCCTGTCAGGATGGCCGTGCCTTCGCCGGGAAGGTACTCCAGCCGGTCGGTCTCGACCTCGAGGCCAGGCTGCGTGAAGCGCGCGCCGTCGACCGCCAGGACCCGGCCCTCGGCCCGGTTCCAGGTGGCGCCTTCGGTCTCGAGTCGCTGGTTGCCTCGTTGCACCACCACGCCGCCGCTGAAAACCGAATCGCCCGCCGTGTTCAATTCGGCCCGGTCGGCCGAGACTTCGATCGGGGTCGATTTGTCCAGCGGCTCGAACTCCACCGGCTCCGGCACCGGGCACACAGGCGCGGCGCCGAGCGGCGCGCTGCCCATGAGAATCGCTAGAAAGGCCAGGAGACGGGGCATCAGGCTGTCCGGGTGAGACTGGCTAACATGGCATACTTTCGCCGCAGGATTCCATTATCGCGGCTGGACGGCCGACGGGGGAAATAGCTTGAAAGCGATGGTGCTCGCGGCCGGCCGCGGCGAGAGGATGCGCCCACTCACCGACCGCATGCCGAAGCCCCTGCTGCCGGTGGGCGGCGAGCCGCTGGTCGGCCACCAGCTGCGCATTCTCGCGGCGGCAGGATGCCGTGAGGTGGTGATGAATTGCGCCTGGCTGGGCGAGGTGCTGCGCGCAGCGCTGGGCGACGGCAGCCGCTGGGGTGTCGACATCACTTATTCTCCCGAACCCTGGCCGGCGCTCGACACCGGCGGGGGCATCTTCCAGGCGCTCCCGCTGCTCGGCCCGGAGCCTTTCCTGCTGGTCAACGGCGACGTGTGGTGCGAGTGGTCGCCGTCGGCGTTGCAACTGGAACACGGCATGCTGGCCCAGCTGCTGCTGGTGCCGAATCCGCCGCACAACCCGGGCGGCGATTTCGCGCTCGAGCAGGGCAGGGTCGTGCCGGGCGGGGAGCTGCGCCATACCTATGGCGGCATCGCCCTGCTGCATCCCGAGCTGTTTGCGGACTGCAGCCCCGGTCGTTTCCCGCTGGCGCCCTTGCTGCAGGAAGCGGCGGCCCGGGGCAAGGTGAGCGGGGTGCTGCACGAGGGGGCCTGGCTCGACGTCGGTACGCCCGAGCGGCTTTACGCGCTGCAGGCCAGGCTGGCGGAATCCTGAAGCTCGGCCAGCAGGGCCTGCTCGAGGTCGTCGGCCACGGTGTCGAACGGCACTGCGACCCCGAGATCGGCCAGCTGGGTCACCTCCAGGCCGCTGAAGCCGCAGGGGTTGATGCGCCGGAAAGGCTCGAGGTCCATGTCCACGTTCAGCGCCAGCCCGTGGTAGCTGCAGTTGCGCCGGATGCGCAGGCCGATGCTCGCAAGTTTTTTTTCGCCGACGTACACGCCCGGTGCTGCGCGGTCGCCGCGCGCCTCTATGCCGTAGGCGCCGACGCAGCGGATCACGGCGCGCTCCAGAGCGCACACCAGCGCCCTGACGCCCAGCCCGCTGCGACCGAGGTCGAGCAGCGGGTAGACCACCAGCTGCCCCGGGCCGTGATAAGTCACCTGGCCGCCGCGATCGACCTGCACCACCGGGATCTCGCCCGGCGCCAGCAGGTGCGCCCGGCTGCCGTTCAGGCCCAGCGTGAACACCGGGGGATGCTGCAGGAGCCAGATCTCGTCCGGCTGGTCGGGCCCGCGGGTATCCGCCAGCGCCTGCATGCGGCGCCAGGTCGGCTCGTAATCGACCATGCCGAGCCGCCGCACCACCGGCGCCTGCATCACAGCACCATCAGCACGCGCTCGTGCGCGCTGAGCTCGGCGTAGATGGCGTCCAGCTGGGACTTGCTTTGTGCGCGCACGACCACGGTGAGGGCGACGAAGTTGCCATCCCGGCTGAGGCGTTCGCTGACGCGCAGGTCGGGACCCGGGCCGGCATGGCTCTCCACCAGTCCGGTCACCAGGGTCGCGAAGTCATCGGCCTTCCGGCCCATCACCTTGAGCGGGAAGTCGCAGGGGAACTCGAGCAGCGTGTCGTCGCTCATTCGAACCAGAGCTGGACCGAGTGGAGGGCGCGCCGCAACAGGCCGCCTTCGGCGACGTGCGCGAGGGGGTAAAGCTGCAGGTCGGCGAGGGACTCTCCCTCGAGCGTCAGCCGCAGCCGTCCGACCGCGTCGTCCGGGGCCACCGGTGCGACCAGGGGCGTCTGCAGCTCCATCGTGGCCTCGATGAGCTCGTAGCGGCCGCGCGGCAGCGTGACCCACAGGGCTTGCTGCAGGCCCAGGGGCAGCTCCTCGACCTCGCCTTTCCACAGCCGCGCGGTGGTGACGGGCTCGCCCGCGGCGTAAACGCGGTGACTCTCGAAGAAGCGGAAGCCCCAGTTCAGCAAGGCCTGGGTGGCATCGGCCCTCGCCTTGTCGCTGCTGGTGCCGAGCAAGACCGAGATCAGGCGCATGTCGCCGCGCTCGGCGGAGGAGACCAGGCAATAGCCCGCGGCGTCGGTCATGCCGGTCTTGATGCCGTCGACGCTGGGATCGCGCCACAGCATCTTGTTGCGATTGCGCTGCGTGATCTCGTTGTAGGTGTACTCGCGCTCCGAATACAGCGAGTAGAACTCGGGGAACTCGCGGATGATGGCCGCCGCCAGCAGCGCGATGTCGCGCGCGGAGCTGTAGTGGTCCTCCGCGGGCAAGCCTGTGGCATTGCGGAAGTTGGTGTTGCGCATGCCGAGGCGCCGTGCGTACTCGTTCATGAGCTGGGCGAAGGCCGCTTCGGTGCCCGCGGTATGCTCCGCGAGGGCCACCGAGGCGTCGTTGCCGGACTGGATGATCATGCCGCGGATCAGCTGGTCGATGCGCACGCGCGTGCCGACCTCGATGAACATGCGCGAGCCGCCGGTGCGCCAGGCGCGCTCGCTCACCGTCACCATGTCGTCCAGCGCCATCTCTCCCTTGCGCAGCTCGCTGAATACCGCGTAGGCGGTCATCAGCTTGGTGATGCTGGCCGGGTCCATGCGCTCGTCCGCGGCGTTCTCCGCGAGTACCGCGCCCGAGTTGAAATCCACCAGGATGTGGGCCCGGGCCGCCACTGCGGGGGCCGCGGGCACCGGCGGCAGCATGGCCGGTTCGGCTTGCGCGGAGGCATGCAGCGGGGCGAGCAGGAGGGGCAGGGCGAGGCAGAGGGCGGTGATCAGGCGCATGGAATCCTTTGGCGGCCGGTTGCCGGCGGGTTGTGGGGGGAATGGACGGAAATCTTACACCGTCCGGCCGCGAGGGTCAGTCCGAGGACAGGTGCGCGTCATCGATGCCCAGCGCGCGCACGGCCGCGAGCATGCGCTCGATCTCGTCCACGGTGGCGAGCGGGCCGATGCGCACGCGGTAGACGGTGCGGCGCAGGCTCCTTTCGTGATGCGTAACCACCTCGTCGATGCCCTGCTCGGCGAGCCGGGCCTGGAGCCGGGCGGCATTGCCGGCATCAGAGAAGGCGCCCACCTGCAGCCACACCGGCTCCGCTTCCGCGGGCGCGGCTTCCCGCGGCGGGGCCACGGCGGCAGTGGTGCCCGCCTCGGGACCGATCACCTCGATGTCCACCAGCGCGGTGCCGTCGTTGTGCATGCCGAGGCGCACCGCGGCGGCGTAGGACAGGTCGATGATGCGGTCGCCGACGAAGGGGCCGCGGTCGTTGACGCGCACGATGACGCTGCGGCCGTTGTGCACGTGGGTGACGCGCACGTAGCTCGGCAGCGGCAGCGTCTTGTGTGCCGCCGTCATGGCGTACATGTCGTAGGGCTCGCCGCTGGAGGTCAGGCGGCCGTGGAACTTGGTGCCGTACCAGCTCGCGACGCCGCGCTCGCGGTGGCCTGCAGCGTCCTTCATGACGTAGTAGCGCCGTCCCATGACCTCGTAGACGGGCGGGTTGCCACGCGCGCTGCGCGGCTCTGCACGCGGCACGGCGTCCGGAACCCCGCTGACGTCGCGGGGTCGCGCCGGCGCCGCGTCCTGGTCCACGGGGGTCGTGCCGCAACCGCCCAGCGCCGCGGCCAGGACGAGCAGGCCGGCGAGTGCGCCGCGACGGCGCACGCCGCGGCTAGCCGGCATCGACGCCGGCCTCGACGCGGCTGCGCACGGCCTGGCCGAGCTCGTGCACGGCCAGGGCGTACATCAGGCTGCGGTTGTAGCGCGTGATGACGTAGAAATTGTGGAAGCCAGCCCAGTACGCGGTGCCGTCCTCGCGCTCCTGCGCGAACAATCCCGCAGCGGCGTCGGGATCTGCCGGGGCGGGGCCGGCCAGGCCGATGCCGGCCTGCCACAGTGCGCCCACGGTCGTGTTCGCCGACAGGCCCTGGTGCGCCAGCGGCGCCGGGTCGCTGCCGCCCGGCACGGCCGGTGCGACGACCGGCTCCCCGGGACGCCAGCCATGCACGCGGAAGTAGTTGGCGACGCTGGCGAGGATGTCTTCCTTGCTCTCCCACAGGTCCACGCGCCCGTCGCCGTTGCCGTCCACGGCGTAGGCGCGGTAACTGGAGGGAATGAACTGCGGCAGGCCCATGGCGCCGGCGTAGGAGCCGACCGGGCCGTCGATCTCGAGCCCCTGCTCGCTCGCCAGCAGGATGAACTGCTCCAGTTCCTTGCTGAAGAATGCGCTGCGCGGCGGGTACTCGAAAGCCAGCGTGGCGAGTGCGTCCAGCACGCGGTAGCGGCCCAGGATGCGACCGTAGTAGGTCTCTACGCCGATGATCCCGACCAGCATTTCCTCCGGCACGCCGGACTCCGCGGCCACGCGTTCGAGCTGGTCGCGGTGCTGGCGCCAGAACTCGGCGCCCGCGGCGATCCGCTCCTCGGTGATGAAGATCTTGCGGTACTCGTGCCACGGCCGCACGCGTTCCGCCGGGCGGCTGATGGCCTCGATGATGGGCGGCTGGATGCGGGCGAGGCCCAGCACGGCGCGCACTGCGTCGGGCTCCAGGCCATGGCGCTCCTGCGCACCCTCGATGAAGGCGCGCACGTCGTCGCGCGCCAGGTCGAGCGGCTGCTCCGCGGACGCCGCCGCGGGCCCGAGGCCGGCCGCCAGGCCGACGCAGCAAAAGAGTTGCAGTAAACGGTTCACCTGGCGAGCAAGTTCCGGTGGCCTTGGACGGACATGAGCATACCGAAACCCGCCATGAGGGTCACCATGGACGTGCCGCCGTAGCTCACCAGCGGCAGCGGCACGCCGACCACCGGCAGCAGGCCCGTCACCATGCCCGTGTTGACGAACACGTAGACGAAAAAGGTCAGGCTGATGCTGCCGGCGAGCAGGCGGCCGAAAGTGTCCTGGGCCTGCAGGGCGATGTAGAGGCCGCGGCCGATGATGAACAGGTAGGCCGCGATGAGCAGCGCCAGGCCGATGAGCCCGAACTCCTCGCCCAGCACCGCGAAGATGAAATCCGTCGAGCGCTCGGGGAGGAACTCCAGCTGCGCCTGGCTGCCGTTGCCCCAGCCCTTGCCGAACAGGCCGCCCGAGCCGATGGCGATCTTGGACTGGATGATGTGGTAGCCGGCCCCGAGCGGGTCCGACTCGGGCTGCAGGAAGGTCAGCACCCGGCGGCGCTGGTAATCGTGCATGAAATACCACAGCACTGGTGCGAGCGCGGCGCCCAGGGCGCCGAGCAGCACGATCATGCGCACGCGCAGCCCGCCGAGCAGGACCACCAGGATGCCCGAGCTGGCCACCAGCAGGGCCGTGCCCAGGTCGGGCTGGCGCGCGATCAGGAACGCCGGCACCACCACCATCAGCAGCAGCACGCACAGTTCCAGAAACCGCGGCGGCAGCGGCCGGTCGTGCAGGTACCACGCCGCCATCATCGGCACCGCCAGTTTCATCATCTCCGAGGGCTGGAAGCGCACCACGCCGAGGTCCAGCCAGCGCTGCGCGCCCTTGCCCATATCGCCGAAGAACAGCACGGCGAACAGCAGTCCTAGCCCGATGACGAACATCCACGGTGCCCACAGGCGCAGGATCTTCGGCGGCAGCTGGGCGATGACGAGCATGACGCCGAAGGCGACGCCAAGGCGCACCAGCTGGCGCACGAGCAACCCCTGGTCCTGGCCGCCGGCGCTCCACAACACCACCAGGCCGAAGGCCGTTACCGCGAGCAGCCCCGTGAGCAGCGGCGCGTCGAGCTTGAGCGCGGCCATGATGCGGGCGCCGAGCCCGAGCGACTGCTTGTCACCGAAAACCGATGAAGACACGGCCACGTCAGTCGCCCTCCCTGCCGAGCCAGTTGTCGATCAGCGTGCGTGCGATCGGCGCCGCCGCGGCGCTGCCGCTGGCACCGTTCTCCACCAGCACCGCGATGGCAATGCGTGGATTCTCCGCCGGGGCGAACGCGACGAACAGGGCGTGCGGCCGATGCCGCTCCTCGACCTTGTCTTCGTCGTATTTTTCGCCCTGGGCGATCCCGACCACCTGCGCCGTGCCGGTCTTGCCGGCGATGGTCCACGGGGAGTCGACGCCGATGGCGCGCGCCGTGCCGCGAGCGCCGTGCACCACGGCGACCATGGCATCGATGGCTTCCTCGACCTGCGCCGGCGCCAGCTGGAGCGGCGGCAGGGGCTCGGGAGCGAATTCCTCGCGCGCGCCGCTCAGCGGCTCCTCCACCGCGGCCAGCAGGGTGGGGCGAAAACCCTGCCCGCGGTTGGCCAGGATGGCGGTGGCCTGTGCCAGCTGCATGGGCGTCGCGAGCATGTAGCCCTGGCCGATGCCGGTGATCACGGTTTCGCCGGGGAACCAGACCTGGTCCTGCGGGCGACTGAAGGCGCTGCGCTTCCAGTCGCGCGACGGCAAGAGCCCGGCCCGTTCGCCGGGGATGTCGATCCCCGTCTCCGCGCCGAGGCCGAACAGTGCGAGGAACTCGTGCATGCGGTCGATGCCGAGCGTCACGGCGAGGCGGTAGTAGTAGACGTCGCAGGACTGGGCGACCGAGTCCTCGAGGTCGATCGAGCCGTGTCCCTCGCGCTTCCAGTCGCGGTAGCGGTGCGAGTGGTTCGGCAGGCTGAACCAGCCGGGGCACCACACCGTGTCCAGCGGCGTGGTGACGCCGTAGTGCAGGCCGGCGAGCGCCAGGATCGGCTTGATGGTGGAGCCCGGCGGGTACTGGCCGCGCAGCGCGCGGTTGAACATGGGCTGGTCGATGTCGTCCTGCAGCGCGCGGTACAAGGGCGCCGGGATGCCCATGCTGAACAGGTTGGGGTCGTAGCCGGGCATGCTGGCGAACGCCAGGACATGGCCGTTGCGCGGGTCGAGCGCCACCACCGCGCCGCGCCGCTCGCCCAGCGCTTCCTCCGCCGCCGCCTGCAGTTCCAGGTCGAGCGTGAGGTAGACGTTGCGTCCCGGCACGGCGTCGTTGCGCTCGAGTTCCTGCAGCGCGCGCCCCTGGGCGTTCACCAGCACCTGCCGGAACCCCGTGGTGCCGTGCAGCAGGTCCTCCCAGGCGCGCTCGGCACCCACCTTGCCGGTCTGCGCGGTGCCGGCGTAATTCGCGGTGTCCAGTCTTTTCAGGTCCTGCTCGCTGATGGCGCCGACATAGCCTACGGCGTGGGCAGCGACTGCGCCGAGCGGGTAGCGGCGCGCCAGCCTGGCCTGGATGTCCACGCCGGTGAAGCGCGGGCGGTGCACGGCGAAGCGGGCCGCCTCCTCGTCGCTCAGCCGGGCGCGCAGGATGGCGGGCTCGAAGCGCCGCTGGCTCCTGACCTGGTTGTGAATGCGCGGCAGGTCCTCGCTGCGCACCAGGTCCAGCTCGACCAGGCCGTCCAGCGTGGCCTGGAGGTCCTTCACCTGCTCGGGCACGAGTTCCAGCTGGTACACGGGCTGGTTCTCGGCCAGCGCACGGCCGGCGCGGTCGAACAGCAGCCCGCGCACCGGCGGCACCGGCTCGAGCCGCACGCGGTTGCCTTGCGAAAGGCGGCTGAAATGCTCGAAGTGCACCACCTGCAGGTCGACCAGCCGGTACATGAGCAAGCCGGCGAGCAGCGTGACGATCACCCCCGCGGCGATGATCCGGCCGAGGAACATGCGCTGTTCGCGCCAATGGTCCTTGAGGCGGTCGATACTCATGCCTGCATGCGCAGCTGGAAGCGCAGGCGATCGAGGATGGCAGTGAGCAACGGCCAGGCGATCGCCGCCGCCGCGACCGGCGTCAGTCGCTGCCAGCCCAGCACGGCGTCCCCGGCCACGCCGTCGACCCAGAACACCAGGAACTGGTGCGCCAGCACCATCGCGGTCACGGCCATGGCCTGCTGCCAGGGCGGAAACACGCGCAGCCGCAGGTGAAAGTACAGCGTGATCCAGACCGCGGCCGTCATCGCCAGCGCATGCTGCCCGAGCACGCCGCCCTTGAGGACGTCGAGCACCAGGCCGGCGACCCACGCCAGCGCGAGGCCGTAGCGCCGCGGATAGGCCAGCACCCAGTAGATCGCCACCAGCGCCAGCCAAGGCGGGCGCCAGGCGGCCAGTTCGGCCGGCAGCGGCGCGACTTCCAGCGACATCGCCACCAGCAGCGAAATCATCACCGGCCAGTGCCGCACGCGTCCGGCCGGGCTCACGGGTTATCCCCGCGCGGCGCTGTGCCGGACGGCTCCGCCGTGGTCTCGGCCTCCGTATCGGGCTCGGTGTCGGCCGCGGTGGCGGCTTCATCCTCGGCCGTATCGGCGGGTACGGCGAGGGGCTCTGCTTCGCCGCCTTCCCACAGCAACAGCACCTGCCGGCTGCGGTTCAGTGCTGCCGTCGGTTCCGCCTCGATGCGGGCGAAGGATTCGCCGGGCCGCCGCTCGACCCGGGTCACGCGGGCCACCGGGTAGCCGTGCGGGAAGGCATCGCCCAGGCCGGAGGAGACCAGCAGGTCGCCGACGCGCACGTCGGCGCTGTTGGGCAGGAAGGGGAGCTCGACGCGGCTCACGTCGCCGACGCCGAGCGCTACAGTGCGCAGCCCGTTGCGGATCAGTTCCACGGGCGTGGCGTGGCTCGGGTCGCTGATCAGGATGGCCTCGGCGCCGAGCGGGTCGACCCGTATGACCTGGCCCACGATACCGTCTGCATCCACCAGCGCCTGGCCGGCGTAGACGCCGGCGTACTCGCCGCGGTTGATGGCGATGCGATGCCGGTAGGGATCGAGGTCCACCGCGAGGATCTCGGCCACCTGGACACGATCAGCGAGCTTGGCGGGGGAATCCATCAGCGCCCGCAGCCGCGCGTTCTCGGCCTCGAGCGCGACCATCTGCTGCAGGTGGACCCGCTGGCGCAGGCTCTCCGCGCGCAGCGAGCTGTTTTCCTCCAGCAGCCGGGCGCGCTCCGCCAGGGATTCGCGCGCCCAGAGGAACGCTGCCGAGGGCATGTCGACCAGCACGCGAATGGGGTAGACGGCCACCGAGAGCGCGCGCCGCACGGAGTCCATGTGGCCTTCGCGGTGGTCGAGGAACATCAGCGCCACGGACAACACCACGAGCAGCACCGCGCGGGTGCCCAGCGAGGGCCCGCGGTCGAACAGCGGCTTGTTGTCGGACGGGGTGAAAGGGCTCACGGCAGGCTCTGGGCTGACCGCGGCCTATTGTGGACTGCTGCGTGGGGCCTTGGCCAGCGCCTCACTCGATGCCGAACAGGCCGGGGCCGTGCTGGTCCAGCAGCTCCAGCACCTTGCCTCCGCCCAGCGCCACGCAGGTCAGCGGGTCGTCGGCGATCACCACCGGCAGGCCGGTCTCTTCCATCAGCAGCTTGTCCAGGTCGCGCAGCAGCGCACCGCCGCCGGTGAGCACGATACCGCGGTCGGCGACGTCGGCGCCGAGCTCGGGGGGCGTCTGCTCCAGCGCCGCCTTGACCGCGCCGACGATGCCCTGCAGGGGCTCCTGCAGTGCTTCCAGTATCTCGTTGGAATTCAGCGTGAAGCTGCGCGGCACGCCTTCCGAGAGGTTGCGGCCGCGCACCGAGATTTCGCGCACTTCCTGGCCGGGGTAGGC
The DNA here is from genome assembly GCF_011089885.1 of Thioalkalivibrio sp. XN279. Lineage (NCBI taxonomy): Bacteria > Pseudomonadati > Pseudomonadota > Gammaproteobacteria > Chromatiales > Ectothiorhodospiraceae > Thioalkalivibrio > Thioalkalivibrio sp. XN279. The sequence continues at coordinate 362,234 of NZ_JAANBD010000027.1, read as the reverse complement.
GGCGCCGATCTCGTGCTTGATGCGCTCCGCGGTGGCCTCGCCGATGAGGATGCCGTAGTTGCGGCGCACGTAGCTCATGATGGCCTCGTCGAAGCGGTCGCCGCCGATGCGCACGGAGGCGGCGTAGACGATGCCGTTGAGCGAGATCACCGCCACTTCCGAGGTGCCGCCGCCGATGTCCAGCACCATCGAGCCGCGCGCCTCGCCGACCGGCATGCCGGCGCCGATCGCTGCGGCCATGGGCTCCTCCACCAGGTAGACCTTGCGGGCGCCCGCGCCCTCGGCCGACTCGCGGATGGCGCGGCGCTCCACCTGGGTGGAGCCGTAGGGCACGCACACCAGCACGCGCGGGCTGGGGCGGAAATAACGGCTGCCGTGGGCCTTCTTGATGAAATGCTGGAGCATCTTCTCGGTGACGGTGAAGTCGGCGATGACGCCGTCCTTCAGCGGCCGGATGGCCGTGATGTTGCCGGGGGTGCGGCCGAGCATCATCTTTGCCTCCGCGCCCACGGCCTGCACGGTGCGGCCGCCGCGCGCGGTCTCCTCCCGGATCGCGACCACGGACGGCTCGTCCAGCACGATGCCGCGGCCACGCACGTAGATCAGCGTGTTGGCCGTGCCCAGGTCGATGGACAGGTCGTTGGAGAAATATCCGCGGAGATTCTTGAACATAGGTTGACCGAGCAGGGACCAGTGAGGGGGCGACGGGGCGGCGCGCGGCGTCCGGCGGGGCCGGGGTGCACAAGCACCTAAATCTAGCAACGGGGGCGACTTCGGGCAAGCGCAACGGTATCATTGACGACTTGCCCGCACACCTGTGCAGAGCTTTCAGGAGACCCGCATGAAGTTGAGCCGCGACGAGGTCGAGTCCATTGCGCACCTCGCCAGGCTGGGCATCTCCGGCGAGGAAGTGCCCACCTATGTCGACAACCTGTCCCGGATCATCGATTTCGTACAGCAGCTGGAACGCGCCGATACCGAGGGCGTGACGCCCATGGCGCACCCGCTCAACATGACGCAGCCCCTGCGCCAGGACGTCGTGACGGAAAGCGACCAGCGCGACCTCTACCAGCAGAACGCCCAGGCCGTCGAGGCCGGGCTGTACCTGGTCCCCAAGGTCATCGAGTAAGCAGGGAGCGCGGATCTATGCATGCCATGACCCTGGCGCAGATGGCGCGCGGTCTTGCCGCCGGCGAGTTCAGCAGCGAGGAACTGGTGCGCCACCTGCTGGCGCGGATCGGCGCGCTCGACGGCGAGCTCAACGCCTTCGTCACGCTCACCGGCGACGCCGCCCTCGAGGCCGCCCGCGCGGCCGACGCCGCCCGCGCTGCAGGCACGGCGGGGCCGCTGGCCGGGTTGCCCATCGCCCACAAGGACATTTTCTGCACCGCGGGCGTGAAGACCAGCTGTGGCTCGCGCATGCTCGACAACTTCGTCGCGCCCTACGACGCCACGGTTGTCGAGCGCCTGCGCGAGGCCGGCGTGGTCATGCTGGGCAAGACCAACATGGACGAGTTCGCCATGGGCTCGTCGAACGAGACCAGCTGGTACGGCCCGGTGCGCAACCCCTGGGACACGGCGCGCGTGCCGGGCGGCTCGTCCGGCGGCTCCGCGGCCGCGGTGGCGGCGCGCCTGGTGCCGGCGGCGACCGGCACCGACACCGGCGGCTCCATCCGCCAGCCGGCGGCGCTGACCGGGATCACCGGCATCAAGCCGACCTACGGGCGGGTGTCCCGCTACGGCATGATCGCTTTCGCCTCGAGCCTCGACCAGGCCGGGCTGCTGACGCAGACGGCGGAGGATGCGGCGCTGCTGCTGGGCGCGATGTCAGGCCACGATCCGCGCGACTCCACCTCGGTCGACGCCCCGGTGCCCGACTACGTCGCCGGCCTGGACGCGCCGCTCGACGGCCTCCGCATCGGGCTGGTGGAACAGTTCATGGACGAGGGCCTGGATGCCGAGAACGCGGCGGCGATCGAGGCGGCGCTCAAGGTCCTGGAACAGCTCGGCGCCACCGTGCAGCGCGTCAGCCTGCCGAACATCGGCCTCTCGGTGCCGACCTACTACGTGGTCGCGCCGGCCGAGTGCTCGTCCAACCTGTCGCGTTTCGACGGCGTGCGCTTCGGCTACCGCGCCGCCCGGCCGCGCGACCTCGAGGACCTGTACAAGCGCAGCCGCGGCGAGGGTTTCGGCCCGGAGGTCAAGCGCCGCATCATGACCGGCACCTACGTGCTCTCGGCGGGCTACTACGACGCCTATTACCTGAAGGCGCAGCGCGTGCGGCAGCTCATCGCCGCCGACTTCCACCGCGCCTTCGAGGACGTCGACGTCATCGTCGGGCCCACGTCGCCGACGCCGGCCTTCGCGCTGGGCGCCAAGGTGGACGACCCGGTGACCATGTACCTGAACGACATCTACACCATCGGCGTGAACCTGGCCGGGCTGCCGGGGCTCTCGGTGCCCTGCGGCTTCGTCGACGGGCTGCCGGTGGGACTGCAGATCGTGGGCCGGGCCTTCGACGAGGGGCGGATCCTCAACGTCGCGCACCGCTTCCAGCAGGCCACCGACTGGCATGCGCAGGCGCCCGGCGGCGCCTTCGCCTGAGGAACGAGCACATGGAATGGGAAACCGTCATCGGGCTGGAGATCCACGCCCAGCTCGCCACCCGGAGCAAGATCTTCTCCGGCGCCTCCACCGCCTACGGCGCCGCGCCGAACACGCAGGCCTGCCTGGTCGACCTGGGCTATCCCGGCGTCCTGCCGGTGCTGAACAACGGCGTGGTGCGCATGGCCATCGCCTTCGGCCTGGCCACGGAATCCAGCGTGGCTGCGCGCTCGGTGTTCGCGCGCAAGAACTACTTCTATCCCGACCTGCCCAAGGGTTACCAGATCAGCCAGTACGAACTGCCCATCGTGCATGACGGGCGCATCGAGATCCGGCTCGAGGACGGCGCCCGCAAGACGGTCGGCATCACCCGCGCGCATCTCGAGGAGGACGCCGGCAAGTCCCTGCACGAGGACTTCCACGGCCAGTCGGGCATCGACCTGAACCGAGCCGGCACGCCGCTGCTGGAGATCGTGTCCGAGCCCGACCTGCGCTCGGCGAAGGAAGCCGTGGCCTACATGAAGGCCATCCACCAGCTGGTGCGCTACCTCGGCATCTGCGACGGCAACATGCAGGAAGGCTCGTTCCGCTGCGACGCCAACGTCTCCGTGCGGCCCTTCGGGCGGCACGAGTTCGGCACCCGCACCGAGACCAAGAACCTCAACTCCTTCCGCTACGTCGAGCGCGCCATCCTGTTCGAGGTGGAGCGCCAGATCGACATCCTCGAGTCCGGCGGCAAGGTGGTGCAGGAAACGCGCCTCTACGACCCGGACAAGGACGAGACGCGCCCGATGCGCAGCAAGGAAGAGGCGAACGATTACCGCTATTTCCCGGATCCTGACCTGTTGCCGCTGGAAATCGGCCCGGAGCAGGTCGAGGCGGTGCGCGCCGAGCTCCCCGAGCTGCCGTGGCACAAGCGCGAACGCTTCGTCGCGGCGTACGGCCTGTCGGACTACGACGCCGGCGTGCTCAGCGCGGGCCGGGCCGTGGCGGATTACTTCGAGAACGTCGCCGCGGGCCTGGACGACAAGAAGCTCGCCGCCAACTGGGTCATGGGCGAGCTCGCCGGTGCCCTCAACAAGGCCGGCCTCGATGTGTCTGCCAGCCCGGTGAAGGCGGACGCGTTTCTCGGACTGCTGCGCCGGATCGAGGACCAGACCATCTCCGGCAAGATCGCCAAGGAAGTGTTCGAGGCCATGTGGAACGGCGAGGGCGACGCCGACGCCGTGATCGAGGCGCGCGGGCTGAAGCAGATCACCGACACAGGCGCGCTCGAGGACGTGGTACGCGAAGTCATCGCGGCGAACCCGGGGCAGCTGGAGCAGTACCGGTCCGGCAAGGACAAGCTGTTCGGCTTTTTCGTCGGCCAGGTGATGAAGGCCACGGGCGGCAAGGCCAACCCGGCGCTGGTGAACGAGTTGCTGAAGAAGCTGCTGGCCGGTTGATGAGCGGCGGCGACGCGCTGCGGCGCTTCATGTTCGAGGACTTCCCGGTCCGCGGCCAGCTGGTGCGGCTCGAGGACAGCTGGCGCGAGGTGCTGGCACGCCAGGAATACCCGCCGGCCGTGCGCAGCCTCTTGGGCGAGGCCATGGCGGCCTGCGTGCTGCTGGCCTCGACGCTGAAGTTCGACGGCCTCCTGACCATGCAGATCCAGGGCGAAGGCGTCCTGAGCCTGCTGGTGGTCCAGTGCAGCAGCGATCTTGCCGTGCGCGGGCTGGCCAAGTGGGAGGGCGACGACCCGCAGGGCTCGCTGGCCGAGCTCACCGGCCACGGCCGCCTCGCCATCACCATCGAGCGCCGGTCCGGTCGCGAGCGCTACCAGGGCATCGTGCTGGCCGACACCGACACCCTCGCCAGCTGCCTGGACGGGTATTTTGCGCAGTCCGAGCAGCTGCCGACCCGGCTCTGGCTGGCCGCGGACGGCAGCGGGGCGGCCGGGATGCTGTTGCAGCAGCTTCCCGTCGGCGAGAGCCGCGCCGAGGAAGACACGGACGGCGATGCAGACGGCTGGCAGCGCGTCGGGCTGCTGGGCGACACGCTGACCGCGGAAGAGCTGCTCGGCCTGGAGCCGCGCCAGCTGCTGCGACGCCTGTTCCACGAAGACGACCTGCGGCTGGCCGATGAGCGCGCGGTCAGTTTCCGCTGCAGCTGCACCCGCGACCGCGTGGAATCCGCCCTGCGCCTGCTCGGCCGGGACGAGCTGGACGAGCTGCTCGCCGGAGAGGGACGGATCGAGGTGCGCTGCGAATTCTGCAACGCCGCCTACGAGCTCGACCGGGTCGACGTGGCGCGGCTGCTGGCCGACCAGGACGCCGTGCCGCCGCAGTCAGACCGCTTGCACTAGCCGGCGGCGGGCGGTTCGACGCGGGCCACGAACTCCCCTGAAAAGCGCGCCGCCGCGCTTTCCCCCGACGTGCCGATGTCGACCGCCACCATGAGCCGGGCACGTCCCTCTGTGGCCAGCCGGTTGCGGAAGGCCGCCACTGTCTCGGCCTCCGGCCAGGCAGCGGTGGCGATCAACTCGCCTTCCACCGGCGCCAGGAAGCGCATGCGGCACTCGCGGATGACCACCCTGGGGGCGCCGTGGCCTGCTGCGGCGACGAGGGTCACCGCCCAGCCCGCGAGGGTGGCGAGCCCCTGGAGGCTGCCGCCGAAGGCCGTGCCGACGTGGTTGCGGTTTGGCGCCAGGGGCGCGGCAAGCAGCAACCCGGCGCGGTCCAGCCGGCGGATTTCCACCTGCATGGCCTGCGCCAGGGGGATGCGTTGCGACCACAGCGCCTGCAGCCGCTGCCGCCATTCGCGGGCCGAGTTCTCGTCGAGCATGTTGAAGCCTATATAACGATATGTTTATATGCGCACACCATGATTTCCGTCGCAAGCTCATCCATGCAGCCGGTGCTGGAGGCCTTCAAGGCCCTGGCCGATCCCAGCCGGTTGCGCCTGCTTGCGCTCTGCGCCCGCGGCGAGCTTACCGTGACCGAGCTTACCGAGGTGCTGGGGCAGAGCCAGCCGCGCGTCTCGCGGCACCTCAAGGTGCTGTGCGGGGCGGGATTGCTGGACCGCTTTCGCGAGCAGAACTGGGTGTACTACCGCGTCCCGCTCGGCGGCCCCGGCGCGGAAGTGGCGCGCGCGCTGTTGCGGCTGGTGCCGGCAAGCGATGCCGCGCTGCGGCTCGACCGCGAGCGCCTCGACCGGGTGCTGGCGCGCCGCGCGGAGCAGTTGCGCGGGCGCGCGATGGATGCAGCGACGCCGACCCCGGCCGGCGTGGACGCGCGCATCATCGACCTGATGGCGGGGGAGCACCTGGGCGAGCTGCTGGACATCGGCACCGGCACCGGCCGCATGCTGCGGCTGCTGGGCGTGAATGCAGATTCGGCGGTCGGCATCGACATCTCGCGCGAAATGCTGGTGCTGGCGCGCAGCAACCTGCACGCGGCCGGCCTCGACCACCTCTCCGTGCGCCAGGGCAACATGTACCAGCTGCGCTTCGCCGACGCGAGTTTCGACACCGTCACCATCGACCAGGTGCTGTACCAGGCGGAGCAGCCGGACGAGGTGTTGCGCGAGGCCGCTCGCGTCCTGCGTCCCGGCGGTCGCCTGCTGCTGGTCGAGTACCTCACCGGCGCAGGCGCCACGCCTGCCTCGTCCGGCGCCGCGATCCCGCTGGACCAGGACCGGCTCGCGACGTGGTGCGTGCGAGCCGGACTGCGCCAGGAAGTCGTCGAGCAACTGCCCGCGAGCCCGTGGCCGCTGCTCGTGTCCATTGTCCGCCGGCCCGGCGCCCAGCGCGTCGCGGCCGCCTGAAGCCAGGGAGTCCCGGCGTTGAGTTCACCGCACATCAGGTTTTCTTTCGAGTTTTTTCCGCCCCGCGACGCGGCGATGGAAGAACGGCTGTGGCAGACCGTGGCCCGGCTGGCGCCGCTGCAGCCATCGTTCGTCTCCGTCACCTACGGCGCCGACGGGTCCACGCGCGAGCGCACGCACGACATCGTCACGCGCATTCATGCCGAGACCGGGCTCGTGAGCGCGCCGCACCTGACCTGCGTCGGGTCCACGCGCGAAGAGGTGCTGGAGATCGCCCGGCGCTACTGGGACGCGGGTATTCGCCACATCGTCGCCCTGCGCGGCGATCCGCCCAAGGGCAGCACGCATTACACGCCGCACCCCGGCGGCTTCGCCTACGCCGCGGACCTGGTCGCCGGCCTGCGCAGCATCGGCGATTTCGAGATCTCGGTGGCCGCCTACCCGGAGGTGCATCCTGAGGCCGGGAGCGCCCAGGCCGACCTCGACAACCTGAAGCGCAAGGTGGACGCCGGCGCGGCGCGGGCGATCACCCAGTTCTTCTTCGACCCGGCGGCATTCCTGCGCTTTCGCGACGCCGCAGCCGCGGCCGGCATCAGCGTGCCGATCGTGCCCGGCATCCTGCCCATCACGCGCTTCCCGCAGATCACCAAGTTCGCTGCCGCCTGCGGCGCCAGCATCCCCGACTGGCTGCGGGAGCGCTTCGCCGGCCTGGAAGACGACGCGGACACGCGCGCGCTGATCTCGGCCAGCGTGGCCATCGACATGGTCGAGACCCTGCGTCGCCACGGCGTGCAGGATTTCCATTTCTACACCCTGAATCGCGCCGGGCTGGTGTACGCCATCTGCCACTGCCTTATGCAGGGGCCGGCGCCGCAGGTGGCGTATGCCTGAGCAGCGCGCGCGACATCGCCAGCCGGACCGGAGCGCCGAGCTGGCCGAGCTGATGCGCCGGCGCATCCTGCTGCTGGACGGCGCCACCGGGACGCTGATGCAGGAGCGCAAGCTGGTCGAGGCGGATTTCCGTGGCGAGCGCTTCGCGGCCCACCCGTCGGACCTGAAGGGCAACTTCGACCTGCTGTGCCTGGTGCGGCCCGATATCGTCGCCGACGGACACCGGGCCTACCTGGACGCCGGCGCCGACGTCATCGAGACCAACACCTTCAGCGCCACAGCGATCGCCCAGGCGGATTACGGGCTGGAGTCGGCGGTGGCGGACATCAACTATGCCGCGGCGCGCATCGCGCGCGAGTGCGCCGATGCGGCCGCCGCCGACGGGCGCCCGCGCTTCGTCGCCGGCGTGCTGGGGCCGACCAACCGCACCGCCTCGATCTCGCCCGACGTCACCGACCCCGGCAAGCGCAACGTGCGCTTCGACCAATTGGTCGCGGCCTATCGCGAGGCCGCGCTGGCGCTGGCCGACGGCGGCGCCGACATCCTCATGGTCGAGACCGTGTTCGACACGCTCAACGCGCGCGCCGCGCTGTATGCGCTCGACGCCATGTTCGAGGAGGAGGGCTTCCGCCTGCCGGTCATGGTCTCGGGCACTATCACCGACGCCTCCGGCCGCACGCTCTCCGGACAGACGGTCGAGGCCTTCTGGAATTCCGTTCGGCATGCCCGCCCGCTGGCGGTGGGCTTCAACTGCGCCCTCGGCGCCGAGCAGCTGCGGCCGCACGTCGAGGAGCTGTCCGGTCTCGCCGACACCTTCGTCAGCGTGCACCCGAACGCCGGGCTGCCGAACGCTTTCGGCGGCTACGACCAGGACGCCGCCACCATGGCGGCGCTGATCGGGGAATTCGCCGACAGCGGCTTCGTCAACATCATCGGCGGCTGCTGCGGCACCCGTCCCGAGCACATTGCCGCGCTGGCCGAGGCGGTGCGCGGCAAGCCGCCGCGCGTCATCCCGCAACGGCCGCCGGCCTGCCGCCTGAGCGGCCTGGAGGCGCTGAACATCACGCCCGAGTCGCTGTTCGTGAACGTGGGCGAGCGCACCAACGTCACCGGCTCGGCGCGCTTCCGCAAGCTCATCGAGGCGGGCGACTACGCGGCGGCGGTCGACGTGGCGCGCCAGCAGGTGGACAGCGGCGCGCAGATCGTCGACGTCAACATGGACGAGGGGATGCTCGACTCCGAGGCGGCGATGCAGACCTTCCTCGACCTGCTGGCGGCCGAACCCGACGTGGCGCGCGTGCCGGTGATGATCGACTCCTCGAAGTGGTCGGTGCTGGAAACCGGCCTGAAGTGCCTGCAGGGCAAGCCGGTGGTGAACTCCATCAGCCTCAAGGAAGGCGAGGAGACGTTCCTTGGCCAGGCCCGCGAGATCCGCCGCCACGGCGCCGCCGTCATCGTCATGGCCTTCGACGAGCAGGGCCAGGCGGAGACGCTGGAGCGGCGGCTGGAGATCTGTCGCCGTTCCTGGCGGCTGCTCACAGAGACCATCGGCTTCCCGGCCGAGGACATCATTTTCGATCCGAACATCTTCGCTGTCGCCACCGGCATCGAGGCGCACGACCGCTATGCGCTGGACTTCATCGAGGCCACGCGCGCGATCCGCGAGGATCTCGGTGCGTTGATCAGCGGCGGCGTGTCCAACGTCTCCTTCGCTTTCCGCGGCAACGACCGCGTGCGCGAGGCCATGCACTCGGTGTTCCTCTACCACGCCATCCGCGCCGGCATGAGCATGGGCATCGTCAACGCCGGCCAGCTCGCCATCTACGAGGACATCCCGGCCCGGCTGCGCGAGGCCGTCGAGGACGTGATCCTGGCGCGCCGGCCCGACGCCACCGAGCGGCTGCTCACCCTCGCCAACGAGTTCCGCGGTGGGCCGGGCGCGAAGCGCGAGAGCGAGGACCTGGCCTGGCGCGAGTGGCCCGTGATTCGCCGCCTCGAGCATGCGCTGGTGAAAGGTATCGATGAATTCATCGTGGCCGACACGGAGGCCGCGCGCGTGGAACTCGGCCGGCCGTTGGACGTGATCGAGGGCCCGCTGATGTCCGGCATGAACGTGGTCGGCGACCTGTTCGGCGAAGGGAAGATGTTCCTGCCGCAGGTGGTGAAGTCGGCGCGGGTGATGAAAAAGGCGGTGGCGCATCTCGTGCCCTACCTGGAGCAGGAGAAGGAAGCCGACCGGCAGCCGCGCGCCCGCATCATCATGGCGACGGTGAAGGGCGACGTGCACGACATCGGCAAGAACATCGTCGGCGTGGTGCTCCAGTGCAACGGCTTCGAGGTCGTCGACCTCGGCGTGATGGTGCCTTGCGACCGCATCCTCGAGACCGCACGCAAGGAAGGCGCGGACATCATCGGCCTGTCGGGCCTGATCACGCCGTCGCTGGACGAGATGATCCACGTGGCGGCGGAGATGCAGCGGCTCGGCTTCGAGCAGCCGCTGCTGATCGGCGGCGCCACCACCTCGCCGGCGCACACCTCGGTGAAGATCGACCCGGCGTACGCAGGCCCGGTGGTGTACGTGAAGGACGCCTCGCGCGCGGTGGGCGTGGTGCAGCAGCTCATCAGCGTGGAACAGGGCGATGCCTTCCGCGCCAAGGTGGAACAGGAGCACGAGCAGCGCCGCGTCCAGCACAGCCGGCCGCGCAGCAAGGGCCCGCAGTTGAGCCTGGCCGAGGCGCGGGCGAACCGTTTCGACGGCGGCTGGCAGGACTACACGCCGCCCGCGCCGCTGCAGCCCGGCATCCAGGTGCTGGACGATGTGCCACTGGAGACGCTGGTCGAGTACATCGACTGGATGCCTTTCTTCAACGCCTGGGAATTCTCGGGGCGTTTCCCCGCCATCCTGGACGATCCGGAGCGGGGCGAGGTCGCCCGTTCCTTGTACGCCGATGCACGCGAGATGCTCGACCAGCTGGTGCGTGAACGCTGGTTGCGCGCGCGCGGCGTGATCGGCCTGTTCCCTGCCGCCAGCGACGGCGACGACATCCGCGTCTACGCGGGCGAGGATCGCGACGAGGTGCGCCTGGTCCTGCACCAGTTGCGCGAGCAGAAGCGCAAGGCCCCGGGCCAGCCGAACCTGTGCCTGGCCGACTTCGTCGCGCCCGTCGACAGCGGCAGAGCGGACTGGATCGGCGCCTTCGCGGTGACCGCGGGCGAGGGCATCGACGCCCACGTGGCGCGCTTCGAGGCCGAGCACGACGACTACCGCGCCATCCTGCTCAAGGCGCTGGCCGACCGGCTCGCGGAAGCCTTTGCCGAGTACCTGCACCTGAAGGTGCGTCGCGAAACCTGGGGTTATGCGCCCGGGGAGCAGCTCGGCAACCAGGCGCTCATCGCCGAGGACTACCGCGGCATCCGCCCCGCACCGGGGTATCCGGCCTGCCCCGATCACACCGAGAAGGGCACGCTGTGGCAGCTGCTGGACGTGGCGACGCGCACCGGCATGCGCCTGACCGAGCACTACGCCATGATGCCGGCGGCCTCGGTGAGCGGCTGGTACTTCGCCCACCCCGGGGCGCGCTATTTCCAGGTCGGCCGTATCGACCGCGACCAGGTCGAGGACTACGCCGCGCGCAAGGACTGGAGCGTCGCCGAGGCCGAGCGCTGGCTGGCGCCGATCCTTGGTTACACGCGTTCCGCCGCATGATTTAATGGCGCCATGACTCCCGAAATCGTCGAGCCCAGCCGGGCCCTCACCGGCGTCAAGTACGAGATCCGCGGCCGCCTTGCGCGGCGTGCCCTGGAGCTCGAGCGCATGGGTTACGAGATCATCGCGCTGAACATCGGCAATCCCGGGCTGTTCGGTTTCCGCACCCCGGAGACCATGCGCCTGGCGATGATCGAGAACCTGCAGGCCAGCGAGCCCTACTGCCACCAGAAAGGCATTTTCCCGGCGCGCGAGGCCGTGGTGATGCAGCAGCAGAGTCGCGGCGTCGTCGGCGTCACGGCCGAGGACGTGTTCATCGGCAACGGCGTCAGCGAGCTGATCGACCTGACCCTGCGCGCGCTGGTCAACGACGGCGACGAGGTGCTGATCCCCAGCCCGGACTACCCGCTGTGGACCGCCGCGACGGTGCTCAACGGCGCCCGCGCCGTGCACTACCCCTGCCGGCCGGAAAACGGTTTCCTGCCGGACCCCGAGGAGGTCGAGCGCCTGGTCACGCCGCGCACCCGTGCGCTGGTGGTGATCAACCCGAACAACCCCACCGGCCGCGTCTATCCGCGCGCGCTGCTCGAGTCGCTGGCGCGCGTGGCCGAGCGCCACCGGCTGGTGGTGTTCAGCGACGAGATCTACGACGCCATGACCTACGACGGCGCCGAGCACGTGCCCATGGCGACGCTGGTGCAGGACACCCTGTGCGGCACCTTCTCCGGCCTGTCCAAGGTCTATCGCGCCTGCGGCTACCGCGTCGGCTGGGTGGTGTTCTCGGGCAGCCGGGACACCGCCGACCGCTACCTCGAGTCGGTCGAGCTGCTGTCGGCGCTGCGCCTGTGCGCGAATGTGCCGGGGCAGTGGGCGGTGCAGACGGCCATCGGCGGCTACCAGAGCATCCGCGACCTGGTCAGCCCCGGCGGGCGGTTGTACGAATCACGCCAGGCGGTGATCGACGGTGCGGCGGGCAGCAAGTTCATCGACCTGGTCACGCCCGACGGCGCCATGTACGCCTTCCCGCGCATATGCACCGACGAGTTACCGGACTTCGACGACGAGCGCTTCGCCTACCAGCTGCTCGAGCACAAGCACGTGCTGGTGGCGCCGGGGGTGAGCTTCAACACCCGCTATAACAACCACTTCCGCATCACGACGCTGCCCGAGCCTGCGGTGATCGGCGAGGTCTTCAGCCGCATCGAGGACCTGTTGCACGACTGGTCGGTGGCCAAGGCGTCCTAGCCTGTGCTGCTCGGGCGCACCGCCGCCAGGCCGCGCGCCCGAGCAATCTATTCGGACGTTTCCGGCGGCGCCAGCCGCTCCAGCAGGTAGGCGTAAATCAACGCGTTGAGGTAAGCGCGCTGCTGCAGGTTGGCCGCCGCGCCATGGCCGCCCTCGATGTTTTCGTAGTAGAGCACCTCGTGACCCTGGTCGAGCATTTTCGCCACCATCTTGCGCGCATGACCGGGATGGACGCGGTCGTCCCGAGTCGACGTGGCGAAGAAGGCGACGGGGTATTCGGCCTCGGCGGAGACGTTCTGGTAGGGCGAATAACGGCTGATGTAGGCCCATTGCTCGGGATCGTCTGGATTGCCGTACTCGCCCATCCAGCTGGCGCCGGCCAGCAGCAGGTGGTAGCGCTGCATGTCGAGCAGGGGGACCAGCGAGACCACGGCGTTGAACAGGTCCGGCCGCTGCACCATCACCGCGCCCGTCAGCAGGCCGCCGTTGCTGCCGCCGAGGATGCCGAGGTGCTCGGGCGCAGTGATCTTGCGCTCGACGAGGTCTTCGGCCACAGCGATCAGGTCGTCGAATGCGCGTTGCCGTTTCTCCTTCAGCGCCGCCTGGTGCCAGCGCGGGCCGAACTCGCCGCCGCCGCGAATGTTGGCCAGCACGTACACGCCGCCACGCTCCAGCCACGCGGAACCCGTAATGCCCGAGTAGCTGGGCAGGTAGGGCACTTCGAAGCCGCCGTAAGCGAAAACCAGGGTCGGGTTGTCGCCGTCGGCCTCGAAGCCGGGCGGCGTGACCACGAAGTAGGGGATCTTCTCGCCGTCGGCTGACACCGCCTCGTATTGCGCCACCCGCATTCCCGTGGCGTCGAACCACGATGGTTCGACGCGCGCCTGCCTGCCCTGGCCGCTTGCCGCATCCGCCTCGTACAACGTGGTCGGGCTGAGGAAACCGGTGTAGGTGTAGAAAAAGCGGTCCGAGCGGTCATCGGTCGTGACCACTTCCACGTTGCCCAGGCCGGGGACCTCGAGATTTTTCCCGTGCCAACCGTTTTCGTCATGGGTGAAGCGCAACAGGCGGCCGATGACGTTGTCCAGCACGGAGACCAGCACCACGCCCTCGGTCTTGTACACGGCGGTGATCGACGAGCGCGCATCCGGCGCATGCACCAGCGCAATCTCCGGCGTGTCGCCCATGAAGCTCGCCACCGGGCCCGCCACCAGCGCGCCCTGGGGGAAAACCGCTGCGCCCACCTGCCAGTCGGATTTCAGCTGCAGCAGCAGCTGGCCGTCGAGGACGCCGGCGATGTCGGCGTCGCGGGGCGCATTCAGCTCGCGGATTTCGTCGCCGATCACGAGGTGGTAGATGCGCGAGAAGGTGTCGGGCACCCGGATGATGAAATCGTAGTACGCGTCGCCGTCCCAGTAGCGCGAGCCGAAGGTGCCGACGTCGTCGCGTGCGCCGGCGAACAGCGTCTCGGCTTCCGCCATGGGTGTCCCGCGGCGCCAGACCTGTACCAGCCGCGGGTAGCCCGAGGTGGTCATCTGCTCGTCGGTGAACGCCGGGCCGAGAAAGACCGAGTCGCGGTCTCTCCAGCCGATGTTGCTCTTGGACTCCGGCAGGACGAAGCCGTCGGCGACGAACTCCCCTTTTTCCAGGTCGAATTCGCGCTGCACGGCGGCGTCGGCGCCGCCGACGGAGAGCCCGACCAGGCAACGGTCGTAGTCCGGATAGCGACAGCTCGAGCCGGCCCAGACCCAGTTCCGGTCCTCGGCCGCCGCGAGCTTGTCGAGGTCCAGCAAGACCTCCCACGCCGGGGACTCGCCGCGGTAGCTGTCGAGCGCGGTGCGGCGCCACAGGCCGCGCACGTGCTCGGCGTCACGCCAGAAGTTATAGACCATGCCGCCGCGCAACGCGGGCATGGCGATGCGGTCGTCCGAGTTGAGGATCTCCAGGGCGCGCTCGTGAATGGACTCGAATGCCGGGTGCGCTTCGAGGCGCGCCTGCGCGCGCTGGTTCTGTGCCCGGGCCCAGTCCAGGGCGCGCTCGCTCTCGACCTCCTCGAGCCAGAGGAAGGGATCGTCTGCAGCCATTGCGTTTCCTGTCATCGCCAGCGCGCCGCACAGCGCGATCGCGGTTGCCTTTTTCATGCACCTGCTCCACACACCGGACACGCCGGATCACGTTCCAGCTTCAATGTACGCCAGTCGTTTTCGATGGCGTCGTACAGCAAAAGTTTCCCGCTCGCCGCAGGTGCGCAGCCGCTGGCGATCTTGAGGGCCTCGACGGCCATGAGGCTGCCGATGACCCCCGGCACCGGGCCCAGCACGCCGTTGCCGCGGCAGTTTTCGAGGCCCTCCGCCTCCTCCTGCCACAGGCAGCGATAGCAGGGCCCGCCGGGCCGGTCGAGGCGGAACACCGCCAGCTGGCCCTCGAAGCGGATCGCGGCCCCGGACACCAGCGGCTTGCGCGCGCTGACGCAGGCGCGGTTCAGGGCGAAGCGGGTGCCGAAATTGTCGCAGCAATCCAGCACCACGTCGGCGGCGGCCACGGCGTCCAGCAGGGTGTCGTCCATGAGGCGCGCATTGACCGGCACCACCCTGGTGTCGGGATTGAGCGCGGCGAGGCGCTCGGCGGCCGCCTCTGCCTTGGGCCGGCCGAGGTCGGCCCCGGTGAACAGCACCTGGCGCTGCAGGTTGGTCACGTCCACCGTGTCGAAGTCGCTCACCACCAGGCGCCCGATGCCCGCCGCGGCGAGGTAGAGCAGCACCGGCGAGCCGAGTCCCCCGGCGCCGATCACCAGGGCGGTCGCCGCGCGCAGGCGCGCCTGCTCGTCCGGGCCGAAACCCGCCAGCGCCAGGTGTCGGGCATAGCGTTCAGCGCTCATCGGCTCACTCCACGAAGCGACACTCGGTGACGCGGTCGCGCCCCGCCGCGTCCTTGTGCAGGGTGATGTCATGGTAGTGCTGCGCCTCCATGAGGCGGCGCAGCGCCATGTGCTGGTCCGGGCCGTGCTCCAGCAGCAGCCAGCCCTGGCGCACGATGTAGTTGTGGGCGCGCTCGAGGATGGCACGGAAGCAGTTCATGCCGCCGACCCCGGCGTCCAGCGCCAGCCTCGGCTCGAAGCGCGCATCGCCGCGCCCGAGGTGCGGGTCGTCTTCCGCCACGTAGGGCGGGTTCCCGACCACGATGTTGAATTTCTCTCCCCGCACCGCGTCGAACCAGTCGCTCTCGCGGAATTCGACGTTGTCGATTTTCTGCAGCTTGGCATTGCCCCGCGCCAGTTCCAGCGCGGCGAGCGAGATATCGACGCCGATCACCTGCGCGCGCGGCCGCTCGCGCGCGATGGCCAGGGACACGGCGCCCGAGCCGGCGCCGAGGTCGAGCACGCGTGTCTCCTCGTCCTCCGGCAGGCGTAGCAGCGCCCGCTCCACGAGGAGCTCGGTCTCGGGGCGCGGGATCAGCACGGCCGGCGTCACGCGCAGCGGCATGGACCAGAACTCGCGGATGCCGGTCATGTAGGCAATCGGCTCCCCGGCGAAACGCCGGCGCAGCAGCTCCTCGTAGCACGCGGCCTCTTCCTCGCTGAGTTGCTGCTCCGGCCAGGCATGCAGGAAGCTGCGCGGCTTGCGCAACACCATCCCCATGAGCAGCTCGGCGTCGAGGCGCGGGCTGTCGCTGACGCGGCGCAGGATGGCCGTGCCGTCCTCCAGGTATTGCCGTATCGACAGGTCGTAATCGCTGTCAGCCATGAGTGGCCCGGTGACCTCAATTGGGGCGTGTAGAATACGCGCAGCTTGCCGGGCGCGCGACACCTGCGCCGGCCGTCGGCGGCTGGAGGAGTCATGAGAATCTACCGCAACGTGCTCGAAATGGTCGGTGAAACGCCCATGCTCGAGGTCACCCGCATCGACACCGGGCCGTGCCGGCTGTTCCTCAAGCTGGAGCTGGCCAACCCGGGCGGCTCGATCAAGGACCGCATCGGCATCTCCATGATCGAGGAAGCCGAGAAGCGCGGCGACATCCGCCCCGGCGACCTCCTGGTCGAGGCCACGGCGGGCAACACCGGCATCGGCCTGGCGCTGGCTGCGGCGCAAAAGGGCTACCAGCTGGTGCTGGTGCTGCCCGACAAGATGAGCCAGGAAAAGATCTTCAACCTGCGCGCCATGGGCGCCGAGATCGTGCTGACCCGCTCCGACGTCGGCAAGGGCCACCCGGAGTACTACCAGGACCTGGCCCAGAGCATTGCGCGCGAGCGTGGCGGCTACTACATCAACCAGTTCGGCAACCCCGACAACCCGCGTGCACACGAGCTGACCACGGCGCCGGAAATCTGGCAGCAAATGGAGCACGATGTCGACGCGATCGTGGTCGGCGTCGGCTCCAGCGGCACCATCTCCGGAATGACACAGTTCTTCCGCGAGGCTGCGCCGGATCTCGAGTTCGTGCTGGCGGACCCGGAGGGCTCCATCCTCGCGCATTACATCGAGACCGGCGAGATCGTGCCCGGCGGGCCCTGGCTGGTGGAGGGTATCGGCGAAGACTTCGTGCCCGATATCTGCGACCTGTCGATGGTCGGCAAGGCCTATACGATCAGCGATGCCGAGTCGTTCTCCGCCGCGCGCGAGCTGCTGCGCAAGGAAGGCGTTCTCGCCGGGTCATCTTCCGGCACGCTGCTGTCCGCTGCGCTGCGCTACTGTCGTGAGCAGACCAAGCCAAAGCGGGTGGTGGCTTTCGCCTGCGACACCGGCAACAAGTACCTGTCGAAGCTCTACAACGACTTCTGGATGGAAGACCAGGGCTTCATCAAGCGCCCGCAGCACGGCGACCTGCGCGACCTCATCGGCCGGCCGCACGAGCATCGTGCCACCATCACGGTGGGCGCCGACGACATCATCACCACGGCGCACAACCGGCTGCGCAACGCCGGTTTCTCGCAGCTGCCGGTGATGGAGGGGGAGCGCCTCGTGGGCGTCATCACCGAGGACGACATCATTCGCTACACCTTCGGCCGCCCGCCACGGATGGCGGAGAAGGTGCGCAACGCCATGCGCACCAGCTTCCTCAAGGTGGACAAGGCGACCTCGCTGGAAAACCTGGTCGCCCTGCTGCACGGCGACTCTTACGCGGCGGTCACCGAGGACGGCGGGCAGCGTTTCCTCGGCCTCATCACCCGCTCCGACGTGCTCAATTACCTGCGCCGACTGCACCAGGACGACAACCATGACCAGCAAGACTGACGGGCTCGCTTTCGGCACTCGCGCCATCCATGCCGGCCAGTCGCCGGACCCGGCCACGGGCGCCGTGATGCAGCCGATCTACGCCACCTCGACCTACGCCCAGTCCAGCCCCGGCGTGCACCAGGGCTACGAATACTCGCGCACCCAGAACCCGACGCGCATGGCCTGGGAGCGCTGCCTGGCGGACCTCGAGGGCGGCAGCCACGGTTTCGCCTTCGCCTCCGGCATGGCAGCCATCGCCACGCTGCTCGAACTGCTGGATGCCGGCAGCCACGTGGTGGCGATGGACGATCTCTACGGCGGCACGGGCCGGCTGTTCAACCGGGTGCGGGCGCGCACGGCCGGGCTGCGGGTCAGCTACGCCGACCTCTCCGACCCGGACAGCCTCGACGCGGCCATGCGCGACGACACGCGCATGGTATGGATCGAGACGCCCACCAATCCGATGCTGAAACTGGTGGACATCGCTGCAGTGAGCGCGGCGGCGAGAGCCCGCGGCGCCCTCGTGGTGGTCGACAACACCTTCGCCAGCCCCTGGGGTCAGCGGCCGCTGGAACTCGGCGCCGACATCGTCATGCACTCCGCGACCAAGTACCTGAACGGCCATTCCGACGTGGTCGGCGGCGTCGTGGCGGTGCGCGACGCGGCCCTGGCCGAGCAGCTGGCCTTCCTGCAGAACTCCATCGGCGCCGTGGCGGGCCCTTTCGACAGCTTCCTCGCGCTGCGCGGGGTGAAGACGCTGGCGCTCAGGATGGAGCGCCACAATGCCAACGCGCTGCAGATCGCGCGCTGGCTGGAGGGGCGCGCCGGCGTGGAGCGTGTGATCTATCCGGGGCTGGAGTCGCATCCGCAGCATGCGCTGGCGCTGCAGCAGATGGCCGGCGGCGGCGGCATCGTCAGCTTCGACATCGCCGGCGGGCTGGATGCGGCGCGCCGTTTCCTGGAGAACACGCACCTGTTCACCCTCGCTGAGAGCCTCGGCGGCGTGGAGAGCCTGGTGAACCATCCCGCCATCATGACCCACGCCTCGGTACCGCCAGAGACGCGCGCGCGCCTGGGCATCAGCGACACGCTGATCCGGCTGTCGGTGGGGGTCGAGGACTGCGCCGACCTGTTGGCCGACCTGGAGCATGCGCTCGCCGCGGCAACCGGCTAGGCGCGTGTTGCCGAGTCGCGCAGGAACGCCGGCACCGGCAATCCCTTCGAGGCCAGGAACTCGGGGTTGAACAGTCGCTGCCGGTAGCGCAGCCCCGAGTCGCACAGGATGGTCACGACGGTGTGGCCTGGCCCGAGCTTATGCGCCAGGCGGATCGCACCAGCCACGTTGACGCCGCTGGAGCCGCCCAGCAGCAGCCCTTCTTCCTGCAGCAGGCGGAACACCAGCGGGATCGACTCCGTGTCCGGCACCTGGAACGCGTGATCGACCACGGCTTCCGCCAGGTTCTTCGTCACCCGGCCGTTGCCGATCCCCTCGGTGATGGAGTTGCCCTCTGACTTCAGTTCGCCGTGGGTGAAATGGTTGTAGAGGGCTGAGCCGCAGGGGTCGGCCAGGCCGACCTGCACGCGCATGTCCCGCGCCTTGAGCGCGCGGCCGACGCCGGCGAGGGTGCCGCCGGTGCCCACGGCGCAGATGAAGCCGTCGATGCGCCCCGCGGTCTGCTGCCAGATCTCCGGCCCGGTGGTGGTGAGGTGGAAAGCGTAGTTGGCGGTGTTGTCGAACTGGTTGGCCCACAGGGCGCCGCTGGGCTCGCTTGCCGCGAGTTCTGCGGCGAGGCGCTGCGAGACGTGGACGTAGTTGTCAGGGTTCTTGTACGGCACGGCCGGGACCAGCCGCACTTCCGCACCATAGGCGCGCAGCGTGTCGATCTTCTCCTGGCTCTGCGTCTCGGGCATGACGATGACGGTGCGATAGCCCAGCGCATTGCCGACCAGCGCGAGGCCGATCCCGGTGTTGCCGGCGGTGCCCTCGACGATGACGCCGCCGGGCCGCAGCTGTCCGCGGGTCTCGGCGTCGCGCACGATGCCGAGCGCGGCGCGGTCTTTCACCGAGCCGCCCGGGTTCATGAACTCAGCCTTGCCGAGAATCTCGCAGCCGGTCTCCTCGGACGGGCCGCGCAGGCGGATCAACGGCGTGTTGCCGATGGCCTCGAGTACGCTCGGTAGCACTCCCATGCGACTTCCTCCAGTGCGCTCACTCGCCCAGGGCGGCCAGCTGGTCGGCCTGGTATTCGTCCGCCAGCGGCCCGATGACCTGGTCGAGGTCGCCCGCAAGGATATCCTCGAGCCGGTACAGCGTCAGGTTGACGCGGTGGTCGGTGACGCGTCCCTGGGGAAAATTGTAAGTGCGGATGCGCTCGGAGCGGTCGCCGGACCCGACCTGCAGGCGGCGGCTCTGGGCCTGCGCCGCGTCGCGGCGGCTGCGCTCCGCGTCCATCAGGCGCGCCTGCAGCAACGACATCGCGCGCGCCCGGTTCTTGTGCTGCGAGCGCTCGTCCTGGCACTCCACCACGATGCCGGTGGGCAGGTGGGTGAGGCGCACCGCCGAGTCGGTCTTGTTGACGTGCTGGCCGCCGGCGCCCGAGGCACGGTAGGTGTCGACCCTGAGTTCCGCCGGGTTGATCTCGATCTCCTCCATCGCCTCCGGCTCCGGCAGCACGGCCACGGTGCAGGCGGAGGTATGGATGCGGCCCTGGGACTCGGTTTCGGGCACGCGCTGCACCCGGTGCGCGCCGGACTCGAACTTGAGGCGCGAATACACGCCATGGCCGACCACGCGGCTGATGATCTCGCGGTAGCCGCCGTGCTCGCCCTCGCTGGCGGAGAGGATCTCCATGCCCCAGCCCATGCGCTCGGCATAGCGGCTGTACATGCGGAACAGGTCCCCGGCAAAGATGGCAGCTTCGTCGCCGCCCGTGCCGGCGCGGACTTCCAGGAAGATGTTGGCGTCGTCCAGCGGGTCGCGCGGCACGAGGTGCTTCTTCAGCGCGGCCTCGAGGTCTTCCAGGCGGGTCTCCAGGCCGGCGAGTTCCTCCTCGGCCATGGCGCGCAGCTCCGGGTCGCGGTCGTTCGCCATCTCTGCGGCGGCGTCCTGTTCGGCGCGGGCCTGGCGCCAGGCCCGGTAATCACGCACCACCGGCTCGAGCCGCGCGTACTCGCGCGACAGCTCGCGGAAGCGCGCCTGGTCGGCGATGGTCTCGGCGTCCGACAGCAGCGCCGCCACTTCCTCGTGGCGGTCCACGAGGTCCGCCAGCTTGCTGACGATGGAGTCTTTCACTCCTGGTCTGCTTCGAGGCCGAACAGGCGGCGCGCGGCGTCGAGCAACTCCTGGTCGCCTTCCTCGCCGGCACGCCGCAGGCTGACGCTGGGCAGGTGCATCAGCTTGTTGGTGAGGGTCTTGGACAGGAAGTCCATCACCTCCGCGGGCGAGCGGCCGGACTCGAGCATGCGCTGCGCCTGGGCGTTGACGGCGTTGCGGATCTCCTCCGCGCGGCTGCGCACGGAGCGGATGGTCGGCGCCGCATCGCGCGTCTTCAGCGTCTGCGTGAAGCGCACCACCTCGACGTCGATGAGGCGCCGGGCGTGCGCCGCCGCTTCCTCGCGCGCCTTGATGTTTTCGTCCACCACGCCCTGCAGGTCGTCCACGGTGTAGAGGTAGACGTCCTCGAGCTCCGACACTGCCGGCTCGACGTCGCGCGGCACCGCGAGGTCGACCATGAAGATCGGCTTGCGCTTGCGTGCTTTCAGGGCGGCCTTGACCATCGGCTTGGTGATCAGCGGGTCGGGGCTCGCGGTGGAGCAGATGACCATGTCGGCGGCCGGCAGGTGGTCGGGGATCTCGCCGAGCTCGATGGCGAAGCCCTTGTGTTCCTGGGCCAGCTTGCGGGCGCGCTCGATGCTGCGGTTGGCAATAACGATGCGACCGATGCCGCGGCCCGACAGGTGCTGCGCCACCAGCTCGATGGTCTCGCCCGCGCCCACCAGCAGGGCCGAGTGCTGCGAGAAGTCGGCGAAGATCTGCCGCGCCAGGTTGACGGCGGCGAAGGCGACCGAGACCGCGGAGGCGCCGATCTCGGTATCTGTGCGCACCATCTTGGCGACCGAAAACGCCTGCTGGAACAGCGAATGCAGCATGGGGCCGGCGCTGCCTGCCTCGGTGGCGATGCGGTAAGCCTCTTTCATCTGCCCGAGGATCTGCGGTTCCCCGAGCACGGCGGAGTCGAGGCCGCAGGCCACGGTGAAGGTATGGCTCACGGCCAGCTGGTTCTCGAGCTGGTACAGGCAGTCGTTGGCGCGATCGCCGAGGTGGTGATAGTCGTTCAGCCACTCGCGCACGTGCGCCAGCCCCTTTTCCGCGCAGTGCCCGTAGAACTCGGTGCGGTTGCAGGTGGAGACGATCAGCATCTCGTCCACCTGCGGCAGCCGCACGAGTTCCTGCAGCGCCACCGGCAGCCGCTCCGGGTTGAAGGCCAGCTTCTCCCGGATCTCGACGGGTGCCGAGCGATGATTGACGCCGAGGACTTTGATGGACATCAGGTTATGAAGCGCTTTCGCCCGGTGGGGATGACGGGTAATTGTCCGGTAAGCCGTACCGCGGTGACAAGCGACGCATGTTCACGGAGCTCTGTTTTCATGGGGTATAGTGGCTTTCCGAGAGCCGGCCAGACCCCATGAGACTGCTTGCCCTACCTTTGCTGCTGATGCTCGCCGCGTGCGCCGGGCCTGGCCCGGGCACGCCCGCGCCCGACGAGTCCGCGCCTGATTTCGGCCGCCCCGGCGAGCCGGACTACCACGTCTTCATGGGGGAGCTGGCGCTGCAGCGGGAAAAGCCGGCGCTGGCCGCGACCGAGTTCCTGCGCGCCGCACGGGTGAGCGAGGACACCGCGCTGGCGGAACGCGCGGCCCGCTTCACCGCGGCCTACGGCACGCCGGAGGAGGCCCTGGAAGCGGCGGAGCTGTGGGCCGCCCGCTCGTCCGAGTCACTGCATCCCCAGCGCCTCCTGGTGCGCGCCAACCTCGCGCTCGGCCGGTCCGGCCCGGCGGCCGCGGGTCTCAGGCGCCTGCGTGACGCCGGCGGCGATGGCGGGCGCGCCTTCATCGCCCTGCTGCCCCTGGCCGGCGAGGCGCGTGACCCGGGCGTGGCGCTGGAAGCCATGAGCGCCGTCACTGCGGATTATCCCGCCGATCCGAGCGCAGCCTACGTCGAGGGCTACCTGGCGTTGAGCACGGGGCAGACGGAAGCCGCCCGGGACGCCGTCCGGCGTGCGCTGGCGCTGGAACCCGGCTGGATCGACGCTGCGCTCCTGTATGCGCGCACCCTCGAGGCAGCCGGCGAGGCGCAGGCGGCGCTTGACTGGCTGGCGGCCCACGAGGCTGCGGCAAGCCGCGAGCTGCGCCTGGAGCGCGCCACCATCCTGATCAACGCGGAGCGCGCGGACGAGGCGCGGACATTGCTGGAAGCCCTGCTGGACGAGGCGCCGGCGGACCCGGAGGCGCTGCGCGCCCTGGGTTACCTCGAATTCCATGCGGGCAGGGCGGCGGAGGCCAGGACGGCCTTGATGACCCTGCTCGAGCACGGCGAGTACACCAACGACGCGCTGTTCTACCTCGGCGGCCTGGCCGAGCAGGAAGGCAATATCGAGGAGGCGGCGCGCCTGTATTCGCGCGTCGATGCCGGGGAGCACCTGGTCACTGCACAGGTGCGCCTGGCGCTGCTGATGTTCCGCATGGGCCGGCCGGAGCTGGCGCTGCAGCACCTGGAGCTGTTCGCCCAGCGCAACCCGGGTGCGGCCATCGAGCTCGGCGTGGCACGCGCCGAGCTGCTGTCGCGGCTGGGCCGGCCCGAAGAGGCGGTCGCCGTCTACGACGGATTGCTCGAGCGCCTGCCGGACGAGGTGGGGCTGCGCTACGCGCGCGCCATGCTCGGGGTCGAGCTCGGCCGGGTCGATGCTGCGGTGGCCGATTTCAGGCACATCGTCGGCTTGCGGCCGGACGATCCCGTGGCCCTCAATGCCCTGGGCTACACCCTGGCGGACCTGACCGAGCGCCACGACGAGGCCTATGAGCTGATCAGCCGCGCCCTGGCGCTGGACCCGGAGAACCCCGCCGTGCTCGACAGCATGGGCTGGGTGCTGTTTCGCCTCGGCCGGCCCGTAGATTCGCTGCCCTACCTGGAGCGCGCGCTGACGCTGCAGAACGACCCGGAGATCGCCGCGCACCTGGGCGAGGTCCTGTGGACGCTCGGGCGCAAGGAGGATGCGCGCGCCACCTGGCTGGAGGCGCTGGTCGAATTCCCCGGCAGCAGGATTCTCCTCGACACCATGGGCCGCCTGGACCCCTGAGTCATGCTGCGCCTTGCAGTACACTGTCGTGCGTTTAGCCGCAGGGGCGTCCGGTTTCTTATAATCCCGGTCCTGGCCGCGTTGTTCGCGGGTTGTGCAGGACCGGCAGAGCGACCTCAGGCGCCGGGAGTGGATTGGTTGGAAAGGCGGGATATGCTGCGCGAAATCGAAGAGTTCCGCATGGAAGGGCGGCTGTCGCTGAACACGGGTCGGCGCGGCTACAGCGGCACGGTGTCGTGGGAACAGAACGACGACATCGTGGACTTCCGTTTCCGCGGGCCGTTCGGCTTCGGCGGATTCCGTATCCACGGCGACCCGAACCAGCTGCGCGTGAAGACGACCTCCGGCGACGAGCTCCTGCTGCGCGACCCGGAAAAGGAAATGAGCGAGCGTTTCGGCTGGAGCCTGCCGGTGCACAGCATGCGTTACTGGATTCTCGGCGTCTCCGACCCGGGCCTGCCGGCGAACGAGGTGCCGGACGCCGACGGCCTGCTGGACAGCATGGAGCAGGCCGGCTGGCTGGTGCGCTACGACAGCTACGGCGAGGCGGAGGGCCTACTGCTGCCGCGCCGCCTCGACATGGAGCGCGGGGACGTGCGCATCCGGGTGATGACCGACCGCTGGGACATCCCGGGCGCGGGCACGCTGGCGCGGAGATGAGCCCGGCGTGGCCGGCGCCGGCCAAGCTGAACCTGTTCCTGCACGTGACCGGCCGGCGCCCTGACGGCTATCACGAGCTGCAGACCGTCTTCCAGCTGCTGGACTATGGGGACGAAATCGTCGTCGAGCCGCGTGCGGACAGCCTCGTGCTGAGGCCGGAGGGGGCTGCCGGCGTCCCGGCAGAGTCCGACCTGGTGGTGCGGGCGGCGCGGCGCCTGCAGGCGGCCGCGGGGTGCCGCCAGGGAGCGGAGATACGGGTCAGGAAGCGCATTCCTCTCGGCGGCGGGCTCGGCGGCGGCAGTTCCGACGCCGCCACGACGCTGGTGGCGCTGAACCACGCCTGGGGGCTCGGCTGGTCGCAGGAGCGTCTCGCCGCGCTGGGGCTGGAACTCGGCGCCGACGTGCCCGTGTTCGTGCACGGGCGCACGGCCTGGGCGGAAGGCGTGGGCGAGAAGCTGACGCCGCTGGCGCTGCCGCCGGCGTGGTACGTGGTGCTGTGTCCGGGCTGCGAGGTCTCTACGGCACGGGTCTTCAGCGACCCTGAATTGACACGTGATACCCCAAAAACGACAATTAAGGGCTTTGTTTCGGCCGGTGGGCGGAATGATTGCGAGCCGGTCGTGCGGCGCCTGTACCCGGAGGTCGGGGCGGCGCTGGACTGGCTGGCGCCTCGGGCTCGCGACGGCGCCCGGCTGACCGGAACCGGCGGTTGCGTCTTCGCGCGCTTCGCTTCCGCCGCCGCCGCCGAGGCGGTGCTGGCTGCGATGCCGGTGCGCTGGACGGGATTTGTGGCGCGTGGGGTCGGCGAAAGCGCGTTGCTGGCACGGTGCCGCGCCGGCTGAAGAGACCCGGCAGGCGGCGCCCGGGGTTATCGGCGACTGGGGTGTAGCCAAGTGGTAAGGCAACGGGTTTTGATCCCGTCATGCGGAGGTTCGAATCCTCCCACCCCAGCCATTACAGGGCGCGCAGGCGGCGCCGAAGAGTCATAGGGCAGGCGCTCCAGGGGAGGCAGGCGTGGTTCACGAAGCAGGTCACATGGCGGTGTTCTCGGGTAATGCGAACCGGGAGCTGGCCGAGAGTATTGCGCGCCACCTGGGTTTCCCGCTGGGCAGGCTGCAGGTGGGGCGCTTCAGCGATGGCGAGGTCACCGCCGAGGTGCTGGAGAACGTCCGCGGGCGCGACGTGTTCATCGTGCAGCCGACCTGTCCGCCGGTGAACGACAACCTGCTCGAGCTGCTGGTCATGGTGGACGCCCTGCGGCGCGCGTCGGCGGCGCGCATCACCGCTGTGATTCCCTACTACGGCTACGCGCGCCAGGACCGGCGTCCGCGCGCCCAGCGCGTCGCCATTTCCGCCAAGCTGGTGGCCAACATGATCACG
Organism: Thioalkalivibrio sp. XN279; assembly: GCF_011089885.1. NCBI lineage: Bacteria > Pseudomonadati > Pseudomonadota > Gammaproteobacteria > Chromatiales > Ectothiorhodospiraceae > Thioalkalivibrio > Thioalkalivibrio sp. XN279. The sequence goes on along the minus strand of NZ_JAANBD010000027.1, from coordinate 336,375 downwards.
CATGCCGGCGTCGACCGCGTGCTGACGGTGGACCTGCACGCGGACCAGATCCAGGGCTTCTTCGACATCCCGGTGGATAACGTCTACGCCTCGCCGGTGCTGTTGCACGACGCGTGGAAGCAGCGCTACCAGAACATGATCGTGGTTTCGCCCGACGTGGGCGGGGTGGTGCGGGCCAGGGCCCTGGCCAAGCGGCTCGACGACGCCGACCTGGCGATCATCGACAAGCGTCGCCCGCGCGCGAACGAGGCGCAGGTCATGCATATCATCGGCGACGTCCGCGGCAAGACCTGCCTGCTGGTCGACGACATGATCGATACCGCCGGGACGCTGTGCCAGGGCGTGGCGGCACTGAAGAACCATGGCGCGGAGAAAGTCTACGCCTACATCACGCATCCGGTGCTTTCCGGGCCGGCAGTGCAACGTATCAACGATTCGCTCCTCGACGGCCTGGTGGTGACCGACACCATTCCGCTGTCCGAGGCGGCGCGTGCCAGCGAAAAGATCCGCCAGCTCAGCGTGGCGGAGATGCTCGCCGAGACCATGCGCCGGATCAGCGACGAGGAATCCGTCAGCTCGCTCTACGTGGACTGAGCCGACAGGAGCGGCGTTCCGGGGTCGGGACGCCGGGTCGGCATGCGCGCAAGCCTGGTCGCGGGCCCGCGCTGCCGGAATTTTTGTTTAACGGAGAAACCAGATGAGCCAGAAATTCGAGCTTTTTGCCGAAGACCGGCCTGACCAGGGCAAGGGTGCGAGCCGCCGCCTGCGTCGGGACGGCAAGGTGCCCGCCATCCTGTACGGCGCGCACCGTGATCCGCGGGCACTGTCCCTGAACCACAACGCGCTGATGCACCACCTCGAGAATGACGCGTTCTTCTCGAGCATCCTGACGGTGACCACGGGCGACAAGTCCCAGCCCTGCATCCTCAAGGACGTGCAGCGTCACCCCTACAAGAACCAGGTGCTGCATGTGGACCTGCAGCGGGTGCTGGAGGACGAGGAGATCCGCGTTTCGGTGCCGTTCCACTTCCTGGGCGAGAACACCGCCCCGGGCGTGAAGGCGGGCGGCGTCGTGTCGCGCGTCATGAACGAACTGGAAATCAGCTGCCTGCCGAAGCACCTGCCGGAATACATCGAGGTGGATGTGTCCGACCTGGAGCTGGAAGGCGCCCGCTCGCTGGGCGAGGTCAAGCTGCCCGAGGGTGTCTCCATCTACGGTGGCGAGGAGATGCTCGACCAGCCGGTGCTGATCATTCATCGTCCGCGTCGCGAGGAAGAGGAAGAGACCGAGGGCGAGACTCCCGAGGGCGAGGTTCCGACCATCGGAGCCGAAGAGCCCGAGGAGGACTGATCCCGGGGCGAGGCCGAATAATGCTTCCGGGCCGCCTGTCGCGCGGCCCGGAAGCGTTTTGGCCCTGTTTTCGGTATTGACCCATGAGCGCGAACTCCCGCATCCGCATGATCGTCGGGCTCGGCAACCCCGGGCCGGAATACGAGGACACCCGGCACAACGCGGGCTTCTGGCTGGTCGACCTGCTGGCGCAGCGCCATGGCGGGGCTTTCCGCTCCGAACGCAAGTTCAACGCCGTGACGGCGAACAGCCGCATCGAGGGCGTAGAGGTGCTGCTGCTCAAGCCGCAGACCTTCATGAATCGCAGCGGCCAGGCGGTGCAGGCTGCATCGTCTTACCTGAAGGTTCCCGTCGAGGAGATCCTGGTCGTGCACGACGACCTGGACCTTCAGCCGGGGGATGCGCGCCTCAAGCTCGGCGGGGGTCACGGCGGGCACAACGGCCTGCGGGACCTGGTCGCGCACCTGGGCGCCGGGTTCTGGCGCCTCCGCCTCGGCATCGGTCATCCAGGCAACCGCGCCGAGGTGATCGACTACGTGCTCAAGCGGCCTTCCCGGGAAGACGAGTCGCTGATCCGCAACGCGGTGGCCGAGGCTGCCGACGTCATCCCGATCATGCTGGGGCGTGGCGAGCAGCCTGCCATGCACCGGCTCCACACCCGCGCCGCCGCCACACCCAGCAAGGCCGGCGACGCCAAACCCACGGTTCCGGAGTAAGCGCATGGGCATCCGAGTCGGAATCGTCGGCCTGCCGAATGTCGGCAAGTCGACGCTGTTCAACGCTCTCACCCGCGCGCGTATCGCGGCGGAAAATTATCCCTTCTGCACCATCGATCCCAACGTCGGCGTGGTGCCGGTGCCGGATCCACGCCTCAAGGCGCTGGCGGACATCGCCAGGCCGCAGAAAGTGCTGCCGACGACCATCGAGTTCGTCGACATCGCGGGCCTGGTGCGGGGCGCGTCCAAGGGGGAAGGCCTCGGTAACCAGTTTCTCGCCAACATCCGCGAAACCGACGCCATCGCCCACGTCGTGCGCTGCTTCGAAGATCCGGACGTGGTCCACGTCGAGGGCCGCGTGGACCCGGTCGGCGACATCGAGGTCATCAACCTCGAGCTGGCGTTGGCGGACTTCGACACCGTGACCCGGCACCTCGAGCGCGCGGTGAAGGCGGCGAAAACGGGCAAGAAAGAAGACCTCGCGCGCCGCGACCTGCTGGCGCGGGTGGCGGATCACCTCGACCAGGGGCGCCCGGTCCGCTCCATGGCGCTGGACGAGACGCAGCGCGAAATGCTGCGCGAGCTGCACCTGCTCACGGCCAAGCCGACGCTTTACATCGCCAACGTGGCGGAAGACGGGTTCGCGAACAACCCCCAGCTGGTCACCGTGCGCGAGATCGCTGCGGCGGAAGGCGCCGAAGTCGTGGCCGTGTGCGCCGCCATGGAGGCGGAGATCGCGCAGCTGGAGGAGGCCGACAAGGGGGAGTTCCTGGCCGAGCTGGGGCTGGAGGAGGCGGGTCTCGATCGCGTCATCCGCGCCGGCTACAAGCTGCTGGGCCTGCACACCTTCTTCACCGTGGGCCCGAAGGAAGTCCGCGCCTGGACCGTCCATGTCGGCGCCACCGCCCCCGAGGCGGCCGGCGAAATACACACGGACTTCCAGCGCGGCTTCATTCGTGCCGAGGTCATCGCCTACGCGGACTTCATCGCCTGCGGCGGCGAGTCGAAGGCGAAAGAAACCGGCAAGATGCGCGTCGAGGGCAAGGATTACGTCGTCCGCGACGGCGACGTGATGCATTTCCGCTTCAACGTCTGAGGCGGTCCGGCCACGGACGCAGCTTCAGGCGTGCGCGGCCTGCGGCACGATGCGCTCGGCGAGACGGGCGGGGTCGAGCAGCCGCACGGTGCGTCCCTGGACTGAGACCAGGCCTTCCCGCTGCAGCGCGCCGAAGCTGCGGCTGACCGTCTCCAGGGTCATGCCGAGATAAGACGCGATGTCCTGCCTGGGCATCGGCAGCTGGATCACCGTGGCGCCGCTGCACTGGCACGCGTCGCGTCGCGGACCGGTGCCTTCGAGCAGGAACCAGGCCAGGCGCTGTCCGGTCTGCAGCTGCCCCAGCACGCGGTGAACCTCCCGCGCCCGGGCGATCTGGCTGCCGGCGATGCGCAACACTTCGCGCCACAGCTCCGGTGCGGTGGTGAGGCGGTCGAGCAGCTTGCCGACCGGGATGCGGCACACGCTGGTGGGTTCCAGCGCGAGCGCAAAGCCACGATGCTCGCTGATCTCGATGCGCTCGAGGCCGAGTACGTCGCCCGGGCCGTGGAAGCCGACCACCTGTTCACGGCCCTCGAGGTCGAGCTCGCAGCTTTTCAGCGCGCCGGTGGAAATGACCCAGATGGAGCTGCGTCTCTGGCCCGCCATGTACAAGGTGGCGCCGGCTTGGAGATGCTGCTGTTCCAGCACGGACTCCAGCAGTGCATCCGGCAGCCCGCGCCGGGAGCTGTCGTCGCACAGGCCGGGTAGCGGGCAGGTGGAGCAGCAGTGGCCGTTGCCGGCCCCGGTGCGTACGGCGGGATGCGCGGGCGCGACGGGTGCGCGCAGCTGGTCGAGCGCGTTCATTAAGGCACCGCCAGCAGGCGACTGATCGATTGCTCGTGGCCGTGCACCATGTCGCCGATGGTCTGCTTGTCGAGTTCCGCAAGGAATGCGGCCAGGGCGCGACCGAGCGCCGGGGCCAGTCCGCAGTTGGGCGTCAGGCGGCAGGTATTCTCGGCGCGGAAACATTCCACCAGCCCGAGGTCCTCCTCCGTCCTGCGCACGACGTCGCCGAGACGGATCGTCTCCGCCGGCTTGGCCAGCACCAGGCCGCCGTTGGGGCCGCGCTGCGCGACCACCAGCTCCGCCCGTGCCAGCGTGTTCACCACCTTCATCAGGTGCGCCTTGGAAATCCCGTAGGCATCCGAGATTTCCTGGATGGTGCAGCGCCTCTCCGGGTGCACTGCCAGGTAGATCAGCACCCGGAAGGCGTAGTCGCTGAAATAGGTCAGTCTCATGTCGGTCACCCTCCGGCGACACACCGCCACGCCGGCATTGATGCATGTTACATGAAACAAATAGGTTGAACAAAATAGGTAATTTCCGCCGGCGCCGCATGGTGCTCAGCCGGGTACCAGGAGCAGGGCGCCGAGGGGGTGGTGCAGGCGCGCCACGGAATAGATAAACAGGAAGACGCCGCAAGCCGCGGTGAAAGCAAGCACGCGCCCGGCCTGGCTGCGGGCGCGTCGCAGGGCGACATTGCCGAGCACGATGTACAACAGCAGCAACAAGACCTTTGTCGTCAGCCATGACTGCTGGAACGGATATTGCTGGATGATGGTGGTGAGCCAGAGCGCCGACGTGAGCAATACGGTGTCGATGACGTGCGGCAGCGAGCGCAACACCAGCCCGTGGGGCAGCTGGTGCCCGGCCAGGACCCAGGCCCCGCGCAGCAGGAAGAGCGTGAACGACAGCGCCACGCTCCAGACGTGGACCTGCTTGACCCAGTAATAGAGCACTGGACGCGCCTCAGCCAGGCGCCCCGTCGACGCGGGGGCGAAAGTAGACGGGCAGCCGGCGTGCCGCCCATGCGCCCAGGCACAGGGTCCACAGGAGGGCGCCGGTGCCGGACAGGCCCAGGGTTGCGCCTGGCAGGAACTCACCTGCCACCCGCAGCGCGACCGCGAACTGGAGGCCAAGGAAGATTCTCCAGTCCCAGGCGTCAAGCATCAGCGGCCGACCCGAGTGCCCGAGGGTCACGCGTGTCACCATGGCGACCAGCATGCTGCCGATGAACCCCATCCCCAGCATGTGCATCCCGGCGCGCGCCGGCACCCAGTCGATCCCGAGCGCTGTGCCCAGATCTGCGGCCGCGGCGAGGACAAGACCGCCAGCCAGCCAGCCGAAGGCGTAATGCAGGCAGGCCATGAGCCGGTTCTCCATGCGCTGGCCCGGCCACCACTTGAGGGCGCACAGCAGGGCGATTCCGGCCAGGGGCAACGTGGCGAGCCAGCGCAGTGCGGCGAACGGTTCGAGCAAGGCACGGGCAAGGCCCAGGGCGGCGAAGCCGTACAGCACCCACGCCGGTTGCCAACGCACATAACCGGGCACCACGCGCGAAGTGAAGAAGGGCAGCATGCGGTGGCAGACGGCGAAATACACCACCAGCAGGAAGGCCCACAGTCCGAGCGCCCGGACCAGGGGCCAGGCCGAGAAGTCCCAGCGCAGCAGCGCGACTGTGAAAAGGGCTGCGCCGGCCACTCCGGCCGCCAGCCCTGCCAGCGCCACGAAGGCGTGGGGCACGCCTGAGCTGGCGCGTGCCAGCGACCGCGCCAGCAAGCCGAATGCGGCCAGCATGGATGTTGCCAGCAGCAGCCAGCCGGCGGCATGCAGGCGGGTCGATACCAACAGGCCGGCCAGCGCGAGCACTTGGCCCAGGTTGAGCAGCCAGAACACCAGCAGCGTGACCCCACGCGATATCTCCGGCGCCGGCATCCAGCGCGGGAACACCGTCCAGAGAAAGCCGTACATGAAGGGCGTGAACACGGCGAACAGCATGGCGCCGCCGTGCACGAGGAGCGCGGGGACGCCCGGCTCGAGGACCTGAATGCCGCCCAGGCGCGCACCCAGCAGGGCCGTCCACCAGGCCGACCAGGCCAGCAGCCACGTGATCCCGGTGGCGAAGAACAGCCGGTGCGGCGCCGCAGAGAAAGTGGACCAGCGGTCGCGAGCGCGGGTTGCGAGAGGGTGGCTCATGAGGTTGAAAGTGGGCGGTCCCGCCATGGGGGTGGCGGGACCGCCCGACCGCTTTACTCGGCTGCCTGGGCAGGGGCAGTCGAGCCGGCCTTCACCGGTGCCTCTTCGCGTCGCCCGACGAACAGCCGGAACACGAACAGGGCCAGGGCGCCGACGCCGACGCTGAAAATGACGTCGCCTGGCACGCGCAGCCAGACCAGGGTCTGCATCAGCGGCTGCTGCAGGAACTCGGCCGAACGCGCGTACCAGAAGCCCTCGGTGACGCTGGCATAGACCTGCATCAGCCCCAGCGGCAGCAGGCTGAATACAGCCATTGCGGCCAGGCCGAGATTCAGCGACCAGAACGACACCTTGAGCAGCTTGTCATCCCAGACGCGGCGGTAGTTGAGCCCGCGCAGGCAGAACAGCATCAGGCCGATGCCGAGCATGCCGTAGACGCCGAACAGGGCGGTGTGGCCGTGCAGCGGCGTGGTGTTCAGCCCCTGCATGTAGTACAGCGCCAGCGGCGGGTTGATGAGGAAGCCGAACAGGCCGGCGCCCACCAGGTTCCAGAACGCGACGGCGATGAAGAACATGATCGGCCACTTGTAGGTCGCCACCCAGCCGCGATGCTGCGAGGCCTTCCAGTTCTCGTAGGCCTCGAAGCCGATCAGCACCAGCGGCACCACCTCCAGCGCGGAGAAGGCCGCGCCGATGGCCAGCACCGCCGTCGGCGTGCCGGTGAAATAAAGGTGGTGGAAAGTGCCGAGCACGCCGCCGGTGAGGAACACGATGGTGGCGAACAGCACGGCCGTGACCGCGTTCTTCGCCCGCACCAGCCCGAGGCGGACGAACAGGAAGGCGATTACGGCCGTGGCGAAGACTTCGAAGAAGCCCTCGACCCACAGGTGCACCACCCACCAGCGCCAGTACTCGACGATGGCGAGGTGGGTGTGCTTGCCCCACATCAGGCCGGCGCCGTAGAACAGCCCGATGGCGACGGTGGAGAGGAACAGCAGGATCACCAGCGGGCGTGCCTCGTCCTTCTGCTTCAGCGCCGGCCACAGCGCGCGGCCGACCAGCGTCAGCCACAGCATCAGGCCGATGAAGAGGAAGATCTGCCAGAAGCGGCCGAGGTCGACGTACTCCCAGCCCTGGTGGCCGAACCAGAAGTTCACGTCCAGCCCGAGCTGCTGCATGACGCCCAGCCACTGGCCGACCATGGAGCCGAGCACGATGATGAGCAGGCAGGTGAAGAGGAAGTTGACGCCGAGGCGCTGGAACTTCGGCTCGTGGCCGGAGATGGCCGGCGCGATGTAGAGCCCGGTCGCCAGCCAGGCGGTGGCGATCCAGAGCACGGCCAGCTGGGTGTGCCAGGTGCGGGTGACGACGTAGGGCAGGACCTCGGACAGGTTGAAGCCATAGAAACCCTGGCCCTCGACGGCGTAGTGGGCCGTGATGCCGCCGAGCACGACCTGCAGGCCGAACAGCGCGGTGACCACCCAGAAGTACTTGGTGGTGGCGCGCATGGACGGAGTCGGCTGGAGGTTATGCAGCGGATCGACCTGCGGCACCTCGGGCGGTGCCTCCTTGCCGTGCATCACGGCGTAGTGCCAGGCCAGTGCGCCGACGCCGGCCAGCAGGATCAGGATGCTGACGAAAGTCCACATGAAGGCAGCGCCCGTCGGCACGTTGTCGATGAGTTGCTCGTGCGGCCAGTTGTTGGTGTAGCTGATGTCGTCGCCGGGGCGGTTGGTGGCCGCGGCCCAGGAGGACCAGAACACGAAGGCGCCGAGCAGCTGGCGGCGCTCTGCGTCCGGCACCGGGAACTGCTTCATGGCATAGGCCTCGCGCAGCTCGTCCAGCGCCGGCTCGTTGCCGAACAGCCCGTCGTAGTGGGCGGCGACCGCGCGGATTGCGGCCGCGCGCTCCGGGGACACCGTCACGCTGCCGGTGGCGGGGTCGTAGGTGTTGGCGCGCATTTCTTCCTTGAGCCGGCTCTGCAGCGCGGCCTGGTCGGACGCGCCGAGCTGCTCGTAGGGCAGGCCGAAGGCTGCCGCGGCGTAGACGTCGAGCAACGCCACCGCTTCACGGTGCAGCCAGTCGGCGCTCCAGTCGGGCGCCACGTACGCGCCGTGGCCCCAGATGGAGCCCTGCTGGTGACCGCCTGTGGTCTGCCACACCTGGCGACCACGCTCCACGTCGACGCGGGTGTAGAGCACCTCGCCGTCGGTGGTGACGAAAGCCTCGGGGACCGGCGGCATGGCACGGTAGATCTCGCCGCCCATGAAGCCGAGGATGCCGAAAGACACCAGCAGGATGCCTGCCAGCGTCCACCAGAGCCGTTTGGTGTCGTACATGAACTTTCTCCCGGTTTGCCCGCCCGCGGTGTCGCGAGCCCTGGAGCGATTCTGCGAGGGGCGGCAGGGCTGCGCCTTGCGAAAAATCAAACCGCGGCGGCGCCGCGCCTTGACAGTTCCACGGGGCACAGGGAGAATTTCGGGCCCTCCCGGGAACGCGCGCGGCCAGGCGCGAATCAGGGGCTACGTAGCTCAGTCGGTCAGAGCGCGGCACTCATAATGCTGAGGTCGGTGGTTCGAGCCCACCCGTAGCCACCAACTCATGCCCAGCGGGGCGGGGCCTATGCCCTGCAAGCGGAGGAACACATGCTCGACCCAGCCGTGCCTGCTCCAGATCGCTACGCGCTCATCAGCGCGCTGCTGATCCTGCACGAGGAGGCGCCGGGGCTGGACGAGTTCAACGTCGGCCTGCGTGCGGCCGAGCTTGCCGAGGAGCTCACCGACAGCCGCGCCGGCTACCTGCACGTGGTGGAAGAGGGCGGCGGCATCCGTCTCGCCGCCTGGACGGGGCGCACCCTGGCCCGCTGCGGCATCCAGTCCGAAAGCCACTATTCGCTCGACCGTGCCGGTATCTGGGCCGATTGCGTGCGCCGCGGCGAGCCGGTGGTGCACAACGAGCTGTCCGCAGAAGACTATCGACGCGGCCTGCCCGAGGGCCATACGCCGCTGACCCGGCATCTCGCCGTGCCGGTGATGGAGCAGGGCCGGCCGGTGATGGTGCTCGGCGTCGGCAACAAGCCCACCCCCTACGGCGAGCGTGACGTGGAGGAAGTGCGGCTGCTGGCGGAAAGCGCCTGGGGCCTGCTCCGGCGCAAGGCCCATGAAGAGCGCGAAGCGCGGCACCTGCAATTCCTCGAAGAAAACATGGTCGCGACCATCGAGGTGGTGAACACCATCGTCTCGATGCGCGATCCTTACACCGCCGGGCATGAGCGCCGGGTCTCGCATCTCGCGCATGCCATCGCGGCGGAAATGGGGCTCGGCGAGGAGATCCAGGACCGGGTGCGCGTGGCGGCGCTGGTGCATGACGTCGGCAAGCTGGCCTTGCCCGCCGAAGTGCTGTCCAAGCCGAGCCGGCTGACGCCGATGGAAATGGAGATCGTGCGCACACACAGTCGCCAGGGCGCCCAGATACTCGGCAAGAGCAATTTCTCCTGGCCGCTGGCGGACATCGTGTTGCAGCACCACGAGCGCTATGACGGTTCGGGCTATCCCGACGGCCTGCGCGGCGACGGCATCCTGCTCGAGGCGCGCATCATCGCCGTGGCGGACGTGGTGGAGGCCATGAGCAGCCAGCGTCCGCATCGTCCGCCGCGACCGCTGGCTGCGGCGCTCGAGGAGATCGAGGCCGGCGCCGGCACGCGCTACGACCCGCGCGTCGCGCAGGCCTGCCTGAAGTTGTTCCGCGAGCAGGGTTACGCGCTGCCCTGAGGCTCCGCCGCCGGCGCGGCGCGCTTGCGGCCGACCAGCAGGTGATACAGCGCCGGGATCACGACCAGCGTCAGCAGGGTCGACGCCAGCAAGCCCGAAATGATCGCCCACGCCAGCGGCGGCCACAGCGTGGAGCGCGTGAAGGTCAGGGGCAGCAGGCCGGCGATGGTGGTGGCGGTGGTCATGAGGATCGGTCGCGTGCGGCGCGCCACGGCGGCAATCACGGCCTCGGCTGAATCCGCGTACTCCAGTTCCAGCCGCTTCACCAGGTCGATGAGCACGATGGCGTTGTTCACCACGATGCCGACCAGCGCCACCACGCCGAGGATCGCCGTGAAGCTGAAGGGCTGGTTGGAGAGCAGCAGGCCCGGCGTCACGCCGACCACCGCCAGCGGCACCGTGACCAGCACGATCAGCATCAGCCGGAAGGAATTGAACTGGTGGAGCAGGAACACCAGCAGCATCAGCACGCCGAGCGGCAGCGTATGGAACAGCGCCGAGTTGGCCTCGCCCGCTTCCTCCGCGGCGCCGCCGTAGACGATGCGCACTCCCGGCGGCAGCGCCAGCGCCGCCAGGCGCGGCTCGAAATCCGTCAGCACCTGGTCGTAGGTATAGCCCTCGGCCGTCTCCGCGAGCACGGCGGTCATGCGTTGCATGTCCCACTGCCGGATCACGGCCGGCTTCCATTCCAGGCTGGTGCGGGCCACGTGTCCGAGCGGCACCGAGCCGCCCTGCGGCAGGGGCAGGGGCAGGCCTTCGATGCCCTCGACCGGGAAGTCGCGGCCCTCCGGCGCCCGGATGAGCATCGGCAACGGCTCGCGGCGGACGCGCCAGGTCGAGAACTCGGTGCCGAGGGTGGCGCCCGCGAGGGCGCGCGCGACGTCGCTGCGTGAGAGTCCGAGGCGTGCCGCCGCCGCATCGTCGATGTCGAGGCGCACCGTCGGCAGGCCCGTGCCGAGGGTATGACGCACGTCCATGGCGCCGGGCGTGGCGCGCAGCAGGCGCATGATGTCCTCGGCCGCGGCCACGAGGGTCTCCGGCTCCTCCGCGAATACCCGGATCTCGACCGGCGCATCGAGCGGCGGGCCCTGGCCAAGGCGGCTGGCGGTCACGTGCGCATCCGGCAGGCGCGCCTGGGCGTAGTCGCGCACCCAGTGCATGAGCTGGGGCAGGTCACGCTCGCTCCGGGTGATGGCGACAATGCGCCCGAGGTGCGGCGAGTTGGGGATCTTCACCAGGTTGTAGTAGAAGCGCGGGCCGCTGGCGCCGGCGAAAACGTGCACGTCCGTGACGGCCGGCTGGGTCGCCAGCTGGTCCGCCAGGGCGCTGGCCTGCAGGGCGGTGTGCTCGAGTTCCGTGCCCTCGGGAAAACGCAGGTCGACAATGAGCTGGTTGCGATCCGTGCTGGGAAAGAAGTCGCGCGGCAGCATGCCGCTCAGGGCCGCGCCGCCGGCGACCAGCAGGGCGGCCACGGTGACCACGGTCCAGGGACGGCGCACCGCGAGACGGCCCAGCGCAGCGCCCAGCGACTGGATGCGTCCGCCGGAGCCGCCGCTGCGCGGCTTCAGCGTCAGCGTGGCCATCACCGGCGTGGCGAACACCGCGTACAGGTAGCTCACCACCAGCGTCAACATCACCAGGATCGGAATTCCGCGCGTGAAATCGGCGGTGTTGCCCTGCGACAGGAGCAGCGGCAGGAACGCGGCCAACGTCGTGCCGGTGGCTGCTGCGAGCGGGCCGGACAGCTCGCGCACGGACATGATGGCGGCCTCGCGCCGTCCGCGGCCCTGGTCGAGGTGCCATTGCAGGTTCTCGACCATGACGATGGCGTTGTCTACCAGCATGCCGAGCGCGATCACCAGCCCGGCCACGGCGATCTGGTGCAGCACGCCGCCGCCCATGGCGTACAGGGCCAGCGAGGACAGCGTCACCAGTGGCAGCAGGCCCGCCACCGTCAGGCCGAGGCGCGGACCCATGAAGGCGAGCAGGACGAACACCACGACCACCACGCCCATGAGCAGCGAGCGCGCCAGCTCGGCGAGCCGGTCCTCCACCCACTGCGGCTGGTAGAACATCTCGTCGATCTCCAGCGGGGCGTAGTCCGCGCGCACTTCGTCCACCACCGCGCGCACGCTTGCGCCGAACCGCACCGCGTTGAGGCGGTTCTCGGGAATGACGATCCCCAGGCCCACGGCCGGCCGACCGTTGAACCACATGCGCTCGGTCGGCGGCTCCGCGGGTTCGAGCACGATGTTCGCCACCTCGCCCAGCGGCACCAGGTCGCCGGAGGGCAGTTGCACCGGTGTCGCCGCGAGCTCTTCCAGGCTGCTGAAGTCGGCGCGTGGCCGCAGCACGAACGAGCGGCCATCGCGGCTCAGGACCCCGCCCGGCATGGTCACGTTGCGCGCCGCCAGCTGGGCGCCCAGGGTCTGCGCGTCCAGCCCCCAGGCCTGGGCGGCCGCCGGGTCGATGTTAAGCACGAGTTGCTCGCCGGGATCGGCAAGCAGCTCGATGCGGGCGATGTCAGGCACGCGAAACAGGTCGCGACGCAGGGCCCGCGCCGTCTCGGTGAGCTCCAGCAGGTCCTCGGACCCGGTCACCACCAGCACGATGCCTTCCGTGTCCATCATGCGGTCGAACAGTTCCGCCCGCCCCGCACCCGGCGGGAACTTGCGCTCTGCGCGCTCGATGGCCACGCGTACCCGCTGCCACACCTCGTCCGTGTCATACACGTGCTGGTGCATGCCGACGATGATCTGCGCGAAGCCCAGGCGCGCCGTGCCGCGCAGCTCGTTCACCTCGTCGACCTGGGCGATTTCCTCCTGCAGCGGGTTGAGCACCAGGCGTTCTACCTGGTCGGCGTCGGCGCCGGGCCAGCTCACCAGCACCTGGGCGTAGCGATAGGGGAAGAACGGGTCCTCCTGCCGGTTCATGCCCAGCCACGACGCCAGGCCGATCAGCGACAGCGTCACGACGATGGCGAGCACCAGGCGGCGGCGCTCGATGCTGGCGAGGATCAGGTTCAGGGCAGGACCCTCAGCAGGTCGCCGTCGAGCAGCTGCTGGTGGCCGGCGACGACGACCTGGTCGCCGGCGGCCAGCTCACCGCGCACTTCGACTCGAGCCCCGAGCGGTCGGCCCACCTGCACCGGGGTGAGGACGGCGCGGCCGTCGCGCACGCGATAGACACGGGTACGCCCGGTGCCGGGGTCGACCACGGCACTCAAGGGCACGCTCAATGCAGGTTCCGCCGCAAGCGCGAGACTGACCTGCACAGAGAGTCCAGGGATCCACTGCGCGGCGGCCGCCGCAGCGGGGTCCAGCTCCAGCACCGCCGGCGCCAGCCGTCCGTCGCGCGCGACGCCCAGCTCCCGCACAGTGGCATCGACTTCACCGCCCGAGGCCAGCGCCCTGACCCGCGCCGGCATTCCGGCGGTGAGTGCGGCCGACAGGCCTTCGGGCAACTTCACTTCGACTTCCAGCGCGCCCGAGCCGGAGAGCACCAGCACCGGCTGCCCGGGCTGCACGAAATCGCCCGGCTCGACCAGCAGGTCGCCGACCACGGCGTCGAAGGGTGCGCGCAAGGTCGCTTCGCCGAGCTGCTCACGGGCCTCCGCGACACCGGCGACAGCCTGCTCGCGCGCCGCGCGGGTCGAGTTGCGCGCCGCCAGCGCCCGGTCGAGCTGGTCGTCAGAAGCCAGCCCGCGCTGGCTCAGTTCCAGCATGCGCTGGTACTCGGCCTCCAGCTGCACCAGGCGCTCGTCGAGCTCACGCACCCGCGCCTGCGCCGCGCTCAACGCCGGGGCCAGCGCCGGGTTGGTGAGCGTGGCGAGCGGCTGTCCGGCGCTGACGCGGTCGCCGCGCGCCACCAGGCGTTCGGCGAGGTAGCCGGGTTGCAGGAAGGCGGGTTGAGCCCGTTGCGTGGCCCGCAGCACGCCCGGCAGGCGCAGGCTGCGGCCGCCCTCGACGCGTTCGACGCTGGCCACGCGCACCGCGCTGCGATGTTCCGCCGTGCTCGCCACGCCCGGGGCGTCTTTAGCTGGGTCGCAGGCCGTGAGCAGGCCGCCCAGCAAGAGCGCCGACACCGCTATGAAGGCGTGGCGACGGCGCGCGGCGGCCGCGTTCACGCGTCCTCCTCCGCCGGGCGCGGCAACAGGCCTTCCATGACGATCTTGAGAAAGTCGTCCAGGAATTCGGCGTCGCTGCCCACGCCGGGCCATTGCGAGTGGTGTGCCCGGGCCTGGAACCAGTGCGTGCAGCCGTTGACGAACATGGTCACCACGTGGCTCGGGTTGACGTCGGCGCGCAGCAGGCCGCCCTGCTGCGCCTGGCGCACGCGCTCTGCGCCCAGGCGCACCAGTTCCGCGTCCAGCTGGCCGCAGCTCTGGTCGGCGTCGAGATGGGTCCAGGCGAACAGCCGCACCACTTCCGGGTTGTGCTGCAGGAAATGGAAATAGCGGGCGATGCTGTCGCGCAACAGCTCGGCATCCGGCGCCTCGGCAGCCTTCAGCTGCGCCACCTGGCCTTCGGCGTAGGCCGCGATGGCCTGTTCCTTGACCAGCTCCCAGAGGGCTTCCTTGCTGCCGAAATGGTGGTGGATGAGACTCTTGGTGACGCCGGATTCATGCGCCAGGTCGCGCATGCTGACGGCGGCGAAGCCCTTGCGCACGAACAGCTTGTGCGCGGCCTCGAGGATGCGTTCCCGGGTGAGGTCGGGGTCCCGGGTGCCCGCGGAGGTGTTCATGGCGAAACGATAGTATTAACTGGCCGACCGGTCAATACGATTTCTACGCCCGACCCTGGGCGCTGTCGCGGGCTCCCTGGGCCGTCAGCGGGTTCAGTCCTGGCGCGGCGAGAAGTCCTGGGCGAAGGGATTGCCTGCGGCCGGTGCGATGCGGATGAAGCCGTGGCCGGCCACGAGGTGGCAGGCATTGCAGGACTTGAGCAGCTTGGCGAAGCGGGCGTCGGTGTCAGGCCAGTCGCCGGCCTTCACGGCTTCTTCCAGGGATTCGACGCTCGGCAGCAGCATCTCGCGCGTCAGTGCGGCGATGGGATAGCCGTCGTATTCGGCCACTTCCGCGATGATGCCCTCCGCGGCCTCCTCGAGCTCATGCAGGTAGAAATAGGCCAGCTCGCCGTTGCGCGCCGCGACCGAGAGTTGCAGCTTGTGGGCATGGGTTTGCAGGATGTGCATCCGCGCGGCGAGGCCGCCGTCGGCCCAGGCGGGCGCGGAGACGGCGAACACGAGGAGGGCGCCCAGCAGGGAACCGCCCAACAGGCGCATGAATCGAGGCTGCATCCGGAATCTCCTTGAACTCGTTCGAGTGGCAATGTCTGACTGAGAATCATTTGCGAGAAGTACCTATGCACACGACTGCTGCGGCGCACCTATACTGGTCTCCAGCCCTTGTGCAGCAGCCGCCGGCTGTGGTTTCGCTGCCAGAGTAACGACAGGATTCCGTCATGACCAGTTCCAGCGAATTCATCCTCAGCGACCTGCCGGATGGGTTCTGCGGCGTCGTGGCGCGCGTGACCGGCGGCCGCGACCTGGCCGCGCGGCTCGCGGCCATGGGACTCACCGCGGGGACCGAGATCGTTGTGCTGCAGAACCGGGGTTTCGGGCCCATGCTGGCGCGGGTGCGGGACACGCGCATCGCGCTGGGGCGCAGCCAGGCCGGCCTGGTGACCGTGTATGAATGCCCATCCGCAAGCGCTTGACCCGCTGCAGGCGGCGTCGCCGCGAGCCTTGCCCCGGCGCCTCGTGATCGGGCTCGCCGGGCAGCCGAACGTCGGCAAGTCCACGGTTTTCAGCATCCTCACCGGGCTCACTGCCGAGGTCGGCAACTGGCCCGGGCGCACGGTGGAACGGCGCGAGGGCTCGGCGCGCATCGCGGGCCGCGAGTTTCACGTGGTCGACCTGCCGGGCACTTACAGCCTCACCTCCAATTCCGAGGAGGAGCGCATCGCGCGCGAGTTCATCCTCGGCGAGCGCCCCGACGTCATCATCATGCTGGCGGACGCGGCCGCGCTGGAGCGCAATCTCTACCTGCTGGCTGAGCTGCTCCTCCTGCCCATCCCGGTGGTGCTCGGCGTGAACATGGTGGACGTGGCGCGGCGCGAAGGCGTCGAGTTCGATGCGCACGTGCTCGAGGCGGCGCTGGGCTTGCCGGTCGT
Organism: Thioalkalivibrio sp. XN279; assembly: GCF_011089885.1. NCBI lineage: Bacteria > Pseudomonadati > Pseudomonadota > Gammaproteobacteria > Chromatiales > Ectothiorhodospiraceae > Thioalkalivibrio > Thioalkalivibrio sp. XN279. The sequence continues at coordinate 320,293 of NZ_JAANBD010000027.1, read as the reverse complement.
GCCCATGGTGGCGAGTCGTAACCAGGGCGTGGCGGAATTGCTCGAGGCCGCGGCCGCGGTGGCCGACGGGCGGCGCGAGTATGCGCCCGACCGCCCGGAGATCGCCCCGGCGCACCAGGAGGTGTATGAGCAGGTGCGGGGGCTGGTGGCAGGCGCTGTCCCGCAGGGCATCCCGGAGCGCTGGGCGGCGCTGAAGCTGCTCGAGGGCGACCGTGAAGTCACCGAGAACGCCCCGGGCTGGCTGGCTCCGGAGGCCTGGGCGGGGGTGCAGGAGCTTTTGCGCGCGCACGAAGACGCCGTCCTCGACGTGGCCGGCGCGCGCTACGAGTGGATCGGGCGCATGGTGCGGGCGGCAGTGCGGCGGCCGAAACTCGGCCAGGTCAGCTTCACCGACCGTTTCGACCGCATCGCCACGCATCCGGGCTGGGGCCTGGCCCTGTTGCTGGCCGTTTTCGGCCTGGTTTTCTGGGTCACCTTCTCGGTGGCCGGTCCGCTGCAGGGCTGGCTGGAAGAGGCCGTGGTGGCGCGGGCCGCCGCCGGGCTCGGCGCCGTGCTGGGCGGCGCGCCGGCCTGGGTTCAGGGCCTGGTTATCGACGGCCTGCTCGCAGGGGCGGGCATCGTGGTCACTTTCGTGCCGATCCTGTTCGTGTTCTACCTTGCGCTCGGCTTTCTCGAGGACACCGGCTACCAGAGCCGCATGGCCTACGTCATGGATCGCTTCATGCACCGCATCGGGCTGCACGGCAAGAGCTTCCTGCCGCTGTTCCTCGGCTTCGGCTGCAACGTGCCGGCGGTGATGGGCAGCCGGGTGATCGAGTCACGGCCGGCGCGGCTGCTCACCATCATGCTGACGCCCTTCGTGCCGTGCAGCGCGCGCCTGGTGGTACTGGCGTTCCTGGTGCCGCTGTTCTTCCCCGGCTCGCCTACGCTGGTGGCCTGGGGCCTGGTGGTGGGTAACCTGGCGGTGCTGGTCCTGGTCGGCGTGGTGCTGGATCGCTTCGTGTTCCGGCGCGAGCGCCTCGCGTTCGTCATGGAGATGCCCCTCTACCACGTGCCCAACCCGCGCACCATCCTGGTGTTCGCGGCCACCAACGTGTGGACCTTCGTCAAGCGTGCCGCCACGGTGATCGTGGTGGTGTCGATGGTGATCTGGGTGCTGGTGAGTTACCCGGGCGACGCGGTGGACGACAGCTACCTGGCGATGTTCGGGCGGGCGCTGGAACCGGCCGGCAGCGTGCTCGGCCTCGACTGGCGCCTGATCGTCGCCACCCTGTCCTCCTTCGTCGCCAAGGAGAACTCCATCGCCGCGCTGGGCATCATCTTCGGCAGTGACGGCGGGACCCTGGGCGAGACGCTGGCGCTGATGATCACGCCTGCAGCGGCGCTGTCCTTCCTGGTGGTGAACATGCTGTTCGTGCCCTGCGTCGCCACCGTGGCCGCCATCCGCGTGGAAACCCGCAGCTGGGGCTGGACGCTGGCGAGCACCGCGCTGATGCTCGGCTCGGCCCTGTTCTTCGGGCTGCTGGTGTATCGCGGCGCCCTGCTGCTCGGGCTGGGGGGCGGTGGTGCTTAAGCGCGTGCTGCAGACCATCGCCGCAGGGCGCGTCGGCAGCACGGCGGAGCTGGCCGCGGCACTGGACACGTCGCCGGCGATGGTCGAGGCGATGGTGGAGCAGCTGGCGCGCAGCGGCATGCTGGAGCGGGTCGGGGAATGCGGTGATGCCTGCGCGGGCTGCCCCGTGGAGAGCTGTGGCGCCGGCGTCAAGGGCAGCGCCTGGATGCTGACGGCGGCCGGGCGACGCTACGCGGCGCACTGATGCGGGCGAGCTGGATTGCCTTGCTGTGCTGGACGGTGCCGACCCTCGCGGTCGTCATCACCTACGCCATTTCCGCCGCTACCGGCCAGGTGCCGACCTGTTTCCCGTTTGTCGAGGGCTGCACGTCGATCAGCGGCGCGGCGCGGCGCGACCCGTCGATCCACCTGTTCCGCGCCATGATGCTGCCGACCGCGAGTGTCATGGTGGCGTACTGGATCCTGGCGCGGGCCTGGCTGGACCAGCTGGGCGAGCACGGCCGCAGCCGCAACTGGATCGCCGGCCTCGGCATCGTCGGCGCGCTGTTCCTCGTCCTGTACGTGGTGTTTCTCGGCACCGACGGACAGGCCTACGAGCTCATGCGGCGCTACGGCGTGACGGTGTACTTCGCTTTTACGGCCCTGGCCCAGCTGCTGCTGTCCGCCCGCCTGCGCCGGCTGCCCGCACCCGCGCAAGGCCGCATCGGTGTCGGCCTGGTCCGGGCCAAGGTCGGTTTCGGCGCGGCGATGCTCATGCTCGGGCTGGTCAACGTGCCCGCCAAGAACTTCTTCCCCGAGCTGCCCGTGGACAACATGGCGGCCTGGAATTTCGCCCTGCTCATGCACGGCTACTTCGGCCTCACCGCGCTTGCCTGGGGCCGCACCGGTTACCACATCAGCGCAGGGCTGCCACCAGTACGCTGAGATCCGGGTCTTCCCGCGTGTCCACGGGGACGCGGTAGCGCGACTCGAGCGGTCCGGTCTCTGCGGGGCGTGCCAGCTGTGCCTCCAGCACCTCAGTGCCGGCGTCCGAAGGGTCGCCGCGCCTTGCAGCGACGCGCGCGCGCAATATCTCGGCCGGCGCGTCGCAGTGGAGCAGGACGGGGCGGGCGCCCGCGTCCAGCCCAAGCTGGAGAAAGGCTTCGCGCCGCTCGCTCTCGAGAAACGCCGCGTCCACCACGATGTTCCATCCAGCAGCGAGCGCCGTGCGCGCCACGGCCTCGAGCCGTGCGTAGGTTTGCGCGGAGGCGGCCGCATCATACAGCCCCGTCCCGACTGCCGCCGCGGCGGAGCTGTGCGGATCGAGTCCGTGCAGGCGCTTGCGCTCGAGGTCCGAGCGCACCACGACCGCAGGCAGGCGCGGGGCCAGGCGCTGCGCCAGGCGGCTCTTGCCGGAGCCGGAGTAGCCGTACATGAGCAGCAGGCGCGGGGCGCCTGGCGCGGCATGAGCAGCGGCCAGGTCGATATGGCGCGCCTGGCGTTCCGCCAGCTGTTGTATTTCCTCCTCGCCGAGGCCCGCCTGCGTGCGCCGGATGCCGTCGATCTTGGCGCGCACCAGGTGGCGGTAGACCAGGTACCAGCGCAGCACGCCGAGTCCCTCGTAGTCGCCGCTCGCCTGCAGCCAGGCGTCGTAGAAGCGCCAGCCGAGGTCGGGCCGTCCGCGCGATTCCAGGTCCATGAGCAGGAACGCCACTTCGCTCTGCAGGTCGATCCAGCGCAACGCCGGGTCGAACTCGATGCCGTCGAAAGCCACGATGCGACCGTCGAGCATGACGAGGTTGCCGAGGTGCAGGTCGCCGTGGCCTTCGCGCACGAACCCCCCGGCGAGGCGCGCCTCGAACGCCGTGGCCCGGGCGACCGCCTGCGCGCCGGTCCAGTGCTCCAGTTGCTCGAGCCTATTCGCCGTCTCTGCGGGTAGCCCCTGCCGCGACATGGCCTCGAAGTTGGCGCGGGCAGGGCGCGCCACTGCCGTCGCAGTGCCCAGCGCCCCGTCGGCGGGTGCCGGGGACAATGCCTGCTGGAACTTTGCCAGCGCGCGCGCGAAGGGCTCGAGTGCGGCTTCATCCAGCCGCCCGGCCGCCAGCAGCCGGTCCAGCCGGGCCTCGTGCGGGAAGCGCCGCATGCGCACGGCCGGCTCGGCGCCCTCGCGCCACGGCACCACGCGCCATCCCTCGGCCGTGGACACGGCCCCGGCCAGGTCGAGGTAAATGTCCGGCGCGAGGCGGCCGTTGAGGCGCAGTTCCTCGCGGCAGTAATGCAGCCGTCGTGCGGGGTCGCGGAAATCGAGGAAGCCCAGGTCCAGCGGTTTCTTGAACTTGTAGGCGTAGTCGCCGGCCAGGAAGACCCAGGAGATGTGCGTCTCTGCAAGTTCGACTTCCTGCACGCCGCCGGGATAGGCGGCCGGCTGCAGCAATCCCGCGACCATCGTCCCCTCAGTAGTGATAACGCACCCTCACCCAGGCGTTGGTGTTGTCTTCGAGCTGGCCGAAGAAAGTGTGGTCGTCGCTGCCGCCGAACAGGTTCAGGCCGCCGGCGAACAGCCACTGGTCGTCCCGTCGCCATGACACCGAGGGGCGCAGGTAGTAATCATTCTCGGTGGGCGAGACGAACACGAAAACCGAGGTCGTGAGCGTGTCCTGCAGCGCGCGGTGCGTGACGCGCGCCGTGGCGACGGTGCGCCAGCGCTCGCGCTCATGTTCCGGGTCGGGCGAGTTGGCGAGCAGGCGATCGTGGTGCTGGATGCGTTCGGCGTAGAACTGCGTGCCGAGCGTCAGGTTGCGCACCAGCTCCTGCTCGTAGCCGAGCAGGACACGCAGCTCCGAGTTCGGCGTCGCGGGGTCGTCGCCGTCACGGTCGTCGCGCGACTCGTACCAGGCGAACTCGGCGTTCAACAGGCCGCGGTAGAAGGGACGGCGCATGCTGGCGCCGATGCTGCGCAGGCGCGGGAAACGCGGCATGCCTTCGGCGTCCACGCCCAGCGGTTGCTTCCAGCGACCGACGTAGCCGTAGGCCGCGTACTCCACGGCCTCCACGGTGCGGAACAGCCGCAGCGCGAGCTCGCCGGTGTCGGGCCGGTCGGCGCGTCGCGCCGGCTGCGGCGCGATCACGGCGCCGGTCGCCGGGTTCCAGAAGGAGAAACGCTCGCCGTAGAGGTAATTGTCAGGACGGAAACGCGGCGTCCAGGCGAGGTCGAGGTTGACGAGGTCGGTGAAGATGCTGAAACGGGCAGTGTCGGACGGTAACTTGAGGTAATCCTCGTCGCGGCCTGCGAAGAAGGAAATGAAGTCCTTCGGGAACAGGTCGTTGAGGAACAGCAGGTCGCCGGTGCCCCAGGTCAGTACCTGCCGGCCGAGCTTGGCGTCGACGCTGGAGAAGGGACGGAAACTCAGCGCCAGCTCGCGCAGCTTCGGGTCGAGCGACTCGCGCACCTCGTCCCAGGCCAGGTCGCCCTTGAAGTCGACCTGGAAATCGCCGTGGTCGTAGCGTGTTTCGGCGCGGATGCGGAGTTCTCCCAGGGTGAGGCGGTCCAGCCCCGGGACACTCTGGTCGCGTGCGCCCAGCGCGCCTTCCACGAACCCGCTCCAGCGCAGGCCCTGGTCCTCCGTCGCCCAGGGATCTTCCCATTCCTCGTCGAAGCCGGCGAAGGGGTCGTCCTCCCGCTCGCCCCCGGACTCCGCCGCCCAGGCGGTTGCCGGCATGACGGCCAGCAGCGCCCAGGCGGCGGCGAAGGTCAGGGCCCTGGACACGGCCTCATTCTCCGCCGCGCCGCAGCCAGTCCGTCGGCGGGGTGCGCAGGTAGCGCTCGGAGAAGATGTCTGCCGGCAGGCCGACGTCGTACTCGGTGTAGCGGAACTCCATCAGCGTGGAGCCGCCGTCGAGCGGCTCGGACATGCGCGAGCGCGTCACCGTCGGATAGCCGCCGATCTCTTCCACGTCGAGCACTTCCATGAGGCGGTACACGCGATCGCGGCTGTCGTAGTACTCGGTCTTCATCGGCAGGAAGGTCTGGCGGTCGATGCGCGTGACGTAACGCGTGAACTCCACGCTGGCCGGGTCCTTCGGCGTGCTTTCCAGCACGTAGTGCTCGGCGGTGGTCTCGACCAGGCGGTGCTCGTCCTCGGCCGGGTTGCGGCCGGAGACATCCTCGTAGAAAAAGTGCGAGCCGACGAAACTGGTGCGCTTGTCGCCGGCGCTGATGCGACGCACCAGGTCGAGGCCGGGCAGGTACAGCCAGCGGTCGTCGTCGCGGTCGACATGCTTGGCGACGAGAAACACCGTGCCGCGCACGTCTGAAGGACGCGAGAAGAACACCATGAAGTCCTGGTCGCCGCCGTCGGCATGGTCCCGGCGCAGGATGGTGAACTGGCGCAGCTGCTTGCGGCCCTGGTTGTCCTCGATGGCCATGCGGGCCTCGCTGCGCCCGTCATCGCCGCCGTAATAGGCCGCCAGGTTGGCGCGCGCCACGATCTCGTCGACGTCGGTCAGCGGCTCGGCGGCAGCGCTATTGCCGAGCGCGAGGGCAAGCAGCGTGATGCTGGTAAGCAGGCGGGTTTTCATGACTCGTTTCTCCTTGGCTCAGGGCCTCAGGTTCAGCTCGCGGCCGGCGCACTGCGCCGCTCCACGAAGGGGCGCATGGCGGGCGGCAGCAGCACCAGCGTGACAACGGCCGACACGGCCATGATCGACGCCAGGAACACGCCGACGGTGATATAGGGTACCAGCGGCGCCAGGAGCAACGGCGTGAAGCCGACGGCGATCACGATGGCGTTGCGGCTGATGGCGCGTGCCGGCTCCTCGAACACTTCGGCCATGGCGGCGCGGAAGTCGCCCTGCTGCGCCAGCGCCTCGCGCGAGCGCTCGATGAAGTGGATGGCGAAGTCGATCGACAGGCCGAGCGTGAGCGCCGACAGCACCGCGATCGGCATGTCGTAGTCCTTGCCGACCCAGCCGATGAGGCCGTAGATGAAGGTGATGGTGATGGTCAGCGGCAGCATCGCCAGCAGCCCGTAGCCGATGGAGCGGAACAGCACCACCATCATGATCAGCACGGCGACGAAGGCGCCCGCCAGGCTGCCCACCATGCCTTTCACCATGGCGTCCTGCCACACCACGTTGAGATAGGTCTTGCCGGCCCACTGCAGGGCCATGCCTGCCGGGACCGGGTGCTCTTCCAGGTAGGCCTCGACGTGGCGCAACACGGCGGTCATGTCCTGGTTGTCGCCGCTGGTGAGCTGCAGCCACACCACGGCGCGGCTGAAGTCGGGCGCGACCATGTGCCACAGGTCCTGCGGCCGGTGCGAGGACTGGAACTGCAGCAGCGCCTGGGCCACGCCGGGGACGCTGTCCGGGATGCTGAAGTCGGCCGGGTCCCCGCCCCGCAGCTCGCGGTTCACGGTCTTCACCAGGTCCGGCAGGGCGTTGCTCTTGCCCACCAGCCCGCTGGCCGCGAGGTCGGCCTGCAGCGCCGCGACCCAGCGCAGCACCTCCGGCTGCTGGAAGTAGTTGGACTCGCTGGCCAGGGACTCGACGTCGCGCACCAGCGCATCGAGGGCGTCGAGCGCGTCGCCGTCGGCCTCGAACAGCCGGTCCTCGAGCGCCGAGATCACGGCGGTGAGGCGCTCGCCGTCCAGCGTCTCGCTGCTTGCCGGCGCGATCCCGCGCCAGAACTCCCGTACCTCGGCGGGCGCCGCCGCGAGCGTCTCGGCCACGCGCTGCTGCAGCAGCGCGCCGTCCGGCCGTTGCACGTGGTCGAGCACTATCCAGGCGTCGTAGGTGCCGGCGAAATGCTCGTTGAGCACCTGGTCCGCGACGCGGATGCGATGGTCCGCCTTGAACCAGCGCGTGGGGTTGTCGTTGATCTGGATCTGCGTGATGCCGGCGACGCTGATGGCGAACACCGCGGCGAAGCCGACCAGCACCAGCTTGCCGTGCTTGAGGGCCCCGTGGCCGCCGCGGCGCAGGACACGCGCCAGCAGGGAGTCGCCCTCGGTGGAATGAAGGGCGGCCTGCATCTTCTCCAGGCTGGCGGGCTTCATGCGCGACACCCAGGCCGGAATGAAGACGATGGTGAGCAGGAAGGCCAGCAGGATGCCGAAAGCGACGTAGGCGCCGAACACCTGCACCGGCGGGATCGGCGTGAGCGCCAGCGAAGCGAAGCCGACGGCCGAGGTCACCGAGGTGAACAGCATCGGCTTGAACAGGTGGCCGACCACCTCGCGGATGGTGTCGTTCTGGTGTCGTCCGGGCCGGTAGCGGTCGGCGAACTCGGACATGATGTGCACCGAGTCCACCACCGCGATCGGCATGAGGAAGATCGGGATCATGGAGCTCATGATGTGCACCGTGAAGCCCATGCCGATCAGCAGCCCCATGGTGGCGATGACCGTGACCATGGCGACGATCATCGGCGCCACGATCAACGGGATGCTGCGGAAGAAGAACCACAGCAGCAGGAAGATGGCGAGGCCGGCCAGGGGCGCGGAGATGCCCATCTGCACGAACATCTCGTAGCCGAAGGTGTCCTCGGCCACCGGAAGGCCGGTGATATGCCAGTCACCCGTGGCGCCGAACTCCGCCGACGCGGCTGCGGTGATGTCTGCAATTTCCTGCGACAGCCGGTGGCTTTCGTTCTTGTCGCGAATCGGCACGTAGATGGCCGCGGCCTTGCCGTCGCCGGAGGCCAGTGTGTCCTTGAGCAGCGGCAGGCGCTCCACGTGCGAGCGGATCGCAAGTGCGGCCTCGCGGGTCTCGGGCGGTGCGGGCATCAGCCATTCGAAGCGCACCGTGCCCGGACCGGCCTGGTCGATGTTGTCCGCCACCGAGAGGGCCATGAGGTCGCGCCCGACCACGCCCTCGAGCTCGAGGATCTGCTCGGTGGCGCGGTGCAGCGCGCCGAGCGCGGCCGGGTTGTAAATCCCGTCCGGGTGGTCGGGCTCAACGAGGCCGACGACGATGGCGTCGTGCAGCGCCATCTCTGCCTTGACCTCGTTGTGGAAGACCCGGTCGGCCTGCTCCGCCGGAAGCATGTTCTCCGGATCCGTGTCGATCTGTATGCGGGGGAGCTGCAGTCCCAGCACGACGGTCAGCAGCAGGGCGAAGACGTAGACCGCGCGCGGTCGATGCAGGGCCAGTTCCAGCAGTGCCTGTTTCAAGAGCGCTTCTCCATCATGGCTGCGGATGACGCAGGCCCCGGTCGGGCGTGTCGTCAAGTGCCAGGAATTGTAATTTAGCAAATGCTAATTTACAACCGTCCGCACCCGTGCCCAACATGGCAAACTGTGTCGCGGCAGGCGTTGACCTGAATCAAGCAGCCGCGTGTCCACGGGTGGCACCCTGCAAGCATAGTCGTCCCGGGCGAGTCCGCAGCCGGATGCGCCGGAGGAGGAGGATGATGAACGAGCGCGACCTCGAAACCGCAGTGCTGAGGGCCTTGTCGCAGGCCGCAGGTCCCATCGGCGATCGCCCGATCGACCCGGAGCGGCCGCTGGCCGAGCAGTTCGACCTCGACCTCGAGCGTTTTTTCAGCGCCCTGTGTCGCGAGACGGGCCTGGATATTCCCGCCTCGGACCGGTGCCTGCTGACCAGTTTCTCCGCTTGCATGGAGTACCTCGCGGGCGGGATGGAAGAGTGAGTCGGAGGGGCGGAGCGCGGATTGCCGTTGGCATTGCAGGTCCTTCGGAGATCGCGGTCCGCGCCGGAGCCGAGGTGGCCGAGCAGGGCGGTAACGCGGTGGATGCAGCCGTTGCCGCCACCGTGGCGGCCCTGGCCACGGAAATCGGCATTGTCGGTCTCGACGCCGGGGCCTTCGTTTCCGTCTGGCGACCTGGCGAACACCCCTGCGTGATCGATGGCGGTATCGCCATGCCGGGCCTCGGTCGCGCGCCGGAACGCTTCGGCGCCGCCGGGCGGCCCGTTACCCTCGATTACGGCGGCGGCATGCGGACCATTGTCGGCTACGGTGCAGTGGGCGTAGGCGGCGCGGTGGCAGCGCTCGGCGAGGTTGCGGGCGGCTGGGGCCGGCTGGAATGGCCGGACCTCCTGGCCCCGGCGGCGGCGCGGGCACGCCGGGGCTTTCCGCTCGGCGCCGCGTCGGGTACCTGGCTGCGCTACAGCCACCGCGAGATCTTCGGCTGGCAGCGCGAGAGCGGGGCAGTCATCCACGATGCCGCCGGGGAGTTACTCCCGGTCGGCGCCCCGATGCGGGTGCCCGGGCTGGCTGAGACCCTCGTGGAGCTCGGCCGCGAGGGCCCGGCGGCGTTCTACACCGGCCGCCTGGGCGCGGAGATTGCCGCTTGCGTCGACGCCGGCGGCGGCCTGATGGGCGCGGCGGACCGGCAGGCTTACCGCGTGGCGCGGCGCGAGCCTTTGCATTGCGCAGTGGACGACTGGGAAGTGGCCGTGCCGCCGCCGCCCGCCATCGGCGGTGCGGCCCTGGCAGCGATGCTGTCGCGCATGGGCGCCGAGCCCCGCGGCGAGTGGAACGCCGCCACCGTGGCGCAACTGGCCGCCGCGCAGCGGGACGTGTTCGAGCGCATGCAGGCGCTGTCCACGCACACCGGCCCGGAGGCGGACGCCGCGCTGGAGGCCCTGTTGCGCTGGGCCGCGTCCGGCGGCGGGACCACCGGTGGGTCGGCGCCCTCCACGGTGCACATCTCAGCGCTCGACGCAGACGGCCTGGCCTGCGCGGTGACCGCATCCTCCGGCTATGGCTCCGGCGTGCTGGTGCCGGGCAGGGGGATCTGGCTGAACAACTGCCTGGGCGAGCTTGAACTCAACCCGCAGGGCTTTCACGCGCTCGCGCCGGGGGCGCGCATGGGATCGAACATGTCGCCTGTCGTGGCGCGCAGCGCCGACGGCGCCATGCTGTCGCTGGGCAGCCCGGGCGCGGAGCGCATCACCACGGCGCTGCTGCAGGTGATGCTGAATTTCATGCGCGTAGGACACAGCCTGGAAGAGGCCCTGGCGGCGCCGCGACTGCATGTGGAGCGCGGCGCCGCGGGTTGGCAGGCTGCAGCGGAGCCGGGGCTGCCGGTGGCGGAAGTGCTGATCCCGGTGCGCGCCTTCGATGCGCTGTCGATGTTCTTCGGCGGCGCCGGCGCGGTGCTGCGCGCGGCGGACCGGTCGCTGGTTGCGGCCGCGGATCCCCGTCGGCAGGGTGCGGCGCTGGTGGTCCCGGACGCCTGACGGCGCAGGCAGCGTTTCAGCCTGCCAGGGCCAGCGTGGCCTGGGCCAGCAGCACGCCCAGCAGCGCACCCGCAGCCACGTCGCTGGGATAGTGCAGCCCGAGGATGACACGCGACATCGCGACCAGCACGGTGAAGGGCACCAGCAGCCAGCCCAGCGCGGGAAAAGTCCCCATCACGATCAGCGTGAAGGCGACCGCATGCAGCGTGTGCCCGGAAGGAAAGCTGTAGCGGTCCAGCGCGCGCGCCCCGGCCCGGATGCGGGGATTCAGGTTGCATGGCCGCTCGCGCACCAGGCGTTCCTTGAGCATGCGGTAGATGCACAGGCCGGCCACGCCCGCGGCCGCCATGTGCAGCGAGACGACGAGACCCGGAGTTCCATGGAGCAGCGGCAACGCGAGCATCAGCCCGTACCAGAACAGGCCGTCGCCCAGCCGGCTCACCGCCGCGAACAGCGCCAGCACCGCGCGACGTTCACAGCTGCGGTTGGCGCGCAGGCAAAAGCGCACCTCGGCATCCTCGAGTCGTGCCAGCCAGCCGATCGCAGTCGCCATGTCGTGTCCCGGTGGTTGCACCGGGTATAGAGGATGGCGCCCCGACGCTACCGTGGCGTGAAGGATCGACTACGAAGAGATGACGTCGCCCGGGTCACGGAACGCGCCCGAAATCGCCTCCACGGCGCGTGAGGCTTCCCCCGGCCGGGCCACCCGGGCGACGTGGAACAGCGCATCGCCCTCGTTCACCAGCGGCAGGCTGTTGCGGCCGATGATGATGCCTTCGTGCGGCGCGTCCACCCGCACCTCGTCGGCGCCGAAAGGATCGGACACCCGGCCCAGCAGCTCGCCCGAACCGACCCGTTGCCCGAGGCGGATGGCGGTGCGCAGGATGCCGCCGGCGGGCGCACGCACCCAGTGGCTGCCATCCGCGATCACCGGCTGCGCCGGGCGCGCGCGGGCCCCCCGCTTGCGCCTCAGCATGCCGAGCGTGCGCATCACTTCCACGATGCCGGCGACGCCGACGCGGATGGACATCTCGTCGAAACGCAGCGCTTCACCGGCCTCGTAGATCAGCGTGGGGATGCCGTTCTCCGCCGCGGCCTCGCGCAGGGAGCCATCGCGCAGCCGCGAGTCGAGCACCACCGGCGCGCCGAACGCGGTCGCCAGCTTGCGGGTTTCCGCGTCGTCGAGCTGGGCGCGTATCTGCGGCAGGTTGCTGCGGTGGACCGCCCCGGTATGCAGGTCGATGCCGTGGGTGCAGCGCTCCACGATCTCGGTCATGAACAGGTGGGCCAGCCGGGCGGCCAGGGAGCCGCGCTCGGAGCCGGGAAAGCTGCGGTTGAGGTCGCGCCGGTCGGGCAGGTAACGCGAGTGTTGCAGCAGGCCGAAGACGTTGACCACGGGCACGAGCAGCAGGGTGCCTTGCAGGCCGGTCAGCGGCCGCGCCCGCACCCGGCGGATGATCTCGATACCGTTGAGTTCGTCGCCGTGCACGGCGGCGCTGATGAACAGCCGCGGCCCCGGGCGCCGGCCGTGAATCACCCACACCGGCATCTGCACCGGCACGCGCGTGTGCAGCATGCCCACGGGCAGCGAGATCCCGCGGCGCTCACCGGGCGCCACCGTGACGCCGCCGATGACCAGGGGCGCAGCGACAGGGGTCACGGCTTCACCCCTTGCCGCGGGTGCGCGTACGGCCGGGACGGGCCTGCTTCTCGAGGAAGCCGATCACCATTCCGGCCACGTCCTTGCCGGTGGCGGCCTCGATGCCCTCGAGGCCGGGCGAGGAGTTGACCTCGAGCACCAGCGGGCCGTCGTGGCCGCGCACGATGTCCACGCCGGCCACGTTGAGTCCGACGGTCTTCGCGGCGCGCACCGCCGTGGCCCGTTCCTGGGGGCTGAGCTTGACTACCGAGGCCGATCCGCCGCGGTGCAGGTTGGAGCGGAACTCGCCCTCCTTCGCCTGCCGCAGCATGGCGGCGACGACCCGGTCGCCGATGACGAAGGCCCGGATGTCGGCGCCGCCCGCCTCGTGAATGAACTGCTGTACGAGGAAGTTGGCGTCCAGCTCGCGGAAGGCGTCGATGACGCTCTCGGCTGCCTGCTGCGTTTCCGCCAGCACCACGCCGCGGCCCTGCGTGCCCTGCAGCAGCTTGAGCACCAGCGGCGCGCCGCCCACCAGCCTGACCAGCGTCTGGGTGTCGTCCGGCGAATGTGCGAAGGCGGTGACGGGCATGCCGACGCCGGCGCGCGCCAGCAGCTGCAGGGAGCGCAGCTTGTCGCGGCTGCGCCCGATGGCCACGGATTCATTGGCGGGATACACGCCCATGACCTCGAACTGGCGCAGCACCGCCAGGGCGTAGAAGGTCACCGACGCGCCGATGCGGGGGATCACCGCGTCGTAGCGCGGCAGCGTCTCGCCGCGGTAGTAGACGCTCGGGCGGCGCGAGGTCACGTCCATGACGCACTTCAGCGGGTCGATGACGCTGACCTCGTGGCCGCGCTCGCGGGCCGCCTCGATGAGGCGGCGGGTGGAATAGAGATGCCGGTTGCGCGACAGGATGGCGATGTGCATCAGCGTTTCTCCGTGGCGGGGCCCGGAGCCCCGCCCATGCAATAAGAGCGGGCGGGATCGACCGTGAAGCGTCCGCGCAGCGCGGTGCGCCCGAGCAGCATGCGGAAACGCATGGTGTCGCGGTCGGTCAGCGTCATTTCGATGGGCCAGGCGTGGGCGCCGAGGCGCAGTGTGCTGGCGATGACCCAGCGCTGCTCGCGGTGCCCGCCCGAGTCGGACACCAGGCGCCGGTCGAGCACCGGCGCCTCGCAGCGGATCACCTGGCTGCGATCATACTGGTCGGGATGCACGGCGAACCGCACCCAGCGGACGCCGTCGCGCTGGAACGCTTCCAGCTCGAAGGCATGCAGGGCCGAGGTGCGCGCCCCGGTGTCCACCTTGGCCTTGAGGCGCGGGATGCCCAGCTCTGGCAGCGCGACCCATTCGCGCCAGCCGAGGGTGGTTCGCGCCGCGCTGCCGGCCATCGCTCAGAGCCAGTCCCGGCGGCGGAACAGCCAGGCCATGCCGGCGCCGACGACGAGGAAAAGCAGTAGCACCGCCGGGTAGCCGAAGCGCGAGCGCAGCTCCGGCATGTTCCACGGGCTGGCGTCCGGATCGAAGTTCATGCCGTACACGCCGGCGATGAAAGTCAGGGGGATGAAGATGGTCGCGATCACCGTGAGCAGGCGCATGACGTCGTTCATGCGCTGGCTGATGGCGCTGAGGTGCATCTCGTGCAGGCTGGCGCTCAGCTCGGTGAGATTGTCGACCTGGTCGCCCACCCGCGCCTGGTGGTCGAGCACGTCGCGCACGTAGCGTCGCGTGGTGTCTTGCAGCGGCGACTCCTCGTCGTGCAGCAGCTGCTGCAGCGCGGTCAGCCCGGGCAGCACCAGCCGGCGCAGCGAGGACAGCTTGCGCCGGATGGCATGAATCTCTCCCACCTCCAAGTCGCGCGCGTCCTCGAGGAGCTGGTCCTCCAGCGTCTCGATCTGCTCGCGCAGCTCCTCCAGCGCCGGAAAGCAGCTGTCCACGGCGACGTCGACCAGGCAGTAGAACAGGTAGTCGGCGCCGCGCTTGCGGATGCGTCCGGACACGCTCTTGCGCAGCCGCTGGCGTACCGGCTCGAGCAAGGCCGGGTCCCCGGACCAGAAGCTGATGACCCAGTGCGGCCCGAGGAACAGGCTGAGCTGCTCCAGCGACAACTCGGCGTTCCTCAGCAGCGGCACCGAGACGACCATGAAGGCGTGCCCTTCGTAGAGCTCCAGCTTGGTGCGTTGCTGGCCGTTGTGCACGTCTTCCAGCGCCAGGGAGTCGAGCCCCAGGCGCTCGTGCAGCCAGCGCAACGCGGTGGCGTCCGGCACGCCGTCGAAATGCAGCCAGTCGACCGTGTCCGCCGCCACGCCTTCGAGCGCATCGGCGAGCCCGGACTGCGTCCGTTCCTCGAAGACCGTGCTGCTGTAGCGCAGCCAGTGGACCGCAGCGCCGGCGACGTCGGCGGCCACGGACTCGATCGCGTGGCCGGGGGCGGTGCCAGGCTGGATGCGCCGGCGGACGGTGTCGCGCGGGCTCACGGTAAGTGCTCCTCCCGGATAGCTGCTCGAACGCCTATAGCCTCTCACGGGACGCCGATCTGCAACAGGGGCGCGTTACAATCGGCCCATGGCCTGCCTGTTCGTGGAACACCTGACGGTACTCGACTTCTCGCGCCTCGATCGGGAGCGCGGGCTGGTGGGCGAGAGCTGGATCGTGGACCTGGAGCTGGAAGGCGAGCTCGACCCGCAGTCGATGGTGCTGGACTTCGGCGAGGTCAAGCGCATCGCGCGCGACGCGATGGAGGATTTTGCCGATCACAAGCTGCTGGTGCCGGCCGGCTGCGGCTGGCTGGAAATCGCGGTGTCGGCCGCCAGCGGCGAGGTGCGCGTGGAGGCGCCGGCTGCCGGCCTGCGACTGCGCTCGCCCGGCGAGGCCGTCTGCGTCCTCGACACCGCGGCGGTCACCATGCCGGTGCTGCAGGCGGCGCTGGAAAGCTGCGTGGCGGCGGTGATGCCGGCGAACGTGCATGCGGTGCGGGTGGCGCTGCGCGAGGAGGCCGCGCCCGGCGCGTACTACCACTACAGTCACGGCCTCAAGCGCCACGCCGGCAACTGCCAGCGCATCGCACACGGCCATCGTTCGCGGATCCAGGTCTATGCCGACGACCGGCGCAATGATCACTGGGAGCGCTACTGGGCGGATCGCTGGCGCGATATCTACCTGGGCTCCGCGGAAGACCTGGTGGCCGAGACGACGCTGGGCGATCGCCCGGCCTGGCGCTTCGCCTACCAGTCCGGGCAGGGCGAGTTCGAGATGGAGCTGTGGCGTGAGCGCTGCGAGCTGGTGCCCCACGATACGACGGTGGAGTGCCTGGCGGCCTATGTCGCGGCCGAGCTGACGCGTCTCAGCCCGGACACGCACTTTCGCGTCCGGGCCTATGAAGGAATCAACAAGGGCGCGGTGGCGGAAGGTTCCTGACGGCCGGACGGAACCTGCCGGCGGGCGTACGGTCTTGTAATCGGGGCGGGTTGCCCCCACTTTTTGGGCGGCGCCGGGGCGGCGCGAGAGGAGAGTCCGGATGAAGCGCATCTTCCTGTTCCTGGCCACCAACATCGCCGTGTTGCTGGTGATGTCGATCGTGCTCAGCCTGATCGGTTTCGAGGGCATCCTCGACCAGCAGGGCGTCGACCTCGACCTCGGCCAGCTGTTGGTGTTCGCCGCGATCTTCGGTTTCGGTGGTTCTTTCATCTCGCTGGCCATCTCCAAGTGGAGCGCCAAGCGCATGACCGGCGCCAAGGTCATCACGCAGCCCTCCAACCAGGTCGAGACCTGGCTGTTCGAGACGGTGCGCCGCCAGGCGCGCGAGGCCGGGATCGGCATGCCCGAGGTGGCGATCTACGATGCCCCGGAGCCGAACGCCTTCGCCACGGGTGCGCGGCGTGACCACGCGCTGGTGGCCGTCAGCACCGGCCTGCTGCACAACATGCGGCGCGAAGAGGTCGAGGCGGTGCTGGCGCACGAAGTCAGCCACGTGGCCAACGGCGACATGGTCACCCTCACCCTGATCCAGGGCGTGGTGAACACCTTCGTCATTTTCTTCTCGCGCGTCATCGGCCACCTCGTGGACCGCCTGGTGTTCCGCACCGAGCGCGGTCACGGGCCCGGCTTCTGGATCGTGACCATCGTCGCGCAGCTGGTGCTGGGCATTCTCGCCAGCATGATCGTGATGTGGTTCTCGCGCCAGCGCGAGTTCCGTGCCGACGCGGGCGGCGCGCGCCTGGCGGGACGGGAGAAAATGATCTCGGCGCTGGAGAAACTGAAGCAGGGGCACAACGCCGCGCTGCCGGACCAGCTCTCGGCCTTCGGCATCTCCGGGCACCGTGCCTCCGGCCTGAAGCGCCTGTTCATGACCCATCCGCCGCTGGACGAGCGCATCGCCGCGCTGCGTCGCATGGGACACTGATTCACCGCTCACCGCACGGCGCCGGGCGTGACGCGGCGCACAGTGCGACGCCTGCCGGCTTGCACAAGCGCAGGCCGCGGAACTAGTCTTGCTGCTTCTGGGTCTGAGCGCAGCATGAAGTCACTTCGTCGCCACAGTCGCGGTATTGCCGGTTTTGCCGCCACGTTGTTCGTGGCGGTGTGGGCCAGCATGGCCGTGGCCCCGTGCCTGATGGCCGCGGAAATGCTTGCCGGCGGGGACTGTCCCCATTGCCCCGACCCGCCGCCGCCGTGCCATGAGCCGGACGGCACGGGCAGCTGCAGCTACATCGAGGGCTACGACTTCGACGGCCGCTCACCTGCGGCGCCCAAGGTCGAAGTCGAGCTGGTGGCGCTGCCGCCGCTGGCGCTCGCCGCGGTCGCCCTGCCTGTCGTCCAGCAGGGGCCGGAGACCTACCTGGTCCGCGCTCCACCCGACCCGGGTGGGCCGCGCCTGCACCTGAGGCACTGCGTCCTCAACGATTAGCACCTTCGATTCGAGTCGTTCTTCTCGAGTCCACGGAGGTGTTTCATGTCGTTTTTCCGCGCGGCCGCATCCGGCCGCAATTGTCGCATCCATGCGTCCGGCCCGGCCCTGTGTCCCCGGCTGGCCGTGCTTCTTTGCCTGTTGGCGTCTGCCGTAACTGCGGCCGACGAGGCGACCGGCCCGGGCCAGGAGGCCGGGCTGGATGAGCTGATCGCCTACGCCGAGGCGCACAACCCGCAGCTGGAGGCGGCGCTGCATCGCTGGCAGGCAGCGGAGCAGGAGGTGCCGCAGGCGGGAGCGCTGCCCGATCCCCAGCTCGGGCTGGGCGTGGTGCTGGACCAGGTCGATGCCGGCACCGATTACATGGGTGAGCGCTATTCCGTGTCGCAGGCTTTCCCCTGGTTCGGCAAGCGGGGCTTGCGCGCCGATGCCGCGGCCGAGGGCGCGCATGCGGAACGGCGCCGCTACGAGGCGCTGCGACTGGCACTGGCGGAGCAGGTCACGGCGGCCTGGTTCGAATACGCCTGGGTGCACGAGGCAGCAGGTACGGCGCGCGCCAACCGGGACCTGGTCATGCGCCTCGAGGCCGTCGCGCGCGCACTGTACCGGGCGGATGCCGGCAGCCAGGCGGACGTCAGCCGGGCGCAGGTGGAGATGGGGCGGCTGGACGACCGGCTGCGCTCCCTGCTGGACCAGCTGGGACCTCGTGCGGCCCGGCTCAACGCCTTGCTGGGCCGTCCCGCCCACGCCCGGCTGCCGGAACCTGCCGCGCCGTCCCGCCAGCCGGTGGCCGTGCTGCCGGAGCGCGACGATGCGGCATGGCTGGCCCTGGCGCGCGAGTGGAACCCGCAGCTGCAGGCGGCGCGCCACGAGATCGAGCGCGAACGCCATGGCGTGGCGCTGGCGGAAAAGGCCTATTACCCCGATGTCCGTCTCGGCCTCGAATATGCGCGCGAGGGCAGCGGCCGCATGGCGGCGATGGATGGCGGCGGCGCCGACATGCTGGTCGGCATGATCTCCGTGAACCTGCCGATCCGGCGCGGGCGTCTCGACGCTGAAATGAATGAAGCGCGGTCGCGCCTGCATGCTGCGGACCGCGATGCGCGGGCGCGCGAACTGGCGGTCGAGTCCGAACTCCAGGCGGCGCTGTTCGCCTACCGCGAGGGTGAGCGCAAGTTGCGGCTGTACCGCGGCACGCTGGTGCCGAAGGCCCGCCATGCACTGGAGGCTACCGAGGCCGCATACCGTGCCGGCAACGCAAGCTTCATGGATCTCATAGACAGCCAGCGCAGCCTGCTCGAGTTCGAGCTCGAGCGCGAACGCGCGGCCGCTGACCGGGCCGTGGCCGCGGCCCGGGTGAGAGCCCTGGCGGGCGACCCGGGTCTCGCTTCGGACCAGGAGGATTGAACGATGGCCCTGAGTTTCAGAAAGCTTCTCTATCCGCTGCTGCTGGTGGCCGGCCTGCTGGGGGGGTTCGGCATCGCGGCCTTGTTCTCCGGGGATGACGACGCGGCGGTGAGCGCCAGCGGGGTCGAGACGGCCGCGGACACGGGCACCAGCTCGGGCGGCGCCGTGTACACCTGCTCCATGCATCCTCAGGTGCGCTCCACCGACCCGGATGAAAAATGCCCCATCTGCGGCATGGACCTGATCCCGGTGCCGACGGAAGAGGAAAGCGCCGGCGCGGACACCGACCTGCCGACGCTGAGCGTCTCGCCCCGGTCCGCGGCCCTGATGCGGGTGGAGGTGACGCCGGTGGCACGCGGTTCGGCGCAGGTCCCGATCGCGCTGTTCGGCATGCTGGAGCGGGACGAGACGCGCCTGCGCACCATCTCGGCCTGGATTCCCGGGCGCATCGACTGGCTGTACGTCGATTTCACCGGTGTCGAGGTCGAGGCCGGCCAGCCCATGGCGCGAGTCTTCAGTCCCCGTCTGATCGCAGCGCAGGAGGAATTGCTCCACGCCATCCGGGCGGCGCGCGAACTCGAGCAGGAGGGCATCGGCGTGGTGCGCGAAGCGACGCGCCTCACGGTGGAGGCGGCGCGTGATCGCCTGCGGCTGCTCGGCCTGGACGCGGCGCAGGTGGCGGCCCTGGAGCGGCGCGAGCAAGTGGAGGACCACGTCACGGTGCCGGCCCCGGTGAGCGGCGTGGTACTGGAGCGCATGGTGGCGGTCGGAGACTACGTCGACACCGGCGCACCGATTTACCGGCTGGCGGATCTCTCCGTGCTGTGGGCGCAGCTCGAAGTCTATGAGTCCGAGCTACGCTGGCTCAAGGCCGGGCAGCCGGTCCGCCTGACCAGCGAGGCTTATCCCGGCGATGCCTTCGCGGGCCACGTCGCGTTCATCGATCCTGTCCTGGATCCGCGCAAGCGCACGGCACAGGTCCGGGTCGAGGTGCCCAACCCCGACGGGCGCCTGAAGCCGGGCATGTTCGTGCGCGGTGTCGTCACGGCCGGCGCCACGGTTGCCGGGGTGGCGGAGGCCGAGGAATCCCTGCTCATACCTGCCTCGGCACCGCTCCTGACCGGCAAGCGCGCGCTGGTGTATGTGCAGCAGCCGGGCGCCGAGCGTCCGACTTTCGAGGCCAGGCAGGTCGAGCTCGGGGCCCGTGCGGGCGACTGGTACGTCGTCCGTGCCGGACTGAGCGAGGGTGAGCTGGTGGTGAGCCAGGGCGCCTTCAAGATCGACGCCGAGCTGCAGATCCGCGGGCGGCCCAGCATGATGCGGCCTGAGGGCGGCGCGGCGCCGGGCCATGCGCACGGTCATGCGCAGGAGGAGGCGCAGCACGCAGGGCACGAGGCGGCAGCGACCGCGACGGAGCATGCAGGGCATGCCGACCAGGCTGCGGACGTGGGGCCGGCACCGGAGAGCTTCCAGCGCGAGATCGGCCGCCTCGTGACCGCCCAGTTTGCGCTGGTGCAGGCGCTGGCCGACGACGACCCCGAGGCTGCGCGCGCGGCCGCGCTGGCGACGGATGCGGCGCTG